>JAZKHL010000194.1:0-10781 GCA_040385365.1 Pseudomonadota bacterium | reverse complement strand
TCGGTCATGGATAGACTTCTTGTTGGGAGTTTGAAGGTCGCGGGCTTATAGACGCGCCCTCCCCGGGTTCCAAGTCCGACTCTTTTGATTGTCCCTAACGCTCGGCGCGCGGCGCCTCGCTGCTTGAGGGACGAGGTTCTTTTCGATGCTCCAGATCACCAACCTGACGTTCAACGCCTGGGGTCGCCAATTTCTGGACGACGCCTCGGTCAGCCTGCCGCCGGGCTCAAAGGTCGGGCTGGTCGGTCGCAACGGCATCGGCAAGTCGACCCTGTTCAAGATCATCCTGGGCGAGCTCGCCGGCAATGGCGACGAGGTCAGCCTGCCCAAGACCGCGCGCATCGGCTCGGTCGATCAGGAACACCCGGCCACACCCGTCAGCGTCATCGAGACGATCCTGGAGGCCGACACCGAACGCCACGACCTGCTGGCCCGCCTCGAAACCGCCGAGCCCGAGGAGATGGGCGAGATCTGGACCCGGCTGATCGAGATCGACGCCGACGGCGCCCCCAGCCGCGCGGCCGAAATCCTCGCCGGCCTCGGCTTCGACCACGAGAACCAGCAGCGGCCGATGTCGGAGTTTTCCGGCGGCTGGCGCATGCGCGTGGCCCTGGCCGCCGCCCTGTTCGCACAGCCCGACATGCTGCTGCTGGACGAACCGACCAACTACCTCGATCTGGAAGGCGCCCTGTGGCTTGAGGCACGGCTGAAGAAATACCCGGCGACGGCCCTGATCATCTCCCACGACCGAGAGATGCTGAACGAGGTCTGCACCCACATCCTGCACCTCGCGAACAGGAAGCTGGAAATCTACACCGGCAACTACGACCAGTTCGAACAGGCCCGCGCCGAAAAGGCCCGCCTGCAGCTGTCCGCCAAGGCCAAGCAGGACGCCGAACGCGCCCACCTGCAGGCCTTCGTGGACCGCTTCAAGGCCAAGGCGTCGAAAGCCGCCCAGGCGCAGTCCCGCATGAAGCGTCTGGCCAAGATGCAGCCCGTCTCGACGACGATCGAGGAGCGCGTCGCCCCCTTCACCCTGCCCTCGCCCCCGCGTCCGCTGGCGCCGCCCCTGATCCGGTTGGAGCGGGCCAACGTCGGCTACGAGGCCGGCCGTTCGATCCTGAAGAACCTCAATCTGCGCATGGATCTGGACGACCGGATCGGTCTTCTGGGCGTCAACGGCGCGGGCAAATCGACCTTCGCCAAGATGATCGCGGGTGCCCTGAACGTCTCGGACGGCGAGTTGCACCGGGACCGCAAGATGCGCGTGGGCTGGTTCCACCAGCACCAGATCGAGGCCATGGACCCGACCGACACGCCGCTGGAGATCATCCGCCGCGCCATGCCGGACGCCCCCGAAAGCGCGCGCCGCTCCAAGCTGGCCCAGTTCGGCCTGAACTACGAGAAGCAGGAAACGACGGTCGCCAGCCTGTCCGGCGGCGAGCGCGCGCGCTTGCTGCTGAACATGGTCGCCATGGAGGCGCCGCACGTCCTGATCCTGGACGAACCGACCAACCACCTGGACATCGACAGCCGCCGGGCCCTTCTGGACGCACTGAACGACTACAACGGCGCCGTCATCCTGATCACCCACGACCGCTCGCTGATGGAGATGGTCGCCGACCGCCTGTGGCTGGCGGCCGACGGCACCGTGAAGCCGTTCGAAGGCGACATGGACGACTATGCCCGGTTCGTCCTCGACCGCGCCAAACGCAACGCCGTGAAGCCAAGTCAGATCAAGAAGGAAGAGGCCGTCGCCGCCGCGCCTGCCGCAAAGCCGCAACAGAAGCAAAAGGGCGGCCCGTCTCCGTCCACCCTGCGCCACGCTGTCAAAAAGGCCGAGGAACGCGTCGCCGCCCTGACCGCCGAGATCGCCCGTATCGACGACGACCTGGCCAACGCCGCCGTCTCCAACCCCAAGGCGCTGGAAGGCCTCACCCGCGCCCGTGCAAAGACCCAGTCCGACCTCGACGCCGCCGAAGCCGCCTGGATGCAGGCCGAGGAAACCCTGGCCGAGATCGCGTGATGAAGATCGAATTCTCGAAGGAGGAACAGCGCGACCTGATCCCCCGGATCAAGGCCTTCGTCCGCGACGAGCTGGATCAGGACATCGGCGATCTTCAGGCCGGGATGCTGCTCGACTTCATGGCCAATACGATGGGCCACGCCGTCTACAATCGCGCGATCTACGACGCCCAGGCCCTGATCGCCGCGAAGGCGGAGGAGATGTCCGAGGCGCTCTATGCGCTGGAGCAGAAGCCCTGACGCCAAGCCCTTCCCCCGCGCTTGCGGGGGAAAGCGGTCCGTCTTCGGCCGCAGGCCGAACAGGACCGATGGGGGAACCTTCCTTTCGACGGCGAAGCAGCCAGGCCAAGCAAGAATTCCCCCATCGGTCCTGGTCTCGCTTCGCTCGACGCCGGACCGCTTTCCCCCATGAAGGATGGGGGAAGGGCTTCCTCACCCGCCTAACACCACCCGCCCCCCGACCACCGTCGTCTCGACCCGCCCCTGCAACCTGCGCCCATCGAACGGCGAGTTCTTCGACTTCGACCGCAGCGCGTCGGCATCCACGATCACCGGCGCGCCCGGATCGAACAGGATCAGGTCCGCCGGCGCGCCCGCTTCCAGCACCCCCGCGTCCAGCCCCAGCAGAGTCGCCGGTCCATGCGTCAGAGGCCTCAGCACGTCGAGGATATCCAACCCCTCCTCGTGGTGCAGACCCAGGGCCGCCGGCAACAGCGTCTCCAACCCCACAGCGCCTGGCGCAGCCTCTGCGAACGGACGGCGTTTGTCCTCGGCCGGCGCCGGCGTATGGGCGGAGGTGATCGCCTCGATCAGCCCATCGCGCACCGCCTCGATCAGCGCCCGCCGGTCGCTCTCGGGCCGCAGCGGCGGATCCAGCCGGTAGAAGGTGCGATAGTCGCCGATGTCGATCTCGTTGAAGCACAGGTGGTTGATCGATACCGACGCACCGACCTCAAGCCCGCGCCCACGCGCCCGCGCTAGCACCTCCAGCGCGGCCTCCGTCGAGATCTGATCCACCAGGAACCGCACGCCTGTCTGCTCCACCAGGGCCAAGTCCCGCTCCAGCTGGATGCGTTCGGCGATCGCCGGCGCGCCCGACAGGCCCAGCCGCGTGGCCAGTTCGCCCGACGTCGCCACCGCCCCCTCCGACAGCCACGGATCGGCCGGCCGGCACGCGATCAGGGCGTTGAACGCCGTGGCATAGGCCATGATCCGCGACAGCACGCGACTGTCGGCGATGACATGGTCCCCATCGGTGAAATACAGCGCGCCCGCCTCGTGCATCAGGCCGATCTCGGCCATCCGCTTGCCGTCGCGCGCCTTGGTCGCCGCCCCGGCGGCCCGGACGTTGACCAGGTTCAGCGCCGCCCCGCGCCGCTGAATGAACTCGATCATCGCCGGATCGTCGACGGCCGGATCGGTATCCGGCTGGATGACGATGGTGGTGACGCCACCCGCCGCCGCCGACAGGCTGGCCGACTTCAGCGTCTCCTTGGGCTCCGCGCCCGGCTCACCGGTGCGAACGCGGATGTCGATCAGGCCCGGCGCCAGGCACAGGCCGCGCGCATCGACGATCTCCCTGGCCGCCACGGCCACCGACCCGCGCTCCACGGCGGTGATGACCCCGTCCTCGACCACGACCGAGCCCGGTCCGTCATAGTCGGTCGCCGGGTCCAGCAGCCGCGCGTTGATAAAGGCGATCGAGCTCATGCCCCGCCCTCCAGCCGCGCCGACAGACTGGCCAGCACCGCCATTCGCGCCGCGACGCCCATCTCGACCTGATCCTGGATCAGCGACACCGACAGGTCGTCGGCGACGTCGGAATCGATTTCGACCCCCCGGTTCATCGGCCCCGGATGCATCACCTTCGCCCCCGGCGCGGCCCAGGCCAGCTTCTCGCGGTCCAGACCCCAGAACCGGAAATACTCGCGCGTGGACGGCACCAGCGCCCCATCCATCCGCTCCAGCTGCAGCCTCAGCATCATGACGACGTCGCAGCCCCGAAGCCCCTCGCGCATGTCGTGGAACACCTCGCAGCCCCAGCGGTCGGCGTCTCCCGGCACCAGGGTCGGCGGTCCGATCAGCCGCACCCGCGCCCCCATCATCGACAGCAGAGCGACGTTCGATCTCGCCACACGGCTGTGGGCGATGTCGCCGCAGATCGCCACGGTCAGCCCGCCCACATCTCCGAACGCCCGTCGCAGCGACAACAGGTCCAGGAGCGCCTGCGTCGGATGTTCATGGCGTCCGTCGCCCGCATTGACGACCGCGCAGCCGACCTTCTGGCTCAGCAAGGCCGCCGCCCCCGACGCCCCGTGCCGCACCACCAGAATGTCCGGCCGCATCGCGTTCAGCGTCACGGCCGTGTCGATCAGGGTCTCGCCCTTCTTCACCGAAGACGCGCCGACCGGCATCGTCACCACGTCGGCCCCCAGCCGCTTGGCCGCGATCTCGAACGACGAGCTGGTTCGCGTCGAGTTCTCGAAGAACAGGTTCATGACCGTGCGACCGCGCAGCAGATCAAGCGCCTTGGTGGATTGGCGGTTCAGATCGACGAAGGCATCGGCCAGATCGAGCAGGCTCACCACGAACGGCGGGTTCAGGTCAGCCGCCGCGAGGAAATGCGATTTCGGAAACGGAACCAGCCGGTCGGCGATCAGGTCGGCGGCGACATCGGACTGGGTCATCAAAGCCCGGCTATACGGGCCATGGGCCGCGACCTCAAGTCAGGTGATACAGGAACAGCAGGAACGGAATCAGCGCGGCGCTGGCCACGGTCGTCAGGGCGATGATCCCAGCCATCAGCGGCGCGTCCCCGCCCATCTGTCGCGCCAGCAGATAGGCCGCCGCCGCGCCCGGCGCCGCGCCGCACAGCATCGCCACCCCCTGCGCCAGCTTGTCCCCGCCAAACAGGATGCACAGCACCCACATTAAGGGCGGCATGATCCCCAGCTTGACGAACGACACCCCTGCGATCGTCCACTTCCTCCGCGCCACCTCGGCGAAGCTCAGCCCCGCCCCGGCGATGATCAGCCCCAGCGGCAATGCGGCCGATCCCAGCAGCTCCAGCGTGTCCGAAATCCCCGGCAGCCGGGGCACACGGGCGAAGTTCAGCGCCAGCCCGATCAGACAGGCCAGCAGGATCGGATTGGCCAGCATGGCCTTCGTCAAGGCCAGCGGAGACACCCCCTTCTGCCCCGCACCCCAGCGCGCCAGCACGGCCACGCAGGCGATATTGGTCACCGGGATGATGCAGGCGATCATCACCGCTGCCAGCGCCAGGCCTTCGGCTCCGAAGGCGGTCTGGATAACCGGCAGGAAGACGAAGCTGTTCCAGCGGATCACGCCCTGGAACACGCTGGTGTAGGCCGGCCCCTCGATCGTCATTAGCGGCTTGGCCAGCAGCGCGCCCGCCGACACGATCAGCACGGCGACCACCGCCGCCCCGCCGGCCGCGCTCGCGCTGCCGCCGCCCATGTCTGCGCCCCAGATCGCGGGGATCAGGAAGCCGGGATAGAGCAGGTTGATCGACAGCTTCTCGATCGGCCGCCACGTCTCGTCGGGCAGGAACCGCGACTTCTTCAGCCCATAGCCCAGGGCGATCAGGATAAAGACGGGCACGACCCCAGCGAAGAGGGCCAGCACCTACTCTCCCTCCCCTTCAAGGGGAGCGACCGCGAGCCTTCGCGAGCGCGGGTGGGGCAGTGCCGTGAGTGCGCACCCTTCACACCGCCCCACCCGGATGCCGCTGCGCGTCATCGTCCCTCCCCATGAAGGAGAGGGAGAGCTCGAACCCGATCCAGCGCCCCCTGCAGTATCCAGGCGGCCGCCGTCCGGTCCACGACCCCCGCGCGCCGCTTCCGGCTCAGATCCAGCTCGTCGATCAGGAACCGCTCCACCGCTGATGTCGAAAGCCGCTCGTCCCAGAAGGCCACGTTCACTGGCCGCAACCGTTCCAGATTACGCGCGAAGGCCCGGCACGACTGCGCACGCGGCCCCTCGGTCCCGTCCATGTTGACCGGCAGGCCGATCACCAGCCCCGAGACCTTCCGGGCATCCATCAGCTTGAACAGCGCCTTGGCGTCGTCGGTGAACTTCGTCCTGCGGATCAGCGACAGTGGCGACGCGATCAGCCGCGTGGTGTCCGACACCCCCACCCCGATGGTCTGCTCACCCAGGTCCAGACCCATCCAGGCGGTGCCGGGCGGACAGGCGGCGGGAAGATCGAGAAGGTCGAGGACGGGCACGGCCGCTGCATAGGGCAGGCAGGGCGCGATGTCGAAGGCCCTGCATGACCAGCGCTTGGCAAACCCGCCTTCGCACCGCATTCTGATGAAAACGGGAGGCGACCATGACGATGCGAACGCTCGCGGCGGCGACCTTGCTGGCTGCCTCCCTGACCGGCTGCACCAGGCTGGACGCCGCTTGGCAGGCCTTCAACGGCGCGTCACCGGCCCCGCCAGTCGCGCCGGCCCAGCCCACGACGCCCGCCTCCCCTCCTGCTAACCCGCCCGCGAACCCGCCGCTGGTCGCCGCCAACCATGGCGTGCCGATGAAGTCGGTGCTGGGCGACGAGGGTCAGGTCGCGGCCTCGGTCGTCCAGATCGATCCCCTGACCCAATCCGAGGGGATGACCATCAAGCTGTTCGGCGTCGGCGGCGGCGATCCCGCGATGAACGGCCTCTACACCTACATCGCCTTCTTCCGCAGTCCGGCCGAGGGCTGGTGGATTTACAAGCTCGGCGATTTCCTGGGCTACAGGCTGCTGGGCGAAAGTAGCGGCAAAGTCGATCTGGAGCTGACCGAAAGCAACTATGACGACGCGACCGGCATGATCGGCTCACGCACCCGTCGGATCGTGGTCACCTTCACCGTCGGGCCAGTGGGCGACCAACCGGTGCACGTTCGGGTCGCGCCGGCTCAGTAGGCCTGAAAACCTTGTGATTCCGGCTCCGGCCCTCTAGTCACCGCGACTTGCACTTTGACTCTCGGAGGGCCGCATGGCCATCGACGCCGCGACGGTGAGGAAGGTCGCCCACCTCGCCCGCATCAAGACCCCCGACGACCGTCTGGAGCCGCTCGCCGGCGAGCTGAACGGCATCATGGCCTGGATCGATCAGTTGAACGAGGTCGATGTCGATGGCGTCGAACCGATGACTTCCAACGTCGCCCAGCCCCTTCGCCTGCGTGACGACGTCGTCACCGACGGCGCCAAGGTCGAGGCCGTCCTTTCGAACGCTCCGAAATCCGCCGACGGCTTCTACGTCGTGCCCAAGGTGGTGGAGTGAGCGGCTTTTCCCTAGCCCCGGCATCCTCGGGCTTATCCCGAGGATCCATTGATGAGCGGCACCGGCGAACGATGGATGGGCGGGAAAGCGAAACGGAAAGATGGACCCTCGGGACAAGCCCGAGGGTGACGGAATTTGGTATTGGCGACGGCGATGTCTGATCTCACGAACCTCACTCTCAAGGCGGCGGTCGATGGCCTGAAAGCCAAGTCGTTCAGCTCACTCGGACTGACGCAGGCCTTCCTGTCGAACATCGAAGCAGCGAACCCTCGGCTGAACGCCTTCGTCGAAGTCACCGCCGACAAGGCCATCGCCATGGCCAAGGCGTCCGACGCCCGCATCGCATCCGGCGACGCCGGCGCGCTGGAAGGCGCGCCGCTGGGGATCAAGGACCTGTTCTGCACCGAGGGGGTGCAGACGACGGCCGGCTCCAACATGCTGCGCGGCTTCGTGCCGCCCTACGAATCGACCGTTACCGCCAACCTGTGGCGCGACGGGGCGGTCATGCTGGGTAAGCTCAACATGGACGAGTTCGCCATGGGCTCGTCGAACGAGACCTCGGCCTTCGGTCCCGTCGTCAATCCTTGGAAATCAAAGGCGTCCAACGCCGACCTGACGCCGGGCGGCAGCTCCGGAGGATCCGCCTCGGCCGTCGCCGCCGATCTATGTCTGGCCGCCACGGCGTCCGACACCGGCGGTTCGATCCGCCAGCCGGCCGCCTTCACCGGCACGGTCGGCATCAAGCCGACCTATGGCCGTGCCAGCCGTTTCGGCATGGTCGCCTTCGCATCGTCGCTGGATCAGGCCGGCCCGATCACCAAGACGGTCGAGGACGCCGCCCTGATGCTGCGCTCGATGTGCAGCTTCGATGTCAAGGATTCGACCAGCCTCGACATCCCGACCCCCGACTGGACCCAATCCGTGGGACAATCGGTCAAGGGCCTGCGCATCGGCGTGCCGGCCGAATACGTCGTCGACGGCATGCCGGAAGAGGTCTCGAAGATCTGGGCCGACGGCATCGAATGGCTGAAGGACGCGGGCTGCGAGATCGTCCACATCTCCCTGCCCCACACCAAATACGCCCTGCCGACCTATTATATCGTGGCGCCCGCCGAGGCCTCATCCAACCTGGCCCGCTACGACGGCATGCGGTTCGGGCATCGGGCCGAGAACACCCGGTCCCTGACCGATCTCTATGAAACCAGCCGCGCCGAGGGTTTCGGCCCCGAGGTCAAGCGCCGTCTGGTGATCGGCGCCTATGTCCTGTCGGCCGGATTCTACGACGCCTACTACGTTCGCGCCCTAAAGGTCCGCCGCCGTATCGCCGAGGATTTTGACAAGGTCTGGGGTGAGGTCGATGCGATCCTGACGCCGTCCACCCCGTCGGCCGCCTTCGCCATCGGGGACAAGCAGATCGACCCGGTGACGATGTATCTGAACGACGTCTTCACGGTGACGGCCAACCTGGCAGGGCTGCCCGGAATATCGGTTCCCGTCGGCCTGGATGCCAACGGCCTTCCGCTAGGCCTTCAGGTCATCGGCAAGGCGCTCGACGAGGCGACGGTGTTCCAGGTCGGCGCCGCGCTGGAACAGGCAGCGGGCGGCGTGGGTCGGGCGGAGAAGTGGTGGTGAACTGACGACCCCTCTCCCCAGTCGGAGAGGGGCCTCACACAACTCAGTGCGCGTGCTCGTGCAGCGCAGCGAGCTCTTCAGTGATCGCGGCAATGATTTCCGGTGTGATCCGGCCCTGTGACATCGGCGCGACCTGAGGCAGGCTGTTGTCCTGGAACTGCGGCAGCATAGGGTGATTTTTCAACTCAGGCAGATGCTTTTCCACCACCGCCGCTGCGGCTGGATCGGCCAGCAGATCCTTGATCGGGCTGTCGATGGTCAGGTGGGCCTCCTGCAGGACAGGCGCGGTGACGGCCGCGGCGCTGGCGCCGGTGACGGCGGCGGCGGACAAGGCAAGGGCGGCGAGAACGGCTTTCAGCATTTCTTGGCTCCAG
Organism: Pseudomonadota bacterium; assembly: GCA_040385365.1. Classification (GTDB taxonomy): domain Bacteria; phylum Pseudomonadota; class Alphaproteobacteria; order Caulobacterales; family Caulobacteraceae; genus Brevundimonas. The sequence continues at coordinate 1,462 of JAZKHL010000194.1, read as the reverse complement.
GAATATGGACGGTCAGATGAGCCTGTTTTCGCGACACGCTCAAGACAGGAACTTTCGCACTGGGCCACCGGACGCTAGGAAAGGGCCATGACCGACACGCTCGACACATCGAACCTCATCCAGGGCCGGACCGGGGCCTGGGAAATCGTCATGGGGCTGGAGATCCACGCCCAGGTGGCGTCCAAGGCCAAGCTGTTCTCGGGCGCCGCCGTGGGCTTCGGAGCGGGGCCGAACGAGCAGGTCTCGCTGATCGACGCGGGCTTTCCCGGCATGCTGCCGACGCTGAACAAACACTGCGTCGAACAGGCCGTGAAGACGGGCCTGGGCCTCAACGCCGCGATCAATCGAAAGAGCCAATTCGACCGGAAGAACTATTTCTATCCCGACCTGCCTCAAGGCTATCAGATCAGCCAACTCTACTTCCCGATCGTCGGCGAAGGCGTGGTCGAGGTCGAGGCGGAGGACGGCTCCTTTTTCAACGTCGGCATCGAGCGGCTGCATCTGGAACAGGACGCCGGCAAGCTGATCCACGACCTGTCGCCGACCGAGAGCTATGTCGATCTGAACCGCGCGGGCACCGCCCTGATGGAGATCGTCTCGCGGCCCGACATCCGCTCGCCGGAAGAGGCGGTCGCCTACGTCAAGAAAATCCGCACCATCCTGATCTACCTCGGCACCTGCGACGGCGACATGGAGAAGGGCAATCTGCGCGCCGACGTCAACGTCTCGGTCTGCCGCGAGGGCCAGTACGCGAAATTCAAGGCGACCGGCGACTTCAGCCATCTGGGCACGCGCTGCGAGATCAAGAACGTCAACTCGTTCCGCTTCATCTCCCAGGCCATCAACTACGAGGCCCGCCGCCAGATCGAGATCCTGGAGGACGGCGGCAAGATCACGCAGGAGACGCGCCTCTACGACCCGACGGCCGGCGAGACCCGCTCGATGCGCTCCAAGGAAGAGGCGAATGATTACCGCTACTTCCCCGACCCCGATCTGTTGCCACTTGAACTGGAACAGGCCTGGATCGACGACATCAAGGCCCATCTGCCCGAACTGCCCGACGCCAAGCGCCGCCGGTTGATGGCCGACTACGGCCTGTCACAATACGACGCCGTCGTTCTGATCTCTGAACAGGCCAAGGCCGACTATTTCGAGGAAGCCGCCAAGGGCAGAGACGCCAAGCTTGTCGCCAACTGGGTGACGAACGAATTGTCGGCGCGTCTCGCGGCTGCAAACCTCGAGTTCGACGCCAGCCCCCTGCCTGCCTCGTATGTCGCCGAACTCGTCGCCCTGATCGAGGAGGGCGTCATCTCCTCCAAGATCGCCAAGGAGGTCTTCGATCACGTCTGGAACGGCGAGGGCTCCCCCCGCGCCGTCGTCGAGGCGCGGGGCCTGGTCCAGGTCAATGACACCGGCGCCATCGAAAAGGCCGTCGACGAGATCATCGCCGCCAACCCCGACA
>JAZKHL010000193.1:0-3848 GCA_040385365.1 Pseudomonadota bacterium | reverse complement strand
CCGTAGAGCTCCAGCTTGTGGCCGATCAGTTCGAAGCCCAGCCGTTCGGCGATCTCGGTCTTCAGCCGCTCGATCTCGGCGTCGAAGAACTCGATGACCTCCCCCGTCTTGGTGTCGATCAGATGGTCGTGGTGATCGTCGCCGGCCTCTTCATAGCGGCTGCGCCCATCGCCGAAATCATGTTTCTCGACCACCCCGGCCTCTTCGAACAGGCGGACGGTGCGATAGACGGTGGCGATGGAGATGTGCGGATCGATGGCCGAGGCGCGGCGATACAGCTCCTCCACGTCTGGGTGGTCTTCGGCATTGCCCAGCACGCGGGCGATCACGCGCCTCTGTTCGGTCATGCGCATGCCGCGCTCGGCGCAGAGTTTCTCGATCCGGTCCATGGGCGGGCAAGATAGGGCCGCGATCACCTGGTGGGAAGCGCCGCGGTCAAGATGAGAACCAGTAGCAGGGCATCGACCGCCGGGCCGGCGGTGCGGGGGTAGTATCGGGGTCGGCGAGCGGCCTCTTCGAATCCGAGCCGGGCGTAGAGGGCGCGGGCGGCGACGTTGTCCTCCGCCACCTCCAGCAGAAGTCTTTCCGCCCCAGCCGACGCCGCGCGGTCCGACGCCGCATGCATCAGGCGCGATCCCAGCCCGGAGCGTCGCGCCGTTGGTCGTACGGCGAGGGTAAGGATTTCCGCCTCGTCGGCGGCGATACGGACCAGCACGAAGCCGTCCGGTTCCGCCTCAAGTAGGACGCCGGGCTGACCCAGCAGATCGGCGAAGGCGGAGGCCGACCACGGCGTATCGAAGGCCTCGGCGTGGACCCGCGCCAGTCCCTCCGCCAGCTCTCCCGCCGCGCTCATCCGATGGCCGGCGTCCGGGCCTGTCCCGGCAGGCGGGTGGGCGGCGTAGCATCCGGGGCGCGCAGATAAAGAGGCCTCGGCGGATGTTCGGACGGTTCGAACGCGGCCGTCAACAGCGCCAGGGCCTGGGGCGTCGGCGATGTCAGGGCGTCGGTCACGGCCGGATCGATCAAAACAGCGCCCGATCCGGTCAGACGCCTCGCCGATCCCGGCTCGATCAGGGCCGAGACCGCCGCTTCGAGCTCCATCGCCTGCGCATCCGATGCGGGCTGCCCGTCGAGGAAGGTCTGCACATAGACCTGACCCCGCCGCGCATCGATGACCGCAGCCGTCGCACCGCGTCCGTCATCAGCGGAACGGGCCAGCGCAGCCAGTGTCGAAATCCCCACGACAGGCCGATCCAGCGCCGCGCCGAGACCCTGGGCAAAGGCTAGCCCGACGCGGAGCCCGGTGAAAGACCCCGGCCCGACGGTCACGCCGATCCGGTCGAGCGCGTCAAACCCGCCGCTGACCTCGGCCACCGCGTCGCGGACGAAACCCGCCAGACGCTCAGAATGGCCGCGCGCCATGGTCTCGGACCGCATGGCCAGGGCGACGCCGTCTTCGAAAACCCCGGCGGTGCATGCGTCCAGCGCTGTGTCGATGACCAGCACCTTCATGATCGACATACTGTCAGTGTGACCCGGCCAAGGCCTCGGCGATCCTGGCCAGCGCCTGACGCAGGCCGCGATCGGCGATGAGGGGAAAGGCTCCGGCCACGGCCCGGCCTTCCGTCGTCGCTGTCATGAAGCGCAGGACAGACAGATCGTCGGTCGAGGCCGTCGGATCCTCGACGAGGCCGAGGGCCGGAAACAGAGCCCCGGGCCCAATTCCGAGGGCGGCGGCCAATGCGCTCAGCCGCGAGGCCGAGATGCGATTGGCCCCCGCCTCGTATTTCTGCACCTGTTGCGGGCTGATGCCGATGCGCTGCGCCAGCACGGTCTGGGACAGACCCAGAGCCGACCGTCGCGCGGCGATCCGCCGGCCGACGGCGGCATCCACGAGGTCGGGCGAACGAGGCATGGCGGGGACTCCTGCGCGATGTGAGCCCATATCGTTTCACAAGGCCGTCCCGACTGCAATCTTTTCGTTTCATTGATCCAGTCTCGCCCTGACGGCGGCCACCCGCGCCACGCTTGACCGCTCGATCCGTGTCGCCTCGTGCAGGCCCCCTGCGCCTCCGCGGACATGGATCCAGTCGGCGTCGGCCCGATCATAGAGCCGCACGAGCCGCTGACCGTCTGTCAGGTCGATGACGCAGCCCTGATCCCGGCGTGGCCACCGGCCGGGATCGAACTCCAGCACCACCCCGGAGGCGGCCCAGGGCGCCAGATCGTCGTTCGACAACTGCATCCGCTCGATCGTCGGTTTCGCCACTGGCGGACCGCCCGAAAACCCTCGTGCGGGGCTCTCCACGCCGGCTGGTGGCCGGGCGACGCTTTGACCCTGGCGCGTTCTGGCTATCGCCAGATCCTCGGGCGTCGCGTCGAGGGCGGAAGTCAAACGACGCTGAACGTCGGGCCGAAACAGACCCGGGCGACGGCCGCTCTCATAAAGACCCCAGCCCTGACTGGTCATACCGATGCGGATTCCGGCCTCAGCCTGGCTCAAACCGGCCGCGCGACGAAGCTCCGCCAGACCCTCTCCAAGGGCGACGGCTTCGGGATCGGATGCAAAACGGGCCACGGCCCTGACCATGCCGCAAGCCGCGCGGTCAGGCGAGACGAAAAGGTTTCACTTTGAACACGCTCACGCAGCGAGAGGTCGCGCGTCGAGCGATAGCGCCCTAGATCACCTGCTCCACGCTCGTAACCTCGGGCACATAGTGGCGCATCATCTGCTCGACGCCCGCTTTCAGCGTCATGGCCGAGGACGGACAGCCGGCGCAGGCCCCGCGCATCCGCAAGCTCAGCACGCCGGTTTCCAGGTCGAAGGCGTCGAACAAAATGTCGCCGCCGTCCTGGGCCACGGCCGGACGAATGCGACTGTCGAGGAGTTGCTTGATCTCGGTCACGATCTCGGAGTCTTCTGAGGTGTCCTCCACGGCCCCGGCGTCGCGCAACATCGCCGCGCCCGAGGCGTAGTGGTCCAGGATCGCGGTCAGGAGCTCCGGCTTCAAATCGGACCAGTCGCGGCCATGCGCGTTGCGCGTGACCGACACATAGTCAGCGCCGAAGAAGACGCCCGAGACGTCCTCGAACTGGAACAGGGACTCGGCGAGAGGCGAGGCCGCCGCCTGGTCGATGTCGCGGAACTCGCGCGACCCCTCCGGCGCCACGTCCCGGCCCGGCAGGAACTTCAGCACATTGGGATTGGGGGTCGGTTCGGTCTGGATGAACATGGCGGAGAAATGCGCCTCGGACGGCGAGTTCGCAAGATGGGCTCCCTCCCTCGTTGCGCTACGCCAAATCCTCAATCTCGGCGTCGGTCAGTTCACCCGGCACGATGGTGACCGGCAGTTTGCGCCCCCCGAAGCCCGATCCCTTCAGCACCGCAGAGACCAGCGGCCCCGGGCCCCGCGCGCCGCCGCCCGCCGCCAGCACCAGGATCTTGATCTCTGGATCCTCGCCGACGACCTTCCTGATCGCTACCAGGGGCTCGCCCTCCTCGATCAGGAACAGCGGTTGGGCGCCGGATCGCTCGGCCGCCTCTTCGCCCAGCCGGTTCAGGAGAAGCTCGGCCTCGGCCCGCTGCTGGCGCTGGATCTCCTCGCGCACGCCGGACCAGTGCTCGTCCGATCCGCCGGGAATGATCCGCAGCAGGGCCACGCGCCCCCCGGTCGATCGCGCCCGACGCGAGGCATAGCGCAGCGCCGCCTCGAACTCGGGGCTGTCATCGGCGACGACGAGGAACTTTCTGGGCATCAGGCGGTCCCCGCGACCTGGCGGATCTGACCGTTGGCGATGGTCAGTTTGGCGAAGGTCCAGCCGGCGCCCGAGGCCTCGATCTCGTCCAC
>JAZKHL010000192.1:0-3389 GCA_040385365.1 Pseudomonadota bacterium | reverse complement strand
GACCTCTTGCATGCCATGCAAGCGCTCTACCAGCTGAGCTAAAGCCCCGAACCTGATGCCTTTCGGCCTTCGGTCTGGTCCGCCGGGTCTGGTGTGGCCCCCGGCGAGGCGGCGGAACCTATGTCAGGCCCTTTTCGGGATCAACCCGGTTCCGCAGTTTATTTTCGACGGTTCAGAGCCGCTATTCGAGACGGGCCGAAGCCCGCCTCAAGTCGCGCGAACGCGCGGTAGACGATCTCTAAAGATCGTCGTCCTTGCCGCCCTTGACGACCTCTTCGCCGAAGCCGTCGTCGTCCTCGTCCTCGATGAAGGGCAGGGAATCGTCGTCATCGTCGTCGGCCAGGACTTCGTCGTCGTCGCCTTCGGTCGTGCCCATTCCGGCTTCTTCGGAGGCGTCGGCGGCGGTGTCATCCTCGTCGTCGGGGGTCAGGATGGGCTCGTGGCCTTCCTGGTCGATTTCGGGGGTCACGACTTCCTCTTCTTCGTCCTCGTCGTCGGTGGCCTTCTTCTCGACGACCTGATCTTCGGCGTCGTCGGCGGCATAGCCGCCCGGACGGCCGCGACGGCTGCGCAGCTTGATGGCCTCTTCAGGATCGAACTCGTGTTCGCACTTCGGGCAATGGGCGGGGCGACGCGAGAGGTCGTAGAACTTCGCCTGGCAGTTCGGACAGACCTGCTTGGCGCCAAGTTTGGGATCGGCCACGGGTGATGGAGACCTTTGGATGGAGGAGGGGATTTCGGCCGCGTCCCTTGCCACTATGGGGGGGCGCTGTCAAAACTCCTGTTGGCGTGGCCGTCGCCCGCTCCCTCCCATTTGATCAGACGGAGCCGCGCGTGGCGTCGAACGCCCCTCACCTGACCGCGCGTCCCGGCGGTCCTCTGCACGGAACCGTGCGAGCGCCGGGCGACAAATCCATCTCTCACCGGTCCCTGATCCTTGGGGCCATGGCGACCGGCGTGACCGAAATCACGGGCCTGCTGGAGGGCGACGACGTGCTGGCTACCGCGCGGGCGGCCGAGGCGTTCGGCGCGACGGTCGAGCGACTGGGTGGCGGGCGCTGGCGGGTGACGGGGCGGGGCGGGTTCCAGACTCCGGGCGGTGTGATCGACTGCGGCAACGCCGGCACGGGGGTCAGGCTCTTGATGGGGGCTGCGGCCGGGTATCCGATTACGGTGACGTTCGACGGCGACGCATCGCTACGCAGCCGGCCGATGGGCCGCCTCACGGATCACCTGACCCGCATGGGAGCCGCCTTCGCCTGGAGCGGCAAGCCGGGCCTCTTGCCCGCGACGCTGACTGGGGGACGGCTGTCGGCGATCGATCATGTGCAGACGGTGGCCTCGGCGCAGGTGAAGTCCGCGATCCTGCTCGCCGGACTGAACGCGGAGGGTGTCACCTCCGTCACCGAGCCTGAGAAAAGCCGCGACCATACCGAGCGGATGCTGCGGGCCTTTGGCGCGACGGTTGATGTCGAGGAGCAAGGCGAAGGTTGGGTCATTCGCCTACGGGGTGGCCAACCCCTCACCGGAACCACCGTGGCGGTGCCGGGGGATCCTTCGTCGGCGGCCTTCCCGCTGGCAGCCGGCCTGATCGTTCCTGGGTCGGAGGTCACGGTCGAGGGGGTGATGCTGAATCCCCTGCGCACGGGCCTTTTTGACACCTGGACCGAGATGGGCGCCGACCTAACCATCGCCAACCGCCGCGTCTCGGGCGGCGAGGATGTCGGCGACATCACCGCCCGCCACTCGGTCCTGCAGGGCGTCGTCGTGCCGGAAAGCCGAGCGGCTTCGATGATCGACGAATATCCGATCCTGGCCGCGACGGCTGCCTTCGCCTCGGGCCAGACCGTCATGCGCGGGGTCGGCGAGATGCGGGTCAAGGAAAGCGACCGCATCCGCCTGATGGTCGATGGCCTGCGCGCTTGCGGCGTCGCCGTGGAAGAGGAGCCTCAGGGCTTCATCGTCACGGGCGGCGCGGTTCCGGGCGGCGCGACCGTCCACACCGCGCACGACCACCGCATCGCCATGAGCCATCTGGTGCTGGGACTTGCTGCGGCGCAAGCGGTGACCGTCGACGAGCCCGACATGATCGCCACCAGCTTCCCTGGGTTTGTGGAGATGATCCGCGGCCTGGGCGGGGACATCAGAGCTTGACAAAATGTCGCCTATAGACGACAGTCAGGGCTACGAGCTAACCTACTCCGAAGCGTTTCTCGCGTGGCGGAATAGCTTGCGCGATCTTGCAGCCTTGGCTCGCATTGGTGCGCGGCTACAGCGGCTTGAAGAAGGGCATTGGGGTGACGCGAAATCTGTTGCCGACGATATCGTTGAGCTGCGACTGCATTTCGGCCCGGGCTATCGCCTGTATGTCACCCAGCGAGGCCGAAAGCTCGTGATCCTTCTGACGGGCGGCGACAAATCCAGCCAATCGCGTGATATCGCCAAGGCGAAACGGTTGTCTCAGGAGTTCGATGATGCCTCTTAAGACCCACCCCTTCGACGCAGCGGAGTTCCTCGATGAACCGGAAGCGGTCGAGGAGTATTTGGTCGCCTCCTTCGAGGACGCAGCCGAGTACGGCGACCCTGCCATCATCACCAAGGCTCTAGGTACGGTTGCCCGCGCTAAAGGCATGACGAAGATGGCCGAGAACGCCGAACTGTCGCGAACCGCCCTTTACCGTGCGCTCAGCGCCGAGGGGCGGCCCGAGCTTTCCACGATCTTCAAGGTCATGCAGGCGCTTGGTCTGCGATTGGCCCCCGTCCGAATGAAGCCAGCCGCTTGACCAAGCCCTTCGTCATCGCCGTCGATGGTCCAGCGGCTTCGGGCAAGGGGACGATCGCGTCGCGTCTGGCGGCGCATTACGGCCTGCCGTTCCTGGACACGGGGCTGCTTTATCGCGCCGTAGGGCTTGGCGTGCTGAAGAGCGGCGGCGATCTCGATGATCGAGCGGCGGCCGAGAGCGTCGCGCGGGCGCTGGAACCGCATCGCCTGTCAGAAGATGCGGCCCTGACCTCCGGCGACGCCGGAGAGGCCGCCAGCCGCGTCGCCGGGCACCCCGGCGTCCGTGCGGCCCTGCTCGATCTGCAGCAGGCCTTCGCGCGTCAGCCCGAGGGCGCGGTCCTCGACGGTCGCGACATCGGCACGGTCATCGCGCCGGACGCTCACGCCAAGCTGTTCATCACCGCGACGCCTCAGGCCCGCGCGCGCCGTCGCTGGCTTCAGCTGACCGGCCGAGGCGACACGATCAGCTTCGAGGCCATGCTGGCCGACATCCAGCGCCGGGATGAGCGCGATGCCGGACGTGGCTCGGCTCCCATGGTCCAGGCCGCTGACGCGGCCTTGCTGGACACGACCGATATGGATATAGAAGCCGCCTTCGATGCGGCCC
>JAZKHL010000191.1:0-9301 GCA_040385365.1 Pseudomonadota bacterium | reverse complement strand
GCTCGCGGCGCAGGTTCTCGCGGATGGCGACGTATTCCATCTCGGGCGTGATGATCCCGGCGTTAGCGTATTCGTACTGGGTCACGGGGCGGCCCTCGACGCCCTTGAAGACCTTGTGGTTCGAGACGTCGAAGCGGGGGGCGAGGTTCTTGCCGCTGGCGTGGCCGTTGTCCTCGGGCTTGACCTCGCGCGGGTTGAGGACGGGGGCGATGTCGCCGCGATCGAGCTGCCAGCTGGATTTGACGAGGGGCAGGCCGCGCTTGATGTCGATGACGGCGGTCGGGTCGGTATAGGGGCCGGAGCTGTCATAGATGGTCAGCGGCGGCTCGTTGGCCGAGGGGTGCAGGGCGACCTCGCGGAAGGGGACGCGGATGTCTGGGTAGAGCTCGCCGGCGACATAGACCTTGCGGGAGCCGGCGCGTTCGCCGGTCGGGATGGTGCCGGTTTCGCGCATGACCGCATCGCGCGCGTCCTTGAGCGCCAGTTCGACGTTGGGCTCATGCGGTTGCTCGGCGGGGGTGACGTGGATGTTCATGGCGGCCTCTGCGTTGGAGGGCTCCGCCGACGAACGGATCGCGCGGTCCATCGGCGTGGACCCCGTGTTGCTCATCCCTTCGCCGGCATGACCCGGATCAGGTTCGACGGGTCAGGCGATCACGCCAATCTCAGCCGCTGACCTGCGACCCCCCGGAGAACGTCGCCACCCTATGCGCATTCGTCGGGCAAGGGTAGGGGAAGGCGAACCGGAGTTTGTCCATGCACCTCGCCCGCTTTCCCCGTCTGCGCCTGGCGCATCTGCCCACGCCGCTGGAGCCTCTGCCCCGTTTGTCCGAAGCGCTCGGCATTGATCTGTGGATCAAGCGAGACGACTGCACGGGGCTGGCGGGGGGCGGCAACAAGACGAGGAAGCTGGAGTTCCTGCTGGGCGACGCCTTCGAGCAGAATGCCGATACCCTGATCACCCAGGGCGCGGTCCAGTCCAACCATGTGCGCCAGACGGCCGCCGCCGCCGCCGCGACCGGCCTGAAATGCGAGGTGATCCTGGAGGAGCGGACGGGGTCGAAGGCGGTCGACTATACCCGCAACGGCAACGTCCTGATGGACCGGCTGTTCGGGGCGACGATCCGCTCCGTGCCGGGCGGGTCCGACATGCCGGCCGAGCTGGAGAAGACGGCGGAGGAGGTGCGGGCGCGGGGCGGGCGGCCTTATGTCATCCCCGGCGGCGGATCGAACGCGATCGGGGCGCTGGGATACGTCGACTGCGCGCGCGAGATCGTGGTGCAGGCGGATGAGCTGGACCTGGCCATCGACCGGATCGTGACGGCGACGGGCAGCGCGGGGACGCATGCCGGACTGGTCGCCGGGCTGGCCGTGCTGGGGGCGGACATCCCGGTGCTGGGCATCGGCGTGCGGGCGCCCAAGGAAAAGCAGGAGGCCAATGTCCTGAAGCTGGCCAAGGAAACCGCGATCCTGCTGGGTCATGCGGATCGGGTCACCGACGCCATGGTGGTCGCCGACTGCGACTATGTCGGCGAGGGCTATGGCCTGATCGACCAGGCCGTGGCGGACGCCCTGACCCTGGCGGCGCGGACGGACGGGATCGTGCTGGACCCGGTCTATACCGGCAAGGCGATGAAGGGGCTGATCGCCCTGGCCAAGGCGGGCCGGTTCGAGGGCGAGCGGGTGGTGTTCCTGCATACCGGCGGGGCGCAGGGGCTGTTCGGGTACCAGGGCGAGCTGGAGCCGATGTTCGGATGACCGTGACGATCACAGCCTTCAAGGCCTCGCCCGATCGCGGTCGGGGACTGGCGCGCGACATGCGCGTGCGCTGGGCGCTGGAGGAGCTGGGTCAGCCCTACGAGGTGCGGCTGGAGACCTTCGCCGAGCTGAAACAGGCCGAGCATCTGGAGCGCAATCCGTTCGGGCAAATCCCGACGCTGGAGGAGGAGGACGGCCTGGCGCTGTTCGAATCCGGCGCGATCGTGATGCGTCTGGCGGAGCGGCATGGCGGGCTTTTGCCGACCGAGGCCGATGCGCGCTCGCGGGCGATCATGTGGATGTTCGCCGCCCTGAACACGGTGGAGCCGCCGATCTTCGAGCGGTCGATGGCGACGGTGCTGGAGGCGGACAAGCCGTGGTCGGCCGAGCGGTTGGTCATGCTGGACGACCGCGTGAAGACGCGGCTGAGCCAGTTGTCGGCCCGGCTGGGCGAGGCGGAATGGCTGGACGGCGATTTCAGCGCCGGCGATCTCCTGATGATCACGGTCCTGATGCGCGCCGATGCGGGCGGGCTGGTGCAGCCTTTTCCGAACCTCGTCGCCTATCTGGCGCGCGGGCGGGAGCGACCCGCTTTCCAGCGTGCGTTCGAGGCTCAGCGTGCGGTGTTTCAAGCCAGCCAGGCTCAGCCGTGAAGGTGCTGGGCATTCTGGGCGGCATGGGGCCGGCGGCGACGGTGGCGTTTCTGGCGCGGGTGCAGGCCCTGACGCCCGCACAGGGCGACGCCGATCACATCCGGGTGGTGATGGACTTGAACCCGCAGGTGCCGGACCGGAACACGCGGCCGGGCGAGGCGGAGGCCGAGCTGGCGGCGATGGCGCTGAAGCTCAAGGGCGCGGGAGCACAGGTGCTGGCCATGCCGTGCAACACCGCCCATGCGCAGAAGGCGGGGATCGAAGCGGCGGGGTTGCCCTTCATCGACATGATCGCGGCGACGGTCGCCGTGGCGAACACGCACGACGTGCGGTCGATCGGTATCCTGGCGACGCCGGGCGGGGAGGCGCTTTATCGCGCGGCTCTGGAGACGGAAGGCATCACGCCGATCCTGTTGCAGGGGGACGATCGACCGGCGTTCATGACCTGCGTCTATGGCGTGAAGCGGGGCGACACGGGGTCTGGCAATCGGGCGAGAATGGGCGCGCTGGCCAGGGCTCTGATCGCCTCCGGCGCCGACGCGATCATCGCCGGGTGCACAGAAGTCCCGTTGCTGCTCGACACGTCCGACGTGTCCGTCCCACTGATCGATTCCGCCGAGGTGCTGGCTCAGGCCTGCGTGACGGCGTGCCTCGGTTAGGCACCTAGGTCCGGCGGCCGCTCCAGCGCTGGCGAGCGTGTGGTTGGCCTGAGGTCGGCCCTGGGCGCGGGCCGGGGTTCACGTTGGGCGTGACGCCCGTGCGCCGGCTCTGCCACAGTTCATAGGCCAGGGTCGCCAGCGCCAGCTTTCCGGCGTGACGACCGGCGAAGCCGCGGCCTCGCTTCGACAGCAGCAGTCCGCCGATAGCGGTAGTGATGCGGGACAGGGCCATGGTCGTCTCTCCATTCGTTCGAGGGGGGATAACGGCCCTGAAGCTGTGCGGTTCACGACCGGCGTTGATCCGTCGCAGGGTTTCGCCCACATCAGCGGGATGACGCGGGAAACTCCTATGGCCGAACCCCTGCTGACCTCCTTGGCCCATGGAGGCGGATGCGGCTGCAAGCTGTCGCCCGGCGTGCTGCGCGACATCCTGGCGGGGACGCCGCAGGCCGCGATGTTCGCCAATCTGATGGTGGGCAACGAGACTTCGGACGATGCGGCGGTCTGGCGGCTGAACGACCAGCAGGCGCTGGTGGCGACGACAGACTTCTTCATGCCGGTGGTGGACGATCCGTTCGACTTCGGCCGGATCGCGGCGACCAATGCGCTGTCGGACGTCTATGCGATGGGCGGGCGGCCGATCCTGGCCCTGGCCCTGGTCGGGATGCCGGTCAACGTGCTGTCGGTGGAGACGATCGGGAAGATCCTGGCGGGCGGGGCCAGCGTCTGCGCCGAGGCGGGGATCCCGGTCGCGGGCGGGCATTCGATCGACAGCGTCGAGCCGATCTACGGGCTGGTCGCGCTGGGGCTGGTCCATCCGGACCGGGTGATGACGAACAGGGACGCGCGGGCGGGAGACGTGCTGATCCTGACCAAGGGGCTGGGGGTCGGGGTGCTGAGCGCGGCGTTGAAGCAGGGGCGGCTGGATGACGCGGGCTATGCGACGCTGATCGCCTCGACGACGAAGCTGAACGCGGTCGGGGCCGATCTGGCGGGCGCGGAGGGCGTGCATGCGATGACCGACGTGACCGGGTTTGGGCTGCTGGGTCACGCGCTGGAGATGGCGCGGGGGTCGGGTCTGGGCGTCGCGATCGATGTGGACGCGATGCCCCTGCTGGACGGGGTGGAGGCAATGGCGAGGAACGGGGTTCGCACCGGCGCGTCCGGGCGAAACTGGGCCAGCTATGGCGAGGCGGTGACGCTGCCCGACGGGTTCGAGGACTGGCGGCGAGACCTGCTGACGGACCCGCAGACCTCGGGCGGGCTTCTCATCGCCGTGGCGGCGAAGGCAGCCGACGCGGTGCTGGCGACGGTCAGGGCGGCGGGCTTCGATCAGGCGGCGGTCGTCGGTCGGATCGTCGAGGGCTCGGGAGTTCGGGTCGTTTGATCCGGCGCACGACCGATCTGTCGGTGGCGGCGCGGACCGGGTTCGACGCCATCATCGACGTGCGCAGCCCCGCCGAGTTCGCCCAGGATCATATCCCCGGCGCGATCAACCTGCCGGTTCTGGACGACGCGGAGCGGGCCGAGATCGGGACCATCTATGTCCAGCGGTCCAAGTTCCTGGCGCGACGCCTGGGGGCGGCCAAGGTGGCGCGGAACATCGCCGCGCATCTGGACGGGGCGCTGGGCGATCGCGACGGGAGCTTTCGGCCGCTTGTCCACTGCTGGCGCGGCGGGCAGAGGTCGGGGGCGATGGCGGCGGTGATGGACCAGATCGGCTGGCCCGTCACGGTGCTGGACGGCGGTTACATGACGTGGCGGCGGACGGTGCAGGCGGCGCTGTACGGCGAAGCGGCCTGGTCGGTCGTGCTGCTGGACGGCGGCACCGGGTCGGGCAAGACGGCGCTGCTGGAGCGGCTGGCGGCGCGAGGGGTGCAGACGCTGGATCTGGAGGGGCTGGCGGCGCATCGGGGCTCGCTGTTCGGGGCGATGAAGGGCCGACCGCAGCCGTCGCAGAAACTGTTCGAAAGTCGCCTGTTCGCGGCGCTGGAAAGCCTCGACCCCGCACGGCCCATCGTGGTCGAGGCCGAAAGCAGCCGCATCGGCGCGCGCACCGTGCCGCCGGCGCTGTGGGCGGCGATGGGCCGGGCGAGCGTGATCGAGGTGTCGGCGCCGGTGGCGGCGCGGGCGACCTTCTCGGCGCGAGTCTATGCCGACATCGCGGGAGACGTCGCGGCGCTGGAGACCGCGCTCGGCCGCCTGCCGCCGCATCATTCCAAGGAGACGGTCGCGGGCTGGAAGGCCATGGCGAGGGCTGGCGAGGTCGAGGCCTTGGCGGCAGGGCTGATCGCGGAACACTACGACCCGGCCTATCGACGAATGTCGATGCGGCGGGACCGGCCGTTACTCGGGCGGATCGAAATGGCGGACGTGTCAGACGCGGAAATGGAACGGGCGGCGGACAGCGTGGCGGGATTGATCGCCGGGGTGCTAGCCTCCGTTTCATGACCCGTTCCAGAACCGCCGCGATCTTCACCTCCCTGAGCCTGTGGGTGCTGGTCGCACTGGCCGGCGGGCTGGCGGCGGGGGCTGCGGCGCAGGCCTGGGGGATACCCGGCGGGACCGGGACCATCGCGGTGGTCGATGCCCTGGGGCAGTTGTGGCTCAATGCGCTGAGGATGACGATCATCCCGCTGGTGTTCAGCCTGCTGGTCACCGGCATCGCCTCGATCGCCGATGCGGCGGCGACCGGGCGGCTGGCTCTGCGGGCCGTGGTGGTGTTCGCCCTGCTGCTGACGGGGGCGACGATCTATGCGTTCGCGTCGTCGCTGGGGCTGCATGCGTTATGGCCGATCGGGGCGGACGGTGCGGCGGCGCTGCTGGCCGGGGCGCCGCCCGAAGCCGCTGCGAAGGTGGCGGAGAACGTGGGCGGCGGCGGGTTCGGCGCCTTTCTGACCAGCCTGGCGCCCGCCAACCCGATCCGGGCGGCGGCGGACGACGCCATCCTGGCCATCGTGGTCTTCGCCATCGCGTTCGGGTTCGCCATGACGCGGCTGGAGTCGCGGCTGCGCCAGCCGGTCGCGCTGTTCTTCGAGGCGACGGCCCAGACGATGATCGTCATCGTCCAGTGGGTGCTGGCCGTGGCGCCGCTGGGGGTCTTCGCCCTGGCCATGGGGGTGGGCCTGAGGGCCGGGCTCGGGGCCGCAGGAGTGTTGGGGCACTATATCGCCCTGGTGTGCCTGAGCCTGATCGGGCTGATCCTGATCACCTATGTCGTGGCGGTGGTCGCCGGACGGATCGGGCTGGGGCGGTTCGCGCGAGGCGTGGCGCCGGCGCAGGTCGTGGCCTTCTCCACCCAGTCATCGCTGGCCTGTCTGCCGGTCATGGTGGAGCGGGCGATCGATCGGCTGGGGGTGTCCGCGGCGACGGCGGGACTGGTGCTGCCGCTGGCGGTGGCGGTGTTTCGGATCACCTCGCCGGTCGCGAACCTGGCGGTCGTGATCTATGTCGCCAAGCTGACGGGGACCGACATCACCACGGCCTCGATGCTGGCCGGAGGGTTCGCGGCCCTGGCGGTCAGCGTCGGCACGGTCGGTCTGCCGGGACAGGTCAGCTTCTTCGCCTCCATCGCCCCGATCTGCTTGGCCATGGGCGTGCCGCTGGAGGTGCTGCCGCTGCTGCTGGCGGTAGAGGTGGTGCCGGACATCTTCCGTACGGTGGGCAACGTCACCGCCGATCTGGCGGCGGCGCGGATCGTGGAGGGGCGGGGGGCCGATGTCGTTCCCGATGCGGCGCGCTGAAACGTCCGCCCGATTTCAGGCTGCGCGATCCCGCATCGACACCATGTCCGCCGTGGCTTTTTCGACGCTCTCGAGCACCTCGTCGGCGTCGCCCGTGACGCAGCCCAGATCGAATTCCAGGGTCTGGTCCGGATGGCCGGGCTGGGACCACACGACGCGGCCGTAGGGCATGTCGTAGACGACGCGGTCGCAGCGGAAGGCGACGCCCTCGAAGGCGCTGAACCAGGCGCGGACCCGGTTGAAATCATCCTGGGAGACCGCGAAATCCCGTTCCCCACTGCCGGGCTCGCGCCAATGGGCCGTGCCTCCCGCAGGAATGATCCACTCCTCGCGAACATTGCCCCAAGTCATCCAGACCAGCTTGATCTGAGCAGGGGCAGGCAACGGGGGATGGCCCAACTGCGGCGCGTTCTCGGCCAGCTCGTAGACGAAGCGAAAAGCCTGGTTGTCGCTTCGAGACCGCTCCAGAAAGGCCGGGTCGCTGCACCCGGAAACGGCCAGCGGCGCTTCTTGAACAACCGCGCCTCGTGTCCATCGGATGTATCCGGGGGCCGCCTGCCCTGGACAGGGGTTCCCGCCTCCGCGCAAGGGTTTCAGCAGCGCGGCGACCCGAATGTAGTCTTCGTGAGAGGTCGTGAAGCTGTAGTCCTCCCGCTCACTGACGCGGAACCGGCCCCGGCCGCCATCCTCGATCGAGTAGAACATCGTGCCAGGATGGTAGACGACCTCGATGGAGTCGGGCGGACGGGTCTCTGTTTGGGCCCCCGCCGCGCCGGCGGAGCCGATCACCGACGCGACGGCGAGGCAGGCCGCCCCGATCTGTAGAGAATGGAGGCGGCGGCTCATGGGGCGATACTCCCACCAGGGGTTGAGTGAGGGCGCGCGACCGTCACCAGCCGCTCTGATGCCCGGCGTAGGTCAAGCAGGCCGACGCGCGATTGAACACGGCCATCAGATCGTCGTCCGTGCGGGCGCGGTAGACGCGGCGAAAGACCTGGCGGTCGGCTTCGAACCGACGAACGGGCGCGCCCACGCAGGTCCATTTGAACCCGTCCTCTGCGGCCTCGACCAGCAGGACGATCTCGCCGGGCTGCGCCTGAAGGCGGTTCAACGTCTGTTCGATGCAGGAGACGGTCTCGTCGCCGCGCGAAAGGCAGGGCGTGAGTTCGCTTTTCTCCAGCGAGGTTTCACGCACGCCGATGTAGCGACGGTCGACCAGCGAGGTCAGCGTGCCTTCGCTTCGATCCAAGGCTTCTGCGTTGACATTGGCAGAGACGAGACGGACGAGACCGACGACAGGCGGCGGCGGTCCTTGAGGAGGCAAGCCCGACAAGAACAGGGCCGCGCCTACAAACGCCCATGCCAACATTCACGCCCCCGCGCACCCATCCTCGATGGGCCAAGAAAAACATGGCCCGGCCCACAGTTCAAGCCAGCGAGAGGGTCCGCCGGCCGCGCGGCTGGAGCGCCGTCGTCAGTGGGCGAAGTCCTGGATGGGTCGCACGTCGAGCGCGTCCGCCTGGATGGCGCCGATCCCCTGGGCCGCCGCCAGGGCGCCCGCCGAGGTCGTATAGTAGGGGATCTTCATCATCAGGGCGGAGCGGCGCAGGCTGAAGCTGTCCTGTAGCGACTGCTTGCCCTCGGTGGTGTTGATGACCAGCTGGACGTCGCCGTTCTTCATCGCGTCGACAATGTTGGGGCGGCCTTCGAGCACCTTCTTCACATAGCCGACCTTCAGGCCTTGAGCCTCCAGATAAGTGTGGGTGCCGCCGGTGGCGATCACGTCGAAGCCCTGTTTGAGCAGCAGCTTCACCGCCTCAACGATGAAGGGCTTGTCGTCGTCCTTCACGCTGACGAAGGCACAGCCGGTGGTGGGCAGGGTGGTGCCTCCGCCGATCTGTGATTTCGCAAAGGCACGGGCAAACGCAGGCGCCATGTCGGCCTCTCCGGGGCGTCTGAAGTCCAGGCCCATGACCTCGCCGGTCGAGCGCATCTCGGGGCCCAGGATGGTGTCGACTCCGGCGAAGCGGGCGAAGGGGAAGACCGCTTCCTTGACCGCGATATGGTCGTAGGGAGCGTCCTTCAGGCCGAAGGACGACAGCGGCACGCCGGCCATGACCTTGGCGGCGATGGCGGCGACCGGCTGGCCGATGGTCTTGGCGACGAAGGGCGCGGTGCGGGATGCGCGGGGGTTCACCTCCAGCACGAAGATGCGCGGCGCGTCGGAGTGCGGCTCCTCGATGGCGAACTGGACGTTCATCAGGCCGCGGACCTTGAGAGCCCTCGCCATGGCCTCGGTCTGGCGCTTCAGCTCGGCGACGATCTCGGCCGAGAGGGAGAAAGGCGGCATGGAGCAGGCGCTGTCGCCGGAGTGGACGCCCGCCTCTTCGATATGTTCCAGCACCCCGGCCACGAACACCGTCTCGTCGTCGCACAGGGCGTCGACGTCGACCTCGGTGGCGCGGTTCAGATAGTGGTCGATCAGGAC
>JAZKHL010000190.1:0-27700 GCA_040385365.1 Pseudomonadota bacterium | reverse complement strand
GCTTGAGCGGGCGCGCGCCGTAGACCGGGTCGTAGCCCTTGTCCGCCAGCCAGGCCAAGGCGCCGTCGTCGATCGACAGGGTCAGGCGGCGGTCGGCCATCAGCTTTTCCAGACGGGCCAGCTGGATGCGGACGATGCCGGCCATCTGGTCGCGGCCGAGGCGGCGGAACAGGATGATCTCGTCGATGCGGTTCAGGAACTCCGGGCGGAAGTGGGCGCGGACGGCCTCCATGACGTAGGGGCGGACCTGTTCGACGTCTTCGCCGTCCGACTGGTTGGCCAGGGCGTCGGAGCCGAGGTTGGAGGTCATGATCAACAGGGTGTTCTTGAAGTCGACCACGCGGCCCTGACCGTCGGTCAGGCGGCCGTCGTCCAGCACTTGCAGCAGGACGTTGAAGACGTCGGGGTGGGCCTTTTCGACCTCATCGAACAGGACGACCTGATAGGGGCGGCGGCGCACGGCCTCGGTCAGGGCGCCGCCCTCGTCATAGCCGACATAGCCGGGAGGGGCGCCGATCAGGCGGCTGACCGAGTGCTTCTCCATGTATTCCGACATGTCCATGCGGGTGATGGCGGTCTCGTCGTCGAACAGGAAGGCGGCCAGGGCCTTGGTCAGCTCGGTCTTGCCGACGCCGGTGGGGCCGAGGAACAGGAAGGAGCCGAGCGGGCGGTGGGGGTCGTTGAGGCCCGCGCGCGCCCGGCGGACGGCGTCGGCGACGGCCTCCAGCGCCGCGTCCTGACCCACGACGCGGCCGCGCAGGGCGTCCTCCATCGACAGCAGCTTCTCGCGCTCGCCCTCCAGCATCTTGTCGACCGGAACGCCGGTCCAGCGCGAGACGACGGCAGCGATCTGTTCGGCGTCGACGACCTCGGGGGTCAGGGGGCCGCCGCCGGAGTTCTCGTCGGCCTCGGCCTGGGCCAGCTGCTTCTCGATCTGGGGGATCTGGCCATAGGCGATCTCGGAGGCGCGGCCGAGGTCGCCGTTGCGTTGCGCCGCCGCCAGTTCGGCGCGCAGGCGGTCCAGGGTCTCGCGGAGTTGGGCGCCCTGGCCGACCTTGTCCTTCTCGGCCTTCCAGCGGGTGGTCAGGGCGTCGGATTCGACCTGCAGGTCGCTGATCTCGTCGTCGAGTCTTTCGAGGCGGAGTTTCGAGGCGGTGTCGGTCTCCTTCTTCAGGGCCTCGCGTTCGATCTTCAGCTGGACCAGGCGGCGGTCGATCTCGTCCAGGGCCTCGGGCTTGGAGTCCACGGCCATGCGCACGCGCGAGGCGGCCTCGTCGATCAGGTCGATGGCCTTGTCGGGCAGGAAGCGGTCGGTGATGTAGCGGTTGCTCAGCGTGGCGGCGGCGACGATGGCGCTGTCCGAGATGCGCACCCCGTGGTGGACTTCGTATTTCTCCTTCAGGCCGCGCAGGATGGAGACGGTGTCCTCAACGCTCGGCTCGTCGATGAAGACGGACTGGAAGCGGCGGGCGAGGGCGGCGTCCTTCTCGATGTATTTCCGGTATTCATCCAGGGTTGTGGCGCCGACGCAGTGCAGCTCGCCGCGCGCCAGGGCGGGCTTCAGCAGGTTGGACGCGTCCATGGCCCCGTCGCCCTTTCCGGCGCCGACCAGGGTGTGCATCTCGTCGATGAAGAGGATGATCTGGCCCTCGGCGGCGGTCACCTCGGCCAGCACGGCCTTCAGCCGCTCCTCGAACTCGCCGCGGTATTTGGCGCCGGCGATCAGGGAGCCCATGTCGAGGGCCATCACGACCTTGTCGCGCAGGGATTCGGGCACGTCGCCGTTGACGATGCGCAGGGCCAGGCCCTCGACGATGGCGGTCTTGCCGACGCCGGGCTCGCCGATCAGGACGGGGTTGTTCTTGGTGCGGCGGGCGAGGACCTGGATGGTGCGGCGGATCTCCTCGTCGCGGCCGATGACGGGGTCGATCTTCTGATCCCGCGCGGCCTGCGTCAGGTCGCGGGCGTAGCGTTTCAGCGCGTCGTAGCCGTCTTCGGCGCCGGCTGAGTCGGCGGTCTTGCCCTTGCGGACATCGGCGACGGCGGCGTCCAGCTTGTCGGCGGTGACCCCGGCCGATTTCAGCGCGTCGCCGGCCGGGCCGCCCTCATGCGCGATGGCCGCCAGGATGCGTTCGGTGGTGACGAATGCGTCGCCGCCTTTCTTGGCCGTTTCCTCGGCCTTGGCGAAGACGCGAGCCGTGGCGCCGTCGAGATAGAGCTGGCTGTTGGCGCTCTCGACCTGCGGACGCTTCTTCAGCAGAGCCTCGGCCGCGTCGGCCGCTTTTGCGGGGTCGCCGCCGGCCGACGTGATCAGGTTTCGGGCCAGGCCGTCGCGCTCCTCCAGCAGCACCTTCAGCAGGTGTTCCGGGGCGAACTGCTGGTGCTTGCGGGCGAGCGCCAGAGATTGCGCGGACTGGACGGCCTGTTTGGCGCGGTCGGAATAGAGGTCGAGGTTCATGCGGTTCCCCAGAGAGGCGGACATCACCTTAGCGCCCTTACAGGAAGCGACGCCTTGATCTGGGGCAAAGGTGGTCGTGGCGATGCGGCCACACAAGAGGGGCGCGTGGACAGCGGCGGGGCGGGCGGGATAGCGTCGCCGCCTGTTCCCTGGAGACGCTTCATGTCGCTTCGCCTCACCCGCCGGTCCGCCCTGTTCGCGTCGGCCGGCGCCGCCGCCCTGCCGACGACGAGCTGGGCCCAGGCCGCCAATGACGACGCGGGTCTGGCCGAGGCGGTCGACGCCTATGTCCAGCGCTGCATGGCTGCGTGGCCGGACCAGCCGGCGCTGGGCGTCGCGGTGGTCAGGGACGGCGCGGCGGTGCTGACGCGCGGCTATGGCGTCAAGGAAATGGGCAAGCCGGAGCGGGCGGACGAACACACCCTGTTCGCCATCGCCTCGAACACCAAGAACGTCACCGCCGCGTGCCTGGCCATGCTGGTCGACGAGGGCAAGGTGAAATGGGACGAGCCGGTGCGGACCTATCTGCCGGGCTTCACCCTGTCGGACCCCTATATCGGCGAGCACATCACGGTGCGCGATACGCTGAGCCACCGGGCCGGGTTCGGCCTGGGGGCGGGCGACCTGCTGTTCTGGCCCAACTCCGATCGGTCGCGGGCGCAGGTGATGGCCCAGGTTCCATTCGTGCCGATCGAGGATGGGCTGCGGGCCAACTACCACTACTGCAACCTGATGTTCGTGGTGGCGGGAGCGGTGCTGGAGGCGGTCTCCGGCATGACGTGGGAGGCCTTCGTGCAGACCCGCGTGCTGGATCGGCTGGGCATGAGCGACACCGTGCCGATGGCCAGTCTGGCGGACCCGGCGAAGTCGGCCCTGCCGCACGCGCGGGTCGGACCGCCGCTGCGCTATCAGGGCGAGATGACCAAGATCGCCGACAGCATCGTCGGCATCTGGAACTGGGATTCGGCCGCCGCGGCCGGGGGCATCTGCGCCTCGGCGGCAGACTGGGCCAAATGGATGATCGTGCGGTTGGCCGCCGGCGCGGCGCCCGAGGGGGAGCGGCTGTTCTCAGAGGCGCGGGCGACCGAGATGTGGCGGCCCAACGTGATCATCTCCGGCTCGCCGGGGCCGACGGCGGAACTACCCGGCCGGGCCATCGCCGCGACCTATGCGATGGGCCATCAGGTAGCGGACTATCGTGGCGAGCGGATCGTCACCCATGGCGGCGGCTCGCCGGGCGGCAACTCCTTCACGGTGCTGATCCCGGGGCGGAACGCGGGGATTTCGGTCTTCTCCAACGCCGAGGAGAACTTCCTGCTGCGCGCGCTGCGCAGCGGCCTGACCGACATCGTCATGGGCAAGGCCGACTTCGACTGGATCGCGGACTCCAAGCGGCTGGAGGCCACGGGCATCGAGGCGTCGTTGAAAGCGGCGACGGATATCGACGCGAAACAGGCGGCGGGCGCGGCGCCGTCATTGCCGCTGTCGGCCTATGTCGGGACGTGGCGCGACCCCTGGTATGGCGACATCGTCATCGAGGCCCGCGACGTGTCGCTGTGGCTGAGGTTCACCCACACGCCAGCGCTGGAGGGGCCGCTGGAGCCCTATGACGGCGACACCCTGCGCACCCGGTTCCCGGACAAGCGCGAGGAGGACGCCTTCGTCACCTTCGAGATCGAAAACGGCCGGGCGGTGCGGGCGACGTTGAAGGGTGTCAGCCCCGATATCGACTTCAGCTACGACTACCAGGACCTGCGACTGACGCGGGTTTAGGCGGCCTCGCACCTCCTCCTCCCCTCCATGGGGAGCTAAAACGAATGTTACGCCTTCGGGATCGTAATCGTCACGCGACGGTTCTTTGCGCGACCGTCGGGGTCGTCGCCACCGTCGGGGCGGGCGTTCGGGGCGACGGGATCGACTTCTCCGCGACCCTCGGCAACCAGGCGAGGGGCGGGAATGCCGCCCGTTCTCGTCAGCCAGGCGACCACGGCTTGGGCGCGACGCTGGGACAGGTCGAGGTTGTAGGCGTCCTCGCCCTTGGCGTCGGTGTAGCCGACGACGCGGACGGAGCCCTCACCGCCCTGACGGATGAGGTCGGCGGCGCGTTGCAGCTGGGCCGGAGCCTGGGGCGACAGGTCGGCCTTGTCGAAGGCGAACAGGACGTCGGCGGCGATATCGACCACGGTGGCGGTCGCGGTCTCGCTGACGCGGAAGGCGGTGATCTCGCCGGACAGGCTGGAGACCTCGCCGATCAGGCCGCCGCCCGGCCGAGCAGGATCAGAGGCGGGGTTCACAGGCGCGCGCGGCGCAGGGGCGGGGGCCGATGCGTCGGGTTGAGGATCGGAACAGGCGGCTAGCGCCGTCGCCAACACGCCCGCCGCGATCAGACCGACCCTCATCGCGTCACCGCCACTCCGTCGAACGGGCCGACGCCGGGGATGTTGATCGAGACGGTGGGCGAGGTCGCGGGCGGGGCCGGGAACTTGAACCAGACGACCTCGCTGCCGCCCTGGGAGACGCCGAAGCTGATATAGTTGCTGGTCGGATCCTGCAGCGGCGAGGCCTGCCATCGGCCGGTGGAATCCCGCAGGACGCCGTAGCGCTGGGCCGTCGCGTCATCGATGACGTTGACCTCCTCGGCCGAGAAACGGAAGCCCGCGCCGCTGGAGCCGGGATTGGAAAAGATCGTCTGGACCGTCAGGACGTCGCCCGTGACCTGGGCGCGGGTCAGGGCGACCTGGACGCCGTCGGCGGCGGGCTGGGTCTGCATCGCGGCTGCGGCAGCGGGCGCCGATGCCGGCGGCGGCGCGGGTGCGGGATCGACCCGCGTGACCTGCTGCCGATCGGCCGGGGCGGCGGTTTCGCCGGCCTTTTCGGGTTGGCCGCAGCCGGCGAGAAACAGGACGGGGACGGCGGCGAGCACGGCGGAACGGACAATCATCGGCGATCTCCTGAGCGTGGCTGTCGTCCGTCTAAGCGTCGCCCTGCATCCAGAGGTTCCCCTCAAGGCTCTGCCGAGCGGCGCGCGCCGGTGATCTAGGCCGGGATCAGTTCGATTAGGTCGAGGTTGGATTCGGTCTGTGGCCAGGGGATGACCAGCCGCCAGCGGGCGTCGCCGATCCGCTCCAGCACGGCGACGATGTCGCGGTCGGGGCGCTGGCCATAGGAGTTGGCGGGCGGCTCGGCGGCGAGGGCCAGCGAGCCCAGCATGACCATCTGGCGATCATCCTCGGTAAAGAGCAGGCCGGAGGGGCGCTGGGAGCCGGTGGTCTTGGAGAATTTCAGACCGCGCGGGGTCGCCTCAATGCGGCAGGCGAACCAGTCGTAGACGACATAGCCGAGGCCGGCCTCGCCGCCTTGCGAGCCCAGCTTGACGGTGCGGCAGCGGTATTCTCCGGGCGGAAGCGCGACGTCCCGCCGGGCCGCGCCGGCCTCGATCAGTGAGCCGAGGGACGACAGGTCGCCGGAGCCGCGCTGGCGGCGGGCCTGTTCCAGCGCAAGGCGCCAGGCGGCGTCGCGCCGGGTGTAGCGGTCCCGGTCGGAGGCGGTCACGATGCTGCGCCAGTCGCGCAGCTGGACCATGCCCGGCCCCGAAGGCGGCGGTGGTGGGGGCGGCGGCGTCGAAGCGCAGGCGGCCAGGAGAAGTGTCGCGGCGAGGGCGGTGAAGCGCATGGCGGCAAGGGGCATGGAGGCGCGCCCTACGTCAAGCGATCAGACAATCATGACCGTGCCGAGCAGGAGCTTGGCGCCGCGCTGACCCAGGATGATGTTGGTCGCGGACTGAAGTTGCGCACCCAGGCGCTCGATGTTGGGCACGCCGCCGGGAAGCAGGCTGTTGGCCTCGCGCTGGACCAGGATGTTGAACACGGCGCGCATCCGGGGTTGGGACTGTTCCGCCCGCAGTTTCAGGGCGGCGTTTGGCGCGTCGACGCCGGTCTCGACCGTCATGACGCCGCGTCGGCCGTCGGCGCGCATCGTGGTGGCGGTGATGGTCGGATAGCGGACAAAGCCGGCGGTCGTGGTCCCTCCGCCGCCGGAGGCGAGGGCGGGGGTGGCGGCGAGGGCCAGCGGGGCGGCGAGAAGGGCGCGACGATCCATGTGCGGACCCTAGCACAGGGGCGCTTAAGGGCGGGTTACGCGGCTTTCATTTCTCGTCATCCTCGGGCTTGTCCCGAGGATCCATCCGTCCGTTCCGAGATGGCTGATCGGTCGTGCATCAGGGCTCGGCTCGCGCCCGCTGAACCATGGACCCTCGGGACAGGCCCGAGGGTGACGGGGGCTGAAGTTACAGGAAACTGTACGGGTCCACGTCCACCGTCAGCCGGACCGAGCCCGGCACCTTCACGCGAGACAGCCAGGACCGCAGGAACCCCTGCAAATCCACGTCGCGGTCGGCGCGGACCAGCAGGCGCTTGCGGCGACGACCCCGGATCAGGCCGAGCGGCGCATCGGCGGGGCCATAGACCTCCAGCCGTTCGGCATTGGGAATGGCGGCGGCGAGGTCGTTGGCGGTCTTCTCCACCGCCAGGGCGTCGATCCCCGACAGGATGATCGCCGCCAGACGGCCGTGGGGTGGCAGGGCGGCGGCCTCACGTTCGGACATCTCGGCCTCGACGAAGGCGTCGCGGTCACCGGCCGCCAGCGCCATCAGGACGGGATGTTCGGGGGTCCAGGTCTGGAGGATGGCGCGGCCGGGCTTGTCGGCCCGGCCGGCGCGGCCGGTGGCCTGGGTCAGCAGTTGGAAGGTGCGTTCGGCGGCGCGCAGATCGCCGCCTCGCAAGCCCAGGTCCGCATCGACCACGCCCACGAGGGTCAGATGGGGGAAGTTGTGTCCCTTGGCGGCGGCCTGGGTGGCGACGAGGATGTCGATCTCGCCGTCCGTCATCTTCTGGATCAAGGCGCGGGCGGAACGTGCGTCCGGGGCGGTGTCGGAGGAGAAGACGGCGGTTCGGGCCTCGGGGAAGAGCTGGCGCACCTCCTCCTCGACGCGCTCCACGCCGGGGCCGACGGAGACGAGCGTATCCTCGGCACCGCAGGAAGGGCACAGGCGAGGCCGGGCCATGGTGAAGCCGGTCAGGTGGCAGACGAGGCGGCCGGTGTAGCGGTGCTCCACCAGCCAGCTGTCGGTGTCGGGCGACGTCATCCGATGGCCACAGGCGCGGCACAGGACGACAGGAGCGTAGCCTCGGCGGTTGAGGAACAGCAGGGTCTGTTCCCCGCGCGCGAAGGTCTCGCCGATGGCTTCGCGAAGCGGCTGGGACAGCCAGGTCTGGGGGTCGGGCGGGCACTGGCGAAGGTCTAGAAGCTGGATGTCCGGAAGCACCGCGACGCCGTGGCGACTGCCGAGTTTCAGCCATTGATATCGGCCGTGGCGGGCGTTCCACAGCGTCTCCAGCGACGGGGTGGCGGAGGCGAGGACGGCGACGGCGCCCTCGATCCGGGCGCGAGCCACGGCGAGGTCGCGGCCGTGATAGACGAGGCCATCCTCCTGCTTGAACGAATTGTCATGCTCCTCGTCGACGACGACCAGCTTGAGGTTGGCGAAGGGCAGGAACAGGGCCGAGCGGGCGCCGACGACGATGCTGCAACGCCCGGCGACGACCGCCTCCCAGACCATGCGACGTCGGGGGGGCGCCACGCCGGAATGCCACTCGGCGGGGGCGGCGCCGAAGCGGGCGGTGATGCGGGCAATCAGCGCCTGGGTCAGGGCGATCTCGGGCAGCAGGATCAGGATCTGGGCTGTCGGATCGCGGGCGAGCGTACGGGCGACGGCCTCCAGATAGGCCTCGGTCTTGCCGGAGCCGGTGACGCCGTCCAGCAGGAAGGCGTGGAAGCCGCCGGAGCCCGTGGCCTGCGACAAGGCGGCGGCGGCGGCGGCCTGGTCCGGGTTCAGGATCGCGGGCGCGTGGGCCGGGTCGGGGGCGTCGAAGGCGGCGGTCGCCTCGATCTCGATGATCTCGAGCACGCCTTCGTCGATCAGGCCCTTGACGACGCCGGATGAGACGCCGGCGGCGCGGGCGAGGTCGGGACCGGGCATGGCCGTGTCGCCGAGCGTGTCGAGGACGGCGGCTCGCGAGACCGTGGGTCGCGCGGGCGTTCGATCGCCCACACGGCGCACACGGCGTTCCGGGCGGGGACGGGGTGCACGCAGCCCCTTCAGCGCGGTGGCGGCCATTTCTCCGGGCGGGCTGAGCGTCCAGCGGGCGGCCCATTCGACGAAATCGACCGTACCGGGCGGCAGAGGCGGGTCGTCGAGGCGGCTTTCGACCGATTTCAGGCGTCGGTTCGATCCAGTGGTCTCGCGCACCTCGGTGACGATACCCCGCATCAGGCGCGGGCCCAGCGGCACCGCGACCTGATCGCCGCGCGCCAGCACCATGTCGTCCGCGACCTCGTAGTCGAAGGCCTCGTGCACCGGCAGAGGGATGAGGACCGAGGCGACTTTCACCGATCGGCCGGGTCAGGTAGAAGCCGCGCCATGAAACTGTTCCTCGACACCGCCGACGTCGCCATCATTCGCGAGATGCTGCCCACCGGGATGGTGGACGGGGTCACCACCAATCCCTCGCTGATCGCCAAATCCGGTCGTAACATCGCCGAGGTCATCGCCGAAATCTGCGCCCTGGTCGAGGGTCCGATCTCGGCCGAGGCGGTGGCGACCGATTTCGAGACCATGGTCAAGGAAGGCGACAAGCTGGCCGCCATCGCGCCGAACGTCGTGGTGAAGCTGCCGCTGACCTGGGACGGGCTGCGGGCGGCGCGCAACTTCGCCGACAAGGGCATCAAGACCAACGTCACGCTTTGCTTCTCCGTGTCACAGGCGCTGCTGGCGGCCAAGGCGGGCGCGACCTTCGTCTCGCCGTTCGTCGGACGGCTGGACGACCACGGGGCGGTGGGCGTCGAGCTGCTGGAGGAAATCCGCATCCTCTATGACACCCACGGTTTCGAGACCCAGATACTGGCCGCGTCGCTGCGTCATCCCGCCCATGTCTCGGCGGCGGCCTTGGCCGGATCGGACGCGGCGACCCTGCCGGCGGACACCTTCAAGGCCCTGATCAAGCACCCGTTAACCGACAAGGGTCTTGATGCCTTCCTGGCGGACTGGGGCAAGACCGGCCAATCGATCCTGTAACGCGTCCGGCGCTCCGGACAGGAGTGCTTTCGTGACGTCCAAAGACCAGACCGCCGACCTGTTCGAGACGCCTGAGCCGCACTGGCCCGAGGTGCGCGCCTGGCTGCAGGCCAACCCACAGCTGATCCTCGACGACCGCTCCCTGCTGGAAGAGATCGGGCTGAAGCCGCACGGCCGCAATGTCGTCGAGTTCGGCCGCGCCGCCCTGACGAAGCTTGAAGAGGCCGCCGAGCGCGAGGCGGATGCGAGAAAACGCATCGAGTCGATCGCCCGAGCCAATTTCGCGGCCCAGACCCAGACCCATGTGGCGGCGCTGGACCTGCTGGACTCCAAGAACCATTCCGACTTGTCGCGGCGGCTCGATGCGGTGGCGCAGGGACGGTTCGGGCTGGCGGGGGCCGCGATCGCCATCGAGAAACCGGGCGGTGTGCCGTTCGGTTGGCGCGGGCTGGAGGTCGGCGGCGTCGACGCCTTGCTGGGCGATCACGGCCTGACCTGGCTGGGGCCGATGTTCGAGGGGCTGGATCTGTTCGGGCCGGCGACGGAGCAGGTCCGCTCGGTCGCCCTGATCCGAATGGCCCCGCATCTGGGGGGCGAGCGGGCCGAGGAGGCGCGTCACGCCATCTGCGCCTTCGCCTCGCCGGAGGAGGAAGGTTTCGCCGCCGGCATGGGGTGCGAACTGGTCGCCTTCATCGCCCGGGTGGTCGAGAGGACGGCGGAGCGATGGCCGGTTCTGAACTGACCGCGGCCGACGCCCTGTCCGCCTGGCTGGAGCATCTGGCGCACGAGCGGCGTCTGTCGCCTCGGACACTGGAAGCCTATGGCCACATCGGGCGGACCTATCTGAGCTTTCTCGAGCGGCATCGCGGGGAGCCGCAGCGGCTTTCCGATCTGGGGACGATCAGCGCTGCGGAGCTGCGGGCGCATCTGGCGGAGCGGCGATCGGGCGATCATCCGTTGAACGCCCGATCGCTGAGCCAGACCCTGTCGGCGATCCGCACCTTTCACGTCTTTCTGGACCGGCGGTGCGATACGCCGAACCCCCAGTTGGCGCTGGTGCGGGGGCCGCGGGTGAAGGCGTCCCTGCCCCGGCCGGTCAACGCGGATCAGGCCAGGGGGATGCTGGCCGAGCCGACCCTCGATCCCGATGCGGAGCCCTGGGAGGCGCTCCGGGACGTGGCCGTCCTGTCGCTGCTCTACGGCTGCGGCCTACGGATTTCGGAGGCGCTCAGCCTGACCCGGGCGGATGCGCCCTTGCCCGAGACGCTGCGGATCACCGGCAAGGGCGGCAAGACGCGGCTGGTCCCCGTGCTGCCGGCCGTGCGGTCAGCGGTGGATGCGGCGCTGGCGGCCCAGCCCTTTCCGCTACAGCCCTCGGAAGCCCTGTTTCGGGCGCGTCGGGGCGGACCGCTGAGTGCGAGACATGTCCAGGCGACGGTGCAGAAGCTGCGCGGGCGGTTAGGACTGCCCGCCTCGGCGACGCCCCATGCGCTCAGGCACAGTTTCGCCACCCATCTGCTGGGCGCGGGGGCCGATCTGCGCTCGATCCAGGAGTTGCTGGGTCACGCCAGCCTGTCGACGACGCAGAAATACACTGCCGTCGACGCCGCCCATCTTCTGGGCGCCTATGCGGCGGCGCATCCGCGGGCTTAGGGGCGGCGGACGATGACCGGAGCGGGGGTCGTGCCGGGACTAGCCTCGCGGCCGAGAGCGTTCGAGCCCGGAACCCGATAGTTGACGATGACGGGCACAGGACAGCCGTCGATCCGACGCTCCAGCAGACGGTAGAGGCCTATGGCCTCGCCGCCCTCCCGCCACATCGGCCCGGAGCCGGGCGATGTCGGATCGCTTGCCCGCATCACATCGGAACGACACCCAGGCGAGGTCTCGCCGATCACCCGCATCGTGGCGCCCGACTGTCGGCTCGGAGCCGCCGGCATGGGTGGCGCTGCCGACTGAGGCGTGGCGGCGAGAAGGAGCAGCATCGACAGCATGGGAACCTCCGTGAATGGCACCAGCCTACACCGTTCGGTTGCAGGCGGGAACCGGTTCGGTCACGCCCTACGCCTGCATCGTCCAACCCTCGACGCCCATGGCGGCCTGTTTGACGGCTTCGGAGCGGGTGGGATGGGCGTGGCTGGTGCGGGCGAGGTCTTCGGAGGCGCCGCCGAAGGCCATGGCCACACAGGCCTCGCCGATCATCTCGCCGGCCTGCGGACCCATGATGTGGACGCCCAGGATGCGGTCGGTCGTGGCGTCAGCCAGGACCTTGGCGTAGCCGTCGGTCTCGTGGTTGATCTTGGCGCGGGAGTTGGCGCTGAAGGGAAATTTGCCGGACTTGTAGGCGACGCCGTCGGCCTTCAGCTGGTCCTCGGTCTGGCCGACCCAGGCGACCTCGGGGAAGGTGTAGACCACGCTGGGCACCAAGTTGTAGTCGACGTGGCCGGCCTTGCCCGCGATCAGTTCGATGGCGGCGACCGCGTCTTCCTCAGCCTTGTGGGCCAGCATCGGGCCGGTCGTAACGTCACCGATGACCCAGACACCTTCGGCGACCTTGAAGTGGTCGCCGACGATCACGCCACGCTTGTCCGTCTCGACGCCGACGGTCTCCAGACCCAGGTCGGTTGTGTAGGGACGACGGCCGATGGCGACCAGGACGACGTCGCCGGTCAGGGTCTCGGCGGCGCCGCCGGCGGCGGGCTCGACGGTCAGTTCGACACCGGCGTCGGTGACCTTGGAGCCGGTGACCTTGGAACCCAGCTTGAACGTCATGCCCTGTTTCGTCAGGGCACGCTGGAAGGCGGTGGCGAGGTCGGAGTCCATGCCCGGCGTGATGCGCGGCAGGTATTCGACGACGGTAACCTCGGCGCCCAGCCGCCGCCAGACCGAGCCGAGTTCCAGCCCGATGATGCCGGCGCCGACGACGATCAGCTTCTTCGGCACGGACGGCAGGCCGAGCGCGCCAGTGGAATCGACCACTTTGCCGTCGACGAACTCCACGCCGCGAAGCGGCGTGGGCTCGGAGCCGGTGGCGATGACGATGTTCCTGGCGGCCAGGGTCGTCTTCGAACCATCGGCGGCCTCGACCTCGACCTTGCCGGGACCGGCGATCGCGCCCTTGCCCTTGATCCAGTCGACCTTGTTTTTCTTGAACAGGAACTCGATGCCCTTGGTCAGGGCGGTGACGCTCTCGTTCTTGGCGGCGTGCATCTGGTCGAGGTTCAGCTTGGGCGTCACATCGATGCCGATCTTGGCGAATTCAGTATTGGCGGATTCGAACAGTTCCGACGCGTGCAGCAGCGCCTTGGAGGGCATGCAGCCGACGTTCAGGCAGGTGCCGCCCAGCGTGCCGCGCATCTCGATGCAGGCGGCCTTCAGTCCCAGCTGCCCGGCCCGGATCGCGGCGTTGTAGCCGCCGGGGCCGCCGCCGATGATGATGACGTCGTACTGGACGGGGGCGGGAGCGGCGTCGGTCATGGAAACCTCGGGGTCGGGCGCGTTCGGGGAGAGCGCGGTTGTCCTAACGCCTGACCCGTCGGGGTCAACCGTGGAGGTGCATATGGGGAGACTCGCCGTGGTCGGCGGGGGTTTCAGACGGTGAGGTGGCCAGCCTGCCGCTGCTTTTTGCGCCGCCGCGACACGGCGACGATGACCAGACCGATCACAAGGAGGACACCGAGGATCAGCCAGGTGGGATCGACGCCGAGGCCGGCGGGGGCCACAGCCTCGGCCGATCGCTGAGCGATCTCGCCGCCTCCGGCATAGGTGTCGGCCTGGATGGAGGCATTCCCCGCCCCGCCGGAACGGTCGATGGCCAACCTCAGCACCGCATCGGCGATGAAGCCCAGGAAATACGCCACCGCCGCCTTGGGATTGCCCGATCCCAGCATGAAGGCGGCGATCAGGTAGAGGCCGACCGCACCGATCCACAGGGCGGCCTGGGGAATGCCGCCTCCGGCCTCCGCCACCCCGCCGGAACGGGCTACGGCTACGTCGGTCGGCGCGCCCTCCAGGAAGGGCGACAGGAAGGGCCAGGCCAGCCAGCTGGCGTAGCCGATGACCGCCAGGACGAGGACGAACCGCAGGATCTTCATGACGAGGCTCCGAGCGTCAGGGAACGACGGTCGTTAACCTAACACGCCCGCGCTCGGGGCCAACAGGGTTGATCAGGCGGCGTCGGCGGTCGAAGCGGGAGTCGTGATCGCGGCTGGCAGCGTCAGCGTCGCCTCGGCGCCTTCGCCCTCGGCCCCGGTCAGTGTCAGCAGGCCGCCGGACTGGCGCGCGAAGGCATGGACCTGTGCCAGGCCGAGGCCGGATGCGCCCTCGCGGGTGGTGAAGAAGGGCTCGATGGCGCGGGCGGCCGTGGCGGCGTCCAGACCCGGCCCGGTGTCCCGCACCGTCAGTCGCGAGGCGCCGTCGGCCGTCGCCTCGAGCCGGACAGCGACCGATCCGGCGCCGTTCTGGGCCTCGACCGCGTTACGGACCAGGGCCTGGACCGCGCCCTCGAACCCGACCGGATCGACGCGGACGAGAGTTTCGGACGATGGACCTTCGATCATCAGGTCTATGCCGGGTCCGGCGAGGGCGCGCAGACGGCTTTCCATGGCGCGGAGCAGGACGCCGGAATCGAGCACCTGAGCCCGGTCTCCGTCCCCTTCGGAAAAGGCGGACAGGCGTCGGGTCAGGGCCTCGCCGCGCTGACCGGCCGCCAGGGCCGCCGCGCCCAGACGGCGCACGCGGGCGGGATCGTCGGCGGTCTTCATCAGCATGTCGAGCGCGCTGGTCATCACGGCCAGCAGGGCGTTGAAGTCCTGGGCCACGCCGCCGGTCAGGCGACCGAGGCTTTCCAGGCGACGCGTGGATTCGTCGGCCACGTCGATCCTGGCCACGGCCTCGGCGCGGGCGACTTCGATGGCGTGGGCGCTCTCGGAGCGGTGGGCTTCCAGCGCGGCGCGGGCGGCGTCCAGATCGGCGGCTAGCTGCGCTTCGCGGGCCGATGCGGCGTCCAGCAACGCCGCCAGATCGACGGTATCGACGGGGGCGGGTTCAATCGATGCGATGGGCTCGGAGGATGGCGTGTCAGCGACCTGCACGACGTCGACCGGCGCTTCCGTTGGGTTCCCGGCCAGTAGCAGGGCGTCGATCGGCTCGTCCGGCATATTGAGCGGCAGGATGCGCCAGGTCACGCCGTGATCGCCGCCCATCATAGACACGATGGGATCGGCCTCGCCAGCCTGAGCGGCCAGGGTGGCGCGCAGGGTCTGGCGACCCTCGACGCGTTCGGTCTCGCCGAGAAATTGATCGGCGAAGTCGGTCCCGACGACATCCGATGTCCGGCCGAACAGAGCCAGGGCCTGGGGATTGGCCTCACGCACGACGCCATGGGCCGAAACGACGACGAGGGCGCTGGACGCGGCCTCGAACACACGGCGGGTCAGGTCATCCGAGGCGGCGGGTGTGGCGACCACCTCAGGCGGAGCGACCTCCGGCATGGTCAGGCCGTCCGTCTCGACGATGGCGGCGGTGGAGCCGATGATCTGGCCGAGCGAATCCTCGATCGGCATGGCAGTGACCGAGACGAGCATCTTCTGGCGGGTCGCGGGATTGGCCAGGACATGCTGGAAACCGCGAACCGTCTGGCCGCGCAGCGCGCGCGCGCTGGGCAGCAGGTCGGGCGGCACGGGACGACCGTCGGGATAGGTGATGCCCCAGGTCGCCGAGTGGAACCGCAGGCCCAGAAGCTCGGCGTCCTTGCGTCCCATCAAGGCGTGAGCGGCGCGGTTGGCGAAGACGAACTTGCCGCCGCGGTCGGTCTGGACCAGGGCCACGGGAATGGCGTTGAGGGTCTCATAGAGACGGGATTCGGCGGCCGCGCGCGCTTTCGACACCTCGCCGAGCTCGTCGGACGTGGAGACGTGGCGGGTGCGGTGGGTGAAGGCGTAGACCAGCGAGACCAGGGCGATCACGGAGGTCACGGCGGCGACGATCCCGAGCACCAGGACCCAGTCGATGTCGCCTTCCATGAACATTTGCGGTCTTCCTGACTTGGCACGCGGTGGAGCTTAGGCTGGGGAGCCTGCAAGCTCCGGGCCGAGCGCCGCCGCCTCGTCGGTTACGGAATGCCTACGCGTGGGTCCAGTCGCATTCGCGCGATCCCGGTGAACGGCCTGTGAAAGACGCGAAAGGGCCGGACGTCGCCGTCCGGCCCTTCCCGTTCTGGCACAGCCAGGCGCCTTAGAAGTTGAACCGGATGCCCGCGTCGTAGCGGCGGCCGAACCGTTCCCACTCGATGGTGTATTGGCTCTCGCGCGAGTAGCGGCGGCCTGGCGTGTTGGTCAGGTTCGAGGCATCGACATAGACCTCCAGATTGTCGCTGACGGCATAGCGGATCGAGGCGTCCATCTCGTCGTCGGTCGCCCAGTAGGTGGAGCCGCCGTCGACCTCGGGGCCGTAGGCGTCGAGCCACTCGCTGCGCTCGCGGTAGTTGACCCGCGCGGAGAGGCCGTAGCGCTCGTAATAGACGCCGACATTGTAGACGACGTCCGAGGTGTTCGGCAGGGTCACTACGGTCCCGCCCGGCGTGGCAGCTTCGGACTCGTTCAGCGTCAGATTGGCGTTGATGCCGAAGCCGCCCATCCATTCGGGCAGGCCGAGCTGTTCGGTATAGGGCTCCAGCTGCATCTGCAGCGCGGCCTCCACGCCCTGGATGTAGCCCTCGCCGCCGTTGACCAGGGTGGACAGGCGATAGCCGCTGCGATCGACGCCGCCAGCGTTCAGGACGTCAGAGGCGAACACCCGGCTGTCCGAGAACAGCACGTCCTCCACCTTCTTATAGAAGACGCCCAGCGACACGAAACCCTGCGGCTGGACATACCATTCCCAGTAGGCGTCGATCCCGTAGGCGCGTTCGGGCTTGGCGTCCGGATTGCCGCCGGAGACCGTCTGGTTGGTGTCCGAGAAGGTGAAGTTGGGACGGAGCTGGTCGTAATCCGGCCGCGCCGCACCAGTGGAGAGCGACAGCCGCAGCTTCTGATCGGAGGGCAGGTCGAAGTTCAGGTGCAGGCTGGGATAGACCAGGGTCTGCTCATTCTCGGTCGTGATCGGCGTATCGACGCCGCCCAGCGGCACGATGGCCCGGCCGGTATTGGTGATGTGCTCGACGCGAGCGCCGGCCAGGATCGAACCCCAGTCGTAGCCCAGCCGCACCATGCCGTAACCGGCCGCGACCTGTTCCTCGACATTGTAGTAGTTGGCGGTGACCGGATTGTAGGTCGCGCCCGCCGCCACGACACGGCTGATCTGGTCGCGCATCGCCTGCTGGTCGAAATAGCGGAAGGTGTAGCCCAGCGGGATACGGCCCTTGAACGGGATGTCCAACGACACCGGCAGGTAGGTGCGCGAGACGTTTCCGGCCGTCAGGATCGCGTTCTGCGTCGCGTTGCTGACCGCGAGGGACAGCTGGCTTTCGTTCGATTCCTTGGTGCGCTGGTCGTACTGACCGCCGAACGTGACCTTGGCGTCGGCGCCTAGGAACGACAGTTCGCGGCTGAGGTCGAAGCGGCCGGCATAGGCCTCGGTCTCGTCGATGGCCTTGAGCGAGGTCAGCTGCGTCAGGTCGTGAACGAAATCGTCGATGTTGGTGACCCGGTCGCCGCGGCTGTAGCCGGTCGCCGAACCCGTGCCGGTCGTGATCGTCCGGTAGAGCTGGATGTTGTGCAGGTCGACGTCGGTGAAGTCGTAGGCGATCGTGACGCGCTGGTTGCGGGCCGCCGGACTTTCATAGCGGGCCTCGCCGACCACCGAGCGGTCGTCGACCGAGCGGGTGAAGTTGGCGCGCCAGTTCAGGTTCCAGGCGCCGATCTCGTGTTCGCCGCCCAGGGTGGTCGTGAAGATCGACTGTTCATAGGCCCGCAGCGTCGCGCGCTGGTTCAGGTCGATGCCGTAGACGGTGCCGACCAGCGAGGTATTGCCGATGCAGGTGTCGCCATAGCCGGTGTTGGACACGCTGCCGGTCAGTGTGACCGTGCAGGGCGTGGCGGCCGAGCGCGGCGGGACCGAGGCGTCGGCCTGACGGTCGTCGGTGTCGAACAGGAAGTTGTCGCGGGCCTCGTCGTCCTGGAAGGTCGCGTAGATCGACTCCAAAAAGATGCGGTTGGTGTCGTTCGGGCGCCAGTCGATCCGGCCGGTGCGCGAATAGTTGGTGCGGGTCAGGCGATAGAGCTTGTTCTCTGTCTCGCGGGCCCACAGGCGGTCGCCACCGACGCCGAAACCGCCCGGCTGGACGTCCTGAGGCACCAGCTCCCAGTCGATCTCGTAGTTGTCGGTGACCATGTTGCGTTCGTAGTAGGACCCCGAGGCCAGGATCCCGATCTCACCGATGGAGGTGTCGAAACGATCCGAGACGACCAACTGGCCCTCGTATTCGTCGCGGTCGCCCAGCTCCACGCGGCCGGCGCCGAGCTTGCCGGCAAGGTGCAGGCCCGAATAGTCGAACGCCGAGCGGGTGATGATGTCGATGTTGCCGGCGATGGTCTCGCCGTTCAGGTCGGGCGTAACGGCCTTGTTGATGATGATCTGCGACGCGATGGCCGAAGGCAGGCTGTCGTAGCGGGTGTCGCGGCCTTCGGGGCTGACGATGCCGATGCCGTTGATCGAAAGGGTCGTCCAGTTCTTGGGCGCGCCGCGCAGCGAGATGTAGCGGGGCTGGCCCTGGTCGCTCTCGACCGCCGCGCCGGGAACGCGGGCGATGGCCTGGGCGACGTTCTGGTCGGGCAGGCGTCCGACGGCGTCCGAGGCGATCACGCTGACCAGGCTGTCGGAGTTGCGCTGGACCTGAAGCGCGGCGGCCTCGGACTCGGCGATCGGGCGGCGGCCGGTGACGATGATCTCGTCGACCTGATCGGCGGTCTGTCCGGCGGTCTGGGCGACGGCGACGCCGCCGAACATCAAGGGCGCGACAGCGCAGCCCAGCAAAAGTGCGAGTTTCATAGACTGCATCCCGATCGTCCGGTCGGACCCCCGTCCGCCGGCTATGGGTCGATGCTGCTAAGCTGGGGCGGCGACGCCTCAACGACGGTTGTGCGAAGAGGCTGGGGCGTTTCTGGCAAGCGGATGTGACAGTCCGTCCGTAGACGGTGGATTCAGGTGGGTTTCGCCCGGCTTCGTCCGAACCGGCCCATCAGGCCGATGCCCAGCGGGATCAGCCAATAGATGAAGCCGGGCGCATAGGGCGCAGCCGCCAACACGGGCGTCAGGGCGATCAGGCCCGACAGGACTCCGGCGGCCGCCGCCAGCCACCAGGTCGCGCTCCATTCGCGGGCGGACGTGCGTCGTTCGGGTAAGACCGTTCCCGCCGCGCTCTGGAACAGCAGGGCGAACAGCACCGACAGGACCGAAAAGCCCAGGCCGTAGATGAAGTAGGTCCAGCCCAGCTGCGTCAGGTTCTGGATCAGCCCTTCGCCGGGCAGTGCGCCGCGCGAGATGAAATGCGCGGCTGACTCGATCAGCAGCCGCAACGGAAACACGAAGATCAGCACCATGAAGACGATGGCCAGGCTGAGCAGGGTCGCCCGTGCGTCTCGCCGGGGCTCTAGCGCCGACCAGGTCCGGTGGGCGAGCCAGAACAGGACGATCAGGGCGAAACCGGCGAGAAAGGCCGGGATCCGCATCAGGGCGCGCATCAGATCGTCGAACGAGGCCAGCGGCTCTCCGCCCGCGATGATCAGCAGCGACACCGCGAAGGCGAAGGCGGAATCGACGAAGGCGTCCAGCCGCTTGCCCTCCGCCGGCCTGAAGGATTGCCTCTCTCGCGATTCAGCCATGTGATCCCCCCTCAGCAAAGGTTGGCGTGAGGCGGGCGCTCTGGCAATGGCGTCGGGACACGGAGCAGCGAGACGATGCGAAACCCCGACACGCTGGACGATGAAGACGGCGGTGGTTTCGACGCTGACGACTGGTCGCGTCTGACGCCTTTCACAGGCCGTGTGGCTACGCTGGAGGACGTCCAGGCGCGCCGGGCCGTCTTCGCCCTGGGCGACAGCGAGGATCCGGCCATCATCGACATGGACCTGCCACAGCCGGTGATCTGGTGGGACGACGACGGCGAGCAGGGCGCGGTCGCCGTGCAGGCCGAGGTTCACGCCGGGGCGTTCGGCGAGCCGATGGAGGTGCTGGGGCTCATCCTGCCCGACGGCGACGCCGTGGTGGCTCTGCTGGACGACGTGGACCTGGTCGATGACACAGACCCGCACTGGCGACGGCTGGTGGATGAGGCGATCGATCCGAACGCGGCCGACGAGGACTAGACAATTCGACGGTTGGACTTTCGCGCCTTGGAGCGCGGACCTTCAGGTCCGCAGCCTCGCCGGCAAAGGGCGGACCTGGAGGTCCGCGCTCCGTCGAGTCCTCTCGACCCCGACCTTGGCAAACTCACGCAGCCCGGTGCGTAGACAGCAAAAAGGCCCGGTCTTGCGACCGAGCCTCTTGGTTCGACTGGAGCGGGCGAAGAGATTCGAACTCTCGACCCCAACCTTGGCAAGGTTGTGCTCTACCACTGAGCTACGCCCGCACTTCAGTCGGAGGCGGGCGTATAGCGGACAGCCCCGATCTCTCGCAAGCCCCAAACCCACTTTTCCTTGCGCTCAAGCAGCGAGGCTCAGCGAGCCGAGCGTTAGCGCCCTACCGCGCGTCAGCGCGGCGCCATGCGAATGGCCCCGTCCAACCTTATGCATTCGCCGTTGATGTAGACGTTGCGCGCCAGCTCCAGGACCAGGCTGGCGTAGTCGGACGGCTTGCCCAGGCGGCTCGGGAAGGGGATCTGGGCGGCGAGGGCGTCCTGAATCTTCTGGTCCATGCCGGCCATCATCGGAGTCCACATGATGCCGGGCAGAATGGTGTTCACGCGGATGCCTTCCTGGGCCAGGTCGCGGGCGATGGGCAAGGTCATGGCGTAGACGCCGCCCTTGGACGCCGAATAGGCCGCCTGGCCGACCTGGCCGTCCTGGGCCGCGACCGAGGCCGTGTTGACGATCAGGCCGCGCTCGCCGTCCTCGACCTTGTCCAGGGTCACCATGCCCAGCGCGGACTGCGACAGGACGCGGAAGGTGCCGAACAGGTTAACGCGGATGGTGCGCTCGAACGAGGCCATGTCGTGAGCGCGGATCTCGCCGGTGTCCTTCTTGCGGCTGACCGTCTTCTGGCCGGTGGCGATGCCGGCGCAGTTGACCAGCAGGCGCTCCTGGCCGTGGGCGGCGCGGGCCTTTTCGAAGGCAGCGGCAACGGAGGCGTCATCGGTCACGTCCACGGCGCAGAAGATGCCGCCGATATCGGCGGCGATCGCTTCGCCCTTTTCGGCATTCAGGTCGAACAGGGCGACCTTGGCACCGGTGGCCGCGATGGCGCGTGCTGTGCCTTCTCCGAGGCCCGAAGCCCCGCCTGTGACCACTGCGGCGATCGACCCGTCGAGTTTCATGGAATTCGTCCCTATGTCTGGTTTGAACTTCTGATTGCCGCGGGGATTTAGCCGCCATGACCGCCAAAGCCAAACCCATCTCCCCCGAAGACGCCATCGATCCGTCGAAGGCGCTGGTGCCCTCTGTCCAACGCGTCAACGAGGTGCGGGTGACGAAGGGATTCTGGCCCAAGGTCGGCCGGGTCGCGGCCCGGATCCCCTTCGCCAATCAGGTGGTGGCCGTTTATTATTCCGCGCGCGATCCCGAGACGCCCATGGCGGCCAAGGGGATCATGATGGGGGCGCTGGCCTATTTCGTCATGCCGATCGACGCCATCCCCGACATCTTAGCCGGCATCGGCTTCACCGACGATGCGGCGGTGATCACGGCGGTCATCGCGACGCTGGGCGCCAATGTCAGGAAACGCCATCGCGAGGCGGCGGAGAAGGCCTTGGACAGGCTGCGGGATCAGTAAGTCCGCTCTGTTCGGGCCTGCGGGCCGACCTTGGTATTCGACCTCAGCCAGCCGACTATCGACAGCCGGTCCCGCGCGGCGAACGAGGCGACCTCCGTGACCGCGTGCAGAGTCGGGACGACGAACAGGTTCAGGGCGTTGAAGGCCGGGGTCCAGCCCATCTGAATGTGACCGTCCTCGCCATAGAAGACGAGATTGCCGCCCCAGTCGGCGCGCCAGTCGCGGCTAAAGTTCAGGACGTAGCCATAGAGCCGGTTCTTGCCTGGCGAGACGTCGTTATGGGCGGTCAGGACGTGACCTGGTCGATAGCGCGAGGCCTGGGCATCCGCGAGATCGATGCGGTCGTCGCCGGTCACGGCGCGGGCGAAGGCGATGAAGGCCTCGCTGTTGAGGAAATCCAGCACGGCGTCTGCGGCGTCGCCCCCCCTCTCAAGAGCATTGGTCTTGCCCAGTTCGCGGTCGGCCGTCAGGCGGCGGGTGTCGAAGATGTATTGGGTCAGGGGACTTGAGCAGTCGACCGCGGCCTCGTCGAGCCAGCTCTGTTTGGCCGGATCCTCAGCGACGCGACCGTTGAGCGGCAGCTCCAGAAACGTGCCGCCCGCCGCGACCGTGGTCTTCCAGCGCGTTTCGGCTTCCAGGACGGCCGCGACCGCCTCGGCATCCTCGGACGCGAGGACGCCGGGGATATGCAGACGTTGACACCCTGCCGTGAAGGCCTGGGCCAGGGCCGAGACGTCGAGATCGGGCGACAGCCGGATCACGACTCGACGGTCACCACGACCTTGCCCATCACGGTGCGGTCCAGCAGGGCCTGGATCGCCTCGTGGGCCCGTTCCAGCGGGAAGGTCTGCGAGACTCGAGGCTTGATCTTGCCCTCGGCATACCAGGTCATCAGCTGGGCCATGTTGGCCCTGTGACCCTCAGGATCGCGCGCCGCGCCCGCACCCCAGAACACGCCGACGACCGAGACCGACTTCAGCAACGTCAGGTTCAGCGGGAAGGACGGGATACCGGCGGGGAAGCCGACGACCAGATAGCGGCCGTTCCAGTCCATCGAGCGCAGGGCCGGTTCGGCGTAGTCGCCGCCCACGCCGTCATAGACGACGTCCGGCCCGTCCTTGCCGCAGGCCAGCTTGAATTCCCCCGAGAGCTCCTTCTGGGCGGCCTTGTCCATCGCGCCCGACGGATAGATCAGGCCGTTGTCGGCCCCGAGTTCCAGCGCGAACTGGACCTTGTCGTTGGTCGAGGCGGCGGCAGTCACCGAGGCGCCCATGGCCTTGCCCAGTTCGACGGCGGCGGCGCCCACGCCCCCGGCTGCGCCCAGCACCAGCAGCCGCTCTCCGGCCTTGAGATCGGCCCGATCCTTCAGCGCGTAGTAGGAGGTGCCGTAGGTCATGACCAGGGCGGCGGCCTCCTCGAACGACATGGCGTCGGGCATCTTGATCAGGGTCTGGGCGTTGACGGCGATGCGTTCCACCATGCCGCCCCAGCCAGTCATGGCGATCACTCGGTCGCCCTTGAACACGCCCTTGACCCCCTCGCCGACCGCCTCGACCACGCCCGAGATCTCACCGCCGGGCGAGAAAGGGCGGGCCGGCTTGAACTGGTATTTGTCCTCGATGATGAGGGTGTCGGGGAAGTTCACGCCGACCGCCTTGACCTCGATCACGACCTCGCCGGCCTTGGGCGTGGGGTCGAGGACTTCCTCGACCACCAGGGACGAGGGACCGCCGACGGTTTTCGAGAGCACTGCGCGCATGTTTGTTGGTCTCGCTTCGCTCGAGCGGCCTATCGCGCGTCGCGCTACTTGAGGCCGCTCCGTCAAAATGGAGTGAGAGCTTGCCCCGCCCCGGCTTTGGGATGTGGCGCGCGCTTCGCGGTGAGGCTAATCAGCGCCTCGCCCGATTGAAAGGGCGGAGTTCCGAGGAGTGCAAATGCCCGCCCCCGCCCTTATTCTGCACGGCGGCGCCGGCGCGCGCCGCAGCCGGGACTATTCCGCCGAGATCGTCCACATGCGCGTGGTGGTCGAGGCGATGCGGGCGCGGTTGGTTGAGGGGGCCTCGGCGCTGGACGTGGCGGTCGAGACGACCGTGCTGCTGGAGGATTCGGGCCTCTATGTCGCCGGGCGCGGGGCCTCGCCGAACCTGGCGGGCGAATACGAGCTGGACGCCAGCCTGATGGACGGAGCGACGCGTCGGGCCGGGGCGGTTGCGGCTTATCAGGGTTTTCGCAACCCGGTTCGGGCCGCTCGGGCGGTGATGGAGCACAGTCCGCATGTGCTGTTGGCCGGATCGGGCGCGTCGCGGTTCGCGGGCGAGCACGGGCTGGAGGCCATCGAGGATCCGGACGCTTGGTTCACCCGCGCCGGGCAAGGTGAGGACAATCACCCGCCGGGACAGACTGGAACCCTGTCGCATGGGACGGTCGGCTGCTGTGTGCTGGACCGCGAGGGTCGTCTGGCGGCGGCGACCTCGACCGGCGGGGTGTTCGGCAAGCTGCCGGGACGGGTGGGCGATACGCCGATCCCGGGCGCCGGAGTCTGGGCGACCGACCGGGTCGCGGTGTCCTGCACCGGGCAGGGCGAGTATTTCATGCGCACGGCGGCGGCGGCCCAGATGCACTGGCGCGTCGAGGCGGGGGCTTCGATCGCGGACGCGGGCGCTGCGGTGATCGGCGGCATCGGCGAGATGGGCGGCGACGGCGGGCTGATCGCTCTGGACGCCGCCGGCAACCGGGCCGATCCGTTCAACAGCCAGGGCATGAAGCGCGCCTGGTTGACGCCGGGCGGCGACATCGGCGTCGAGGTGTTCGGGAGGTAGCTAGGCCTTCTCCCTCCCCTTTATGGCGAGGGACGCTGAGCCGGAGGCGAAGCCGGGTGGGGTCCGAATCGCGAGTGCGCACCCTCCTCACTGCCCCACCCGCGCTCGGCTCCGCCTCGCCGTCCCTCCCCATGAAGGGGAGGGAGAAATATTTCCGCATCCCCACATTACCGCCCTGTAACGTGCGCACGGCCGCGCGCCTGATACGGTCCCTGCAAATCCTTCCGGAGTCCGCCCCATGAAGTCCCGTCTGCTGTCGGCCGTCGCCGTCCTCGCCCTGCTGTCATCGGCCCCGGCCATGGCCCAGGCGCCCGCGTCTCCGCCTGCCTCGATCGAGGTCCCGCCGCTGGGGTTCGTCAAGCGGACCCTGCCGAACGGCATGGACGTCTACACGTCTCGCGACACGACGACCTCGAACGTCACGGTCCAGGTCTGGTACCGCGTCGGGTCCAAGGACGATCCGCAGGATCGCTCCGGCTTCGCCCACCTGTTCGAACACCTGATGTTCAAGGCGACCAAGGACTTCCCCGACGAGACCTTCGACCGCCTGACCGAGGACGTGGGCGGCAACAACAACGCCTTCACCAGTGACGACGTGACCGCCTATCACGAGACCATTCCGGCGAACCACCTGGAGCGTCTGATTTTCGCCGAGGCCAGTCGCCTGGGGTCGCTGGTCGTCGATGAAGCCGTGTTCGAGAGCGAGCGCGACGTGGTCAAGGAGGAGTACCGCCAGGGCGTCCTGGCCCAGCCCTATGGCCGGATGCGGCTGTTCCTGCCGATGCTGCTGTTCCAGGAAAGCCCCTATCGCCGCTCGACCATCGGTTCGATCGAGAACCTGGACGCCGCGACCATCGAGGACGTGCGCCGGTTTCACGCCACCTTCTACCGGCCCGACAACGCCATCCTGATCGTGGCGGGCAATTTCGATCAGGCCGAGCTGGACGGCTGGATCGACCAGTATCTGGCCCCGATCCCCAACCCGGATCGCCCGCTGGAGGTCACGAACGCTTCCGAGCCCGAACCGACGGGGCCGCGCGAGATGACGGTCTATGCGCCGAACGTGCCGCTGCCCGCCGCCGTGCGCGCCTGGCCGACCGTGCCCTATGGCCACCCCGACCGCGCCGCCGTGACCGTGCTGGACGGCATCCTGTCGACCGGCGAGAGCTCGCGGCTGTATCGCTCGCTGGTCTACGAGCAGCAGATCGCCGCCTCGGCCGGATCGTCGCCCGACTTCTCGCAGCAGGCCGGCTATCTGATGACCCAGGCCATCATGTCGGACGGCCACACAGCGGATGAGGGGTTGACCGCTCTGGACGCCGAGATCGCCAAATTCCGCGACGCGCCGGTCAGCGACGCGGAGCTGGCCGAGGCCAAGAACGAACTTGTGGCCGACGCCCTGCGCGGCCGCGAGACCATCGACGACCGCGCCAGCGCCCTGGGTTGGGCCCTGATCAACACCAACGACGCCTCGGTCGCCGACCGCGAGATCGCCGAGATCCAGGCCGTGACCGCCGCCGACGTCCAGCGGGTGGCGCAGCGCTATCTGACCGACCAGCGGGCGGTGACCCTGCGTTACCTCCGGGCGGACGACGCCAACGCCACGACGGCGCAGGAAACCGAGATCACCGCCCCTGTGACCCTGGCCGACCTCGCGCCAGTGGGACAGGTCTTCACCCTGCTGCCGGAAAACGAACGCGCCGCCCTGCCGGCGACGACCGAGCCGGTGGCGCCGACGACCCCGCCGGTCGCGGACTTCCGCCTCGACAACGGCCTGCGCGTGTTGGTCGTCGAGAAGGACGGCCTGCCGCTGGTCTCGGCCCGGCTGAACTTCGACGCCGGTTCCGGCGACGAGGCCGCCGGCAAGGCGGGCGTGGCGGCCATGACCGCTGCGCTGCTGACGCAAGGGACCGCGACCCGCTCGGCGCCCGAAATCGCCACCGAGATCGAGCAGCTCGGCGCCGACATCGGCGCGGGTTCGGGTCCGGACTTCACCAACGTCTACGTCAATGCGCCGGCCAACGTCTTCCCGCAGGCCGTGGCCCTGATGGCCGATCTGGTGCGCAACCCGGCCTTCGCGCAGGAAGAGCTGGATCGTCAGCGTGACCAGACCCTGGACGGCTTGCGGGTGGCGCTGGCAACGCCGGGTCCGGTCGCCGCTCAGGCCGCCGCGCGGGTCATCTACGGCGACGCCGCCTATGGCGCGCCGGGCACGGGCACCCTGACGACGATCCCGGCTATCACCCGCGACGACGTGGCCGGCTTCCACCAGC
Organism: Pseudomonadota bacterium; assembly: GCA_040385365.1. Classification (GTDB taxonomy): domain Bacteria; phylum Pseudomonadota; class Alphaproteobacteria; order Caulobacterales; family Caulobacteraceae; genus Brevundimonas. The sequence goes on along the minus strand of JAZKHL010000190.1, from coordinate 1,093 downwards.
GCCGCTATCGCCCATCCGAGGCGACGCTGGTCCTGTCCGGCGCGATCACGGAAGAGGACGCCCGTGCCCTGGCTCAGTCCGCCTTCGGCGACTGGCGCGACACCAACAGCACGGCCGACGCTCGCGTGGCCCCGATCGCCGCCCCCCTGCCGCCCCGCGTCGTCGTGATTGATCAACCTGGCGCGGGCCAGGCGGCGGTGACCGTGGCCCTGCGCGGCGTGTCGCGAACCGATGCAGACTACTTCCCGTTGACGCTCGGCAATACGCTTCTCGGCGGCAGCTTCACCTCGCGGCTGAACCAGGAGATCCGCATCAAGCGCGGGCTAAGCTACGGCACGCGCTCCGGCCTCGGCGTGCGACGCGAGGGTGGGCTGTTCACCGCCTCGGCCCAGACGCGAAACGATGCAGCGGTGGAGGTGTCGGATCTGATCCTGGCCGAGATCGCGCGCCTGTCGACGACCGAGCCGACGGCATCGGAACTGACCACCCGCCAGGCCATCCTGACCGGGGCGTTCGGCAATCAGCTGGAGACGGTGGACGGGTTGGGCGGTCTGGTCGCCAACCTGGCGCTCTACGACCTGCCGATGAGCGAACTGGCGGCCTATGTCGGCAAGGTCGAGGTCATCGAAGGTGAGGACGTGCAGGCGGCCTTCGCCGAACATCTGCCGGTGGATCGGGCCAGCCTGGTGATCGTCGGCGACGCGTCCCAGTTCATCGACGCGTTGCGCGCCAAGCATCCAAACGTGGAAGTCATTCCGCTGTCGGCGCTGAACCTCGACGCAGCGGCGCTGAGGTAGAAGCGAAGGCTAAGTCTCCTCCCTGTTCGCCGCTTGGCGAATGGGGAGGGGGACCGCCGCGCTCTCGCGCGGGGGTGGAGGAGCTCCTGATGCCCCCGGTCTCGTCGTTGGGAAAGAACCCCTCCGTCACGACGCCAAGCGGCGTCGCGCCACCTCCCCATGCCCGGAGGGCCTAGGGAGGAGACAGGCGCTGTCCTACTCGTCCTTGTCGGAGCCGACGTCGGCCTCAGCGTCACCGACCGCATCGGCGGCCTGATCCAGGGCGTACTGGGCGATCAGGCCATAGGTGACCATCT
>JAZKHL010000189.1:0-7571 GCA_040385365.1 Pseudomonadota bacterium | reverse complement strand
GACGACATGTACGAGCACCTGACCTATGGCGACTTCGAATACACGACGATCGCCCAGGTGGCGCCCGACCTCTATGACCGCACCCTGACGGTCAACGGGGTTTCGAAGGCCTACGCCATGACAGGTTGGCGCATCGGCTATGCCGGCGGGCCTAAGGCGCTGATCGACCTGATGCGCAAGGTGGCCAGCCAGACGACGTCGAACCCCTCCTCCATCAGCCAGTGGGCGGCCGTCGAGGCGCTGAACGGCACGCAAGACTTCATCGCCGAGCGTGGACAAGCCTTTGAAAAGAGACGCGACCTGGTCGTGTCGATGCTGAACCAGGCGACGGGCATCCGTTGCCCGAACCCGGAAGGCGCCTTCTACGTCTATCCCTCTATCGACGGGCTGATCGGCAAGACGACCGAGGGCGGCGTGGTCATCGACAGCGACGAGACCTTCGCCTCGGCCCTGCTGGAGGCCGAGGGCGTGGCCGTGGTTCACGGCGCCGCATTCGGCCTGAGCCCCTATTTCCGCATCAGCTACGCGACATCGGAAAGCGTTCTGGAGGAAGCCTGCAGTCGGATCCAGCGTTTCGCGGCGAGCCTGAAGTAAACACGTTTTCTCCCTCCCCTCTATGGGGAGGAACGCTGAGCGAAGCGAAGCCGGGTGGGGCGGTTTGAACCCCCGTCGAAGCTGCTTGGTGAACTTCCCCACACGGGCCGCAAGCGCGGCCGTCCCTCCCCATAAAGGGGAGGGAGAAGCTATCAAGCCGCGCGGCTGACCGCGAAGTCCGCCAGACGGCCAAGGGCGTCGCGCCAAGGGCTCGCTGGCAGAACGTTGAGCGCGTCCTTGGCGGCGTCGGCATAGTCGCCGGCGACGTCCAGGGTGGCGGAAACCGACCCCGTCCCAATGATCAGTTCGCGGGCGCGGCGGAAGTCTTCCTCGCCGCGCTCGTTCTTGTTGATCGTACGATCCCAGAAGGCGTCCTCGCGGCCGCGCGTACGGGCGACGGCCAGCAGCAGCGGCAGGGTGACCTTGCCTTCGCGGAAGTCGTCGCCGGCGTTCTTGCCCAGCGCCTCGGACGAGCCGCCGTAGTCGAGAGCGTCGTCGGCGAGCTGGAAAGCGAGACCGAGGTTCAGGCCGTAAGCCCGGAGCGCAGCGGTGGCGGCATCGCCTGCGCTGACGCCGACCGCGCCGGCCTCGGCGGCGGCGGCGAAAAGTTCGGCGGTCTTGGCCGAGATGATCCGCAGATAGGTTTCCTGATCCAGGTTCAGGTCGTGGGCGCGGGTCAGCTGCAGCACTTCGCCCTGGGCGATCACGCTGGAGGCCTGGGCGAGGATGCCGAGCGCGCGAAGCTGGCCGGTCTCGACCATCAGTTCGAAGGCGCGGGCGAACAGGAAGTCGCCGACGAGGACGCTGGTGGCCGATCCCCAGATCAGGTGGGCGGCGACCTTGCCGCGACGGCGTTCCGAGCCATCGACGACATCGTCGTGCAGCAGGGTGGCGGTATGGATGAACTCGACCGAGGCGGCCAACTTCAGCGCCTTGTCGAGATCGTCGTTGGCGGCGCCGGCGGTGACCGCGCGGGCGGCGGCGATGGTCAGCAGAGGGCGCAGGCGTTTGCCACCCGCCGACACGATATGCTCAGCCAGCAACGGGATGACGGGCACGGTCGATTGCATGCGCGCGACGATCAGCGCGTCCACCGCCGCCATGTCGGCCTTGGCCAGTCTGGCCAGAGACTCGACGTCGCCCTCGGCGCGGGGGCTCTTGGCGCGAGCAGCGGTCAGAGTGCCGGCATCCAACGGAGGAAATCTCTCTAAAAACCGCGATGCGGGGGGAGTTCGCATCGCCTGGGCTTCGCGGCGGCTTGCGGCGTCGCGCTCGGGCGGACAATGGTGACCCGGCTATGAAGGGTCAAGCCACATGACCGTCGCATCGGACGCGCCTAGGCCCGCCGACGTCACCGAGAACGCCCTTCTGGGTGGAAGGGTCCGCCTGCGCCAGCCGGCTGCCGGATACAGGGCCGGCATGGACGCAGCCCTTCTGGCTGCGACTGTCGCCGCCCGAGACGGCGAACGGGTGTTGGAAGCAGGGTGTGGGGCAGGCGCCGTTATGTTGCAGATAGCGGCGCGCTGCCGCGGCGTGCGGCTGCTGGGCATCGAGCGCGATCCGATCGCGGCTGAATTGGGCGCCGAGAACGCCGTGCTGAATGGGGTCGAGGGTCGGGTCGAGGTGAGGCCGGGCGACATCGCCGCCGGGTTTGGAACCCTGAACCGCCCCCCCTTTGAATGGGCTGTTTCGAATCCGCCCTTCTTCGATGACGAGACGACGTTGCGGGCGCCCTCCCCCGGCAAGCGAGGGGCCTGGATCGCGGACGATGGGCTGGCGGCCTGGACCGACTTCCTGGTGCGCGGCGTCAGGGACGGCGGCAAAATCGTGATCATCCACCGGGGTGATCGGCTCGCGGACCTGTTGGCCTTGCTGGGCGAGCGGTGCGGGTCGTTCTCCATCCGCCCGGTGCAACCCTTTCTGGATCAGCCAGCAAAGCGGGTTCTGGTCCAGGCGGTGCGAGGCGGGCGGGCGCCGTTGCGGCTCCTGCCAGCGCTGGTGCTGCATGATCGGAGCGGCGCGAAGCACACGGTCGAGACCGAGGCGATCCTGAGGGGCGAGGCGGCGCTGCCGTTCTGAAAAAGCGTTCGGTCTGTTCGGTCCGTTCGGTTGAGGGGTCGAGACCGGACTCCGAAAAGAGAGTCCAGATCGTGCGGATTGTGCGGAATGGGCTGTGATGAAAGCCGTCATCACGCTTGCTTAGCAGAGCGGCCCGTCAAACCCGGACGCATCCCTCGCTGTCGGAATTCCGTGCGGAGGCGCGGTTACGGCACAGAAGGATGGCTTGCCGCCTGCCTTCCAGCGCGCTTCTGTAGCCCATGCGCCGTTTCCTGATCCTCGCCTTTCTGTCGCTCTCCGTCCCCGCCTCAGCGCAGGACTATCTGTGGCTGCGACCCGCAAGGGTGTTCGACGGCGTCGATCCGCAGGCGCACGAAGGCTGGACCGTGCTGCTGCGCGACAATCGGATCGCGGAGGTTGGCCCCGACGTCACGGCCCCCGCCAACGCCGGCATCATCGACCTGCCCGGCCAGACGCTGATGCCGGGCATGATCGAGGGGCATTCGCACCTGTTCCTGCATCCCTACAACGAAACGCCCTGGGACGATCAGGTGCTGCACGAACCCCTGGCCCTGAGGACGGCGCGGGCCGTCAACCACGCACGGGCGACGGTAATGGCCGGCTTCACCACCGTGCGCGACCTCGGCACCGAAGGCGCAGGCTATGCCGACGCCGGACTGCGGCGCGCGATCAACGAGGGGATCGTGCCCGGGCCGCGCATGCTGATCGCGTCCCGCGCCATCGTGGCGACGGGCGCCTATGGGCCCAAGGGTTTCGAGCCTGGGGTCGAGGTTCCTCTGGGGGCCGAGGAGGCGGACGGGGATGATCTGGTCCGCGTGGTCCGCAGCCAGATCGGAGCGGGCGCCGATGTCGTGAAACTGTATGCCGACTATCGCTGGGGGCCGGGCGAGCCGAGCCGGCCGACCTTCTCCCAAGCGGAACTGACCGAGGCGGTCGAGGCTGCGCACTCCGCCGGTCGTCAGGTCGCGGTCCACGCCGGCACCGAGGAGGGCATGCGACGCGCGATCATGGCCGGAGCCGATACGCTCGAGCATGGCGATGCGGGGACGCCGGAGATCTTTCGCCTGATGGCGGCGCGCGGCGTGGCCCTGTGCCCGACCCTGGCGGCGACCGAGAGCATCACCCGCTATCGCGGCTGGAATGGAGAGGAGCCCGCCCCGCAGAACGTGCTGACCAAGCGAGCGGCCTTCGCGGCGGCGCGGGCGGCGGGTGTCCGCATCTGTATGGGCGGCGACGTCGGCGTCTATGCGCATGGCGACAATGCGCTGGAGATGGAGCTGATGGTCGCCCAAGGCATGACGCCGTCCGAAGTTCTGATCGCCGCGACGTCAGGCAACGCCGCCATCTTCGACCTGACCGACCGGGGCGCGATCCGATCAGGGTTGCTGGCGGACCTGGTCTCGGTCGAAGGCGATCCGACCGACGACATCTCGACGGTGCGAGCGGTTCGACTGGTGATCAAGGACGGGCGGATCGTCGAGCCTGTGGAATAGCCCTTCCCCCGCTTGCGGGGAAAAGCGGTCCGTTTTCGAGCGAAGCGAGAACAGGACCGATGGGGGACGTTTCCTGTCGAGGGTGAGGCGTTGCGCTTCCCCCATCGTCACGCGTGTCGCTGCGCTCCACGACGTGACACTTCCCCCGCAAGCGTGGGAAGGGCTATGCCTGCCCCATGTCCCTGCGCCCGCTCTTCGTCACCCAGGTCTACGAGGCCTCCCTCGCCGCCGTCGCGGGTTTCGACGACTTCAACGCCGACCTCGCCGACGCCTGCCGGATGCTGGCGGTGGAGGACGGCGCCGGGCGAGCGTGGTGCCGGTCGCATGGGTATCGCGGCTACACCTCCTACGGCTCGCTAAACGACCTGCCGCAACGGCTGCCCGAGTTCGCCGAGTTGAAGAAGCATCTGGACCGACACGCCCTGGCCTATGCCCGGGCGCTGAACTTCGACCTGGCGAGGAAGCCCCGGCTGGACACGATGTGGGTCAATATCTTGAAGCCCGGCGGCGCGCATTCGGGGCACATCCATCCCCATGCCTTCTTGAGCGGAACCGTCTATGTCGACGTGCCGGACGGGGCCTCGGCGCTGAAGCTGGAGGACCCCCGCCTGCCGATGATGATGGCGCGACCCTCGGTTCATCCCGACGCCTCCGAGGCGGAACAGCCGTTCGTCTATCTCGCTCCGAAGGCCGGAACAGTGCTGATGTGGGAGAGCTGGCTGAGGCACGAGGTGCCGATGAACGCGGCCAAGGCGGACCGGATTTCGGTGAGCTTCAACTATGCCTGAGGCTGCCCTGCGCGAGACGACCTACCCCGGAGTGGCGCTGATCACCGGGGCGGCCTCAGGCATCGGCGAGGCGACGGCGCGGCGGTTGGCCGACGACGGCGCAACCGCGCTGATCCTGGTCGACCGGGATGGCGAGGCGCTTCATGCGCTGGGCGACGCCCTGGAACGGCCGGGTCTGGAGCTGATGCTCTGCGCTGACGACGTCGCGCGAGAAAGCTGCTGGGAAGGCATTGAGCACGGCGTCGATCATCATTGGCAGGGCCTGGATACCGTGGTCGTCAACGCTGGAATCTCCGACAGCGGGCCGATCGCGGAGATGTCGTTCGAGGCCTGGCGGCGGGTGCTCTCGGTCAACCTGGACGGGGCGTTCCTGACCCTGCGCACGGGGATGCGGCTGCTGCGCGACGGCGGCGCGGCGGTCGTCGTGTCCTCGGCTTCCGCGATCAAGGCCGAACCCGGCGTCGGGGCCTATGGCGCGTCCAAGGCGGGTTTGCTGCAGCTGGCCCGCGTGGCGGCCAAGGAAGGGGCTGCGCGCGGTCTTCGCGTCAACGCCATCCTGCCCGGCGGGGTGGAGACGCCGATCTGGCGCGGCGTCGAGGCCTTCAACGCCCTGATCGCCGAGACCGGCTCCGAGCAGGCCGCCTTCGACCGCATGGCGTCGTTCGCGACCCCGCTGGGGCACTATGCCAAGCCCGAGGAGATCGCGGGCCAGATCGCCTTCCTGCTGTCGGAGGCAGCGCGCTCGATCACCGGCGCGGCCCTGACAATCGACGGCGGCTACACGCTCTGAACGGGCCGGTTTCCGCAGGGTAAGGCGCGGTTAACCAGAGCGAGCGTTGATAGCTCAAAATGAAATTCTCTAAGGGGGGAATTCGATGGGCCAGCAAACGCCCCGGACCAGCGACGGCGTGAGCAGCTTCGTCACCCAGGCCGTTTTCGAGGCCATGACCACCGGCGTCCTGGTCATCGACGCCGACAAGAAGATTGTCGCCTGCAACAGCCGGTTCTGGCTCGGCACTTCCGGTGACGAAAGCCTCAAACAGCCGGGCCAATCGGGCGGCAAGGCGATCATGGCGATGATCGAGGGCGGCGACTGGTCGCCCGAGACGGCCGCCGAAGTGTTCGCCTGCATCCAGAAGCGCGAGGCCTTCATCGCCTGTCGCGCGGCGTCCGGCGGCCGGCTGATCCGCGACGAGGGCCAACCCCTGCCAGACGGCGGCTGGGTCATCACCGCCATCGATATAACCACCAGCGAAGAGCGGGCCCGCGCGCTGGAAGCCGTCGCGGTCGACCTGCGCGAGGCCAAGGCCCAGGCCGACGCCGCCAACGACGCCAAGTCCGCCTTCCTGGCCACCATGAGCCACGAAATCCGCACGCCCCTGAACGGCGTGCTCGGCATGGTCCAGGCCATGGCGATGGAGCCCCTGTCGAGGAAGCAGGGCGAGCGGCTGGAGGTCATCCGCCAGTCGGGCGAGAACCTGCTGGCCATCCTCAACGACATTCTCGATCTGTCCAAGATCGAGGCCGGCAAGCTGGAGCTCGAGATCGTCGATTTCGACCTGGAGACTCTGGTGCGCGGCAGCCATTCGGCCTTCACCGCCATCGCCAACAAGAAGGGGCTGTCGTTCGGCCTGACGGTGCAGGAGGACGCGCGCGGCGTCTATCGCGGCGACCCGACGCGGGTGCGCCAGATTTTCTACAACCTGATCGCTAACGCCCTGAAGTTCACGTCCGAGGGTGAGGTCCGCGTCCATGCCGAATGGACTGGGGCTGAGCTGGTTCTGGCCGTGTCGGACACCGGAATCGGCATCACCGCCGCCCAGCTCGACAAACTGTTCAAGCCGTTCAGCCAGGCCGACGCCTCAACCACGCGGCGGTATGGCGGGACCGGGCTGGGATTGACCATCACGCGCGATCTTTCGGACCTGATGGGTGGTTCCGTCGCGGCCCACAGCGTGTTCGGCGAGGGCAGCCGGTTCGAGGTGCGGCTGCCCCTGCTCCGCGTCGCCGGCGCGGCGACGGTCGAGGTCGACGGGGTGGCGGACGCACCCGTCAGCGCCCAGGGCCTGCGCGTACTGGCCGCCGAGGACAACACCGTCAACCAGCTAGTTCTCAAGACGCTGCTGCATCAGCTGGAGGTCGATCTGGTCGTCGTCGATGACGGACAGGCAGCCTTCGAGGCGTGGCGCGACGGGTCGTGGGACCTGATCCTGATGGATGTGCAGATGCCCCGCATGGACGGCCCCACCGCGACCCGAGCCATCCGGTCGCACGAGGCCGCGACGGGCCGGCCTCGCACGCCGATCATCGCCCTGACCGCCAATGTCATGTCATCGCAGATCGCGGACTACTCTGCCGCCGGAATGGACGCCTGCGTGGCCAAGCCGCTTCAGATCGGCGAACTCGTTCGGGCGATACAGGACGCGCTGACCCGCGCGGAAACGGCGGTCGCAGCCTGAGCGACTTCGCCTTCAAACCGCCCCGTCCTGCGCCTATGTCGTTTGCCACCCGGCGCGGCGGTCGCTACATCCCGCGCCTACCTCCCCCATCCGATCAGACGACAGGGCGCACCGCACCTCATGGCGCAGCAATACATTTTCCAGATGCAGGGCCTGAC
>JAZKHL010000188.1:0-14697 GCA_040385365.1 Pseudomonadota bacterium | reverse complement strand
AGGGCACGGTCGGCGAGGACGTCACCCCGGAACAGGCCAACGCCGGCGCCCGCCTATGCGGCATCAACCTGCTGGCCCAGTTGAACGCCGCGCTCGACGGCGACCTCGACCGCGTCGTTCGCATCGTCAAACTGGGCGGCTTCGTCCAGGCCGGCCCCGGGTTCACCGCCATTCCCGCCGTCATCAACGGCTGCTCGGACCTGATGGTCGAGGTATTCGGCGACGCCGGCCGTCACGCCCGCTCGGCCGTCGGCGTCTACCAGTTGCCCCTCGGCTTCGCCGTCGAGGTGGACGCCATCGTCGAGGTGCGGTGAGCGCCCAACCCGAGTTCACCCTTCAGGTCCATGACAGCCTCGCCGCCATCGGCCGCGAGGCCTGGGACGCCTGCGCCGCGTCGACGGGCGACCCGTTCGTCAGCTTCGCCTTTCTGCACGCCTGCGAGGCCTCGGGCAGCGCCACTGCGCGCCAGGGCTGGGGCCCGCGTCACCTGACCCTGATGGGCCCGGACGGCGCCGTCCTCGGCTGCATGCCGCTCTATCTCAAGGGCCACAGCCAGGGCGAATACGTCTTCGACCACAGCTGGGCCGACGCCTATCAGCGCGCGGGCGGTCAATATTACCCCAAGCTCCTCGGCGCCGTGCCCTTCACGCCGGCCACCGGTCCTCGCTTCTTGCATCACCCGGGCACGGACGAGGCCACCGTCCGCGCCGCGCTGATCCAGGGGGCGGTGACCCTGACCGGGCGGCTCGGCGTCTCTTCTCTGCACGTCAACTTCCCGACCGAGCCCGAGTGGTCAGCCATGGGCGACGCCGGGATGCTGCGCCGCCAGGACATGCAGTTCATCTGGCGCAACGATGGGTATCAAACCTTCGACGACTTCCTCGCCGCCCTGTCGTCAAACCGCCGCAAGACCATCCGCCGCGAGCGCCGCGACGCGCAGGCCGATCTGGACATCCGGGTCCTCACCGGCGCCGACATCGAGGAGGCCCACTGGGACGCCTTCTTCGAGTTTTATCAGGACACCGGCGAGCGCAAATGGGGCCGCCCCTATCTGACCCGCGCCTTCTTCTCGATGATCGGGCAGACCATGGCCGACCGCACCCTTCTGGTCATGGCCTTTCGCGACGGTGTCCCAATCGCCGGCGCCTTGAACTTCATCGGACGCGACGCCCTCTATGGCCGCCAGTGGGGCGCTCTCGAGGAGGTCCCCTTCCTCCATTTCGAGCTCTGCTACTATCAGGCCATCGACTTCGCCATCGCCCACGGCCTGTCCCGTGTCGAAGCCGGCGCCCAGGGCGAACACAAGATCGCGCGCGGCTACCTACCCTCCCCCGTCTACTCCGCCCACCACATCGCCGACCCGGCGCTGCGAACGCCGGTGGCGCGGTACCTGGAGCAGGAACGGGCGGGAGTGGAGGCGGAGATCGCAGCCATGACGGATGAGCTTTCGCCCTATCGAAAGACCTGACGTCGCCGCGCCACGACCAGCGCCGCCACCACCCCGGCCCCGAACAGCAGGCCTTCGAACCCTCCCGTCACGCTCTGACTCAGAAGCCCGAAACCGCGTTCGCCAAACAGATTTCCGATCTGGTCGAGCCGCAGATGCGACTGGGGAAACTGCGTCGCCAGCAGATCGAGACTCCCGCCCATCAACCGCCCGCCGAACAGCGGAATCACCGCACCGGCGATCCCGGCGATCAGCCCGGCCACAGCGATATCGCGCCGCCGCGGCCGGGCGCTCCGAAACGTCCACCACGTTCCGAGACCAATCGCAGCGCCGAGCAGGGCGCCCTCCAGTCCTCCAGTGATGCCCCCCGGCGCCTGCCCGAACAGCAGGCTGAAAGCGTCCAGCCCCACCAGCTTGACGACCCCTCCGACCATCAGCCCTCCGACCGCAGCAGTGACAACGCCCCAAGATCCAGGCTTCCCAGGCGCGAATGCCGCCGCGCCGATCCCGGCGCCGACACCGGCGCCGCCCAGCCCGCCGACGATCATGGTCAGGCAGGCGATGACCAACAGCGCTGAGACCGACCCTCCGCCCGCGCCCGCGTCCGACACGCCGGCGACCCCATAGATAAGACCGCCAACGCCCCCCGCAGCAGCGCCGCCGATCAGCCCTGCAAGTCCGTCTCTCCAGACCGCAGTCCAGCAGGTATCGACGCCCTTGACCTCGACCATCGCGTCCATCCGCGCCGGCGCATCCGCCTGCGTCACCGGCGCGATGAAGCGATAGCCATGCTTGGGCACCGTCTCGATGAAGCGCGGTCGCCCTGCCTCGTCGCCGAGTTGTCGCCTTAGCGTCCGGATGCACTGTGTCAGCGCCTCGTCTGTGACCGGAACTCCCTTCCACACCTCGTCCATGAAACGGGTCTTCGGGACGAGCTTCCCCGCTTCGCGCACCATCAGCGTCAGGGCATCCAGATAGCGGGCATTCAGTTCGACCGGCACGCCATCGCGAAGCAGCCGACGGTCGTGGGGATTCAGACTGAACCGATCGAAGCGATAGACGCCGTCCGCCACTTTTCAGCGTTTCCTCAGGTCTCGCTCATGCCGCTCACCCGAGCGCCGTGCAGGGTCAAAGCCTCACTCATGCAGGACTTGAAGGCAATGACGAACAATCAAAAGACGCGCGGCGGACTTGGAGATACGTGGTGGAGGGCGCCGATGTGGGCCATCATCATCGGCCTGCTGCTTCTGCCCGCCGTGGCCATGCGGTTCACCAGCGAGGTGAACTGGACCGCCTTCGATTTCATCTGGGCCGGCACTCTGCTGGGCGGGGCGGGGCTGGTGTTCGAACTCATCGCCTGGCGAGTGAAGACCACGTTCGGCCGCCTGTTGAGCGCGGCGATCATCCTGGGGCTTGTCATGGTCGTCTGGGTCGAAGCCGCCGTCGGCATCTTTCACTAGGTCCCTGAAGCGGCGGTCACCCGTTCAGGGCGGCCGCCGCGAACAGCCGGGCGATCTCGCCATCTATGCGCGTCGCAACTTCCATTCCGACGAATTCACAAGGGCTCCGACGTAGCGATCGATGCCGTCCCGCCAGTCCGGCATATTCGCGACGCCCAGAGCCTCAAGCCGGGCATTGGAAGCGGTCTCATTAGGGGAAACCGGGGCGAGACGTTGAAAGGCCGGCCCCGATTCGACCCGACAGTCGATTTGCGCGGCCTCGACGATGCGTGAAACATAGTCAGCGCGTGTCGCGACACCACGCGCGACGGCATTCACGGTCCCCCGAACGCCCGCCGACCATGCTTTGATGACTTGACTGGCGACGTCTTCGACGTTGGTCGGGCAGCCTCTTTGAACGCCGTCGCAGACCAGGCGCGCGCTGCGGTCGGCCTCGATCATGCGTTGCCAGACGAAGTTGCGGGGCCGACCAGGCGCGCCGCCAAAAAGCCAGCCGGTCCGAACAATGAGATGCTCGCCCCCCGCCGCTCGCACGGCGTCTTCTCCCATCGCCTTTGAGCGGTGGTGGCGTGTCGTGGGGCTCAGAGGGTCGTCATCGTTGTAGGGTGTCTCTTTCCACGCGCCGTAACAGCCCGTGCTCGAAAACTGGACAAGGCCGACACCCGCATCGTGACAGGCGCGCGCCAGGTTCGCGGGCAGTTCGACGTTCGCGGCCAGGGCGATCGTGTCATCACGCTCGGCTCCCTCGGCATCGACGTCCGCGGCGCAGTTGATGACGAGTGCAGGGCTACAGGCCGAAATCAGCGCATAAAGATCAGTCTGGGTTGCTCCAGTGAGCGTACCGCGTCCCGCCGTGCTGACCGCCCCGTTGCGATAGGCCGTGGTGAAGGCGCCGCCGAGCAGTCCGCCCGCGCCAAGGATCAACACGTCGCACGGCTTGACCAGGACGGCGTCGGTCACCGGGTGGGACTGCTCACGTAGTCGGCAATTTCTGCGTGACAAAGCGCACTGACCGGTTCACCGGCGCGCCAGGCGCGATGCCAACGCACGATCCGGCCGAGGGTGTCGTCCAACGTCCAGCGAGGACGCCAACCCAGCTGTACCTGGGCTTTGGAGATATCCAGCTTGAGATAGTTGGCCTCATGCGGCTGGACGGCCTCATCACAAACCCATCCCGCGCCGTCGCCCCACAGCTCGCACGCGCGGTCAGCGATCCATCCGACCGGTCGGGCGTCTTCGTCGCGAGGGCCAAAGTTCCAGGCGCCCGCCGCCGTGTCAGGCTCCGACCAGAGCGCTTGGCACAAGACCAGATAACCCGACAACGGCTCCAGCACATGTTGCCAGGGGCGTGTCGCCAACGGGTTGCGAACCTGAACCTTCGTTCGCTGGTCCAGGGCGCGCAGGATGTCCGGGATCAGGCGGTCTACGGCCCAGTCGCCGCCTCCGACGACGTTCCCGGCGCGCGCCGATCCGATGGCGGCGGCTCCGGATCCATTGAGGAAGGATCGGCGATAGGCGCTGGTGACAAGTTCGGTACAGCCCTTGGAACTGCTGTAGGGATCGTGTCCGCCCATCGGGTCGATTTCACGATAGCCCCAGGCCCACTCGTTGTTTTCATAGCATTTGTCGGTCGTCACGACACAGCAAGCGCGAACGCCCGGCGCTTTTCGAACCGCCTCCAACAGATGCACGGTGCCCATCACGTTGGTCGCGTAGGTGCCGACCGGATCGTCGTAGGACGCCCGAACCAGCGCCTGCGCGGCCATGTGAATGACGATCTCGGGGTTCGCCTGGACAACAGCGGTCTCCAGCGCTTCGCGATCCCGAATATCTCCGATGATGGACGTCATGCCCTTCGCCACCTCGGCCACATCGTACAGCGCAGGGTCGCTCGGGGGAGCCAGCGCGAACCCTGTGACCTCGGCGCCCATGCGCTGGAGCCAGAGCGACATCCAGCTTCCCTTGAATCCCGTATGCCCCGTCAGGAAGACGCGTTTTCCGCTCCAAAAAGCGGGATCGACGTCGCCCGGCAGCATCACCACACCCGCCACGGAGCCTTGCGAGACTCCCAGAGCGTCTCGAGGTGAATCTTGTCGCGTAGCGTATCCATCGGCTGCCAGAAGCCATGGTGTTCATAGGCCATGAGTTCGCCGTCGTGGGCCAGCCGTCGCAAGGGGTCCTGTTCCCACACCGTAGAGTCGTCGCCGAGATAATCCAGCACTCGCGGACTCAGGACGAAGTAGCCTCCGTTGATCATACCCCCGTCGCCCTGCGGCTTTTCAAGGAAGTCCGTGACTTGGCCTCCTTCCAGCTGAAGCGCACCAAAGCGCCCTGGCGGATAGGTGGCTGTCAGCGTCGCCGCCTTGCCGTGGGCACGGTGAAACGCGAGCGACGCCGCAACGTCGATATCGCCAACGCCGTCACCATAGGTGAAGAAGAACGCCTCCTCATCCTTGATATGAGACGCCACGCGCTTCAGGCGCCCGCCCGTTCCACTGTCTTCGCCTGTATCGACGAGGGTGACTTTCCACGGCTCCGCACGCTTTTCATGAACGACGATTTCGTTCTCGCGCATGTCGATCGTCACGTCGGACATGTGCAGCGAGTAGTTGGCGAAGTATTCCTTGATTATATAGCCCTTGTATCCACAGCATATGATGAAATCGTCCACTCCATGCGCGGAGTAGATCTTCATGATGTGCCACAGGATCGGTCGGCCTCCGATCTCGATCATAGGCTTCGGCCGAAGACCTGTCTCTTCAGCAAAGCGGGTTCCAAGGCCCCCGGCGAGAATTACTGCTTTCATAGGCAAGCCTCTTCGGTTGCAGATCAGCGACACAACCTGACGCGCATCGCACGCCGAGAGGTCAAGGTTCGAAACCGACCCCCGAGGTGCTCCGTACTGTCGCCAGTATGGACCAGATCACCGGGAATCGGTTCCTGAGATGTAGGCGGACACTATGGCGGATCAGGTCGGCTGTAACCCTTGAGACGTTATCCAGCCCCTAGGCGTCTCGCGGCGCGCTCCGATGAATCATCGACTTCAACCCGATCGATCACCCGTTCGCGGCGGCTGCCGCGAATATCCGCGCAATCTCGCCATCAACAGTCGCCGCATCGTTTAGCTCGACCACGGCGCTCAGCCTCTCCGACCAACTTTCTTTGCGCACCGCCGCCGTCAGCCGCGCCGACGCCTCCGGCTCCAGTTTCAACCCCAGCAGAGCGCGTCCACCCTTCAACGGCCGGATCGCGGCGAACTGAACGGCACGGCTGAAAGTGGTGTAGGCCTTTCGCTGGCCCGACATGACGCCCTCGGCGCCATGGGCCACGGCCTCCACCGCTTCCAGGATCGCCAACGATCCGGCGTCCTTCCACAGGGCGGCGCGGAGTTCGGCGGGTTCGTCCCAACCGGGGCCGCCTGCGGGTCGAAAGGCGTCGAGGATCTGCGCCGCATGGTTCTGGCCGATGCCGTGCTCGGCCTTCAGCCAGGCAGCCTGGGCGCGATGGGCGGTCTCGGGACAGGCCTTCATCACCTCGACCCAGGCCTCCAGCGACCTGCCGGTCTGCTTCTCGAAGTTGGCCTGCACCGTGGCGAACCACTTCTTCTGGCGCTCGGTCAGCTGGGTTCCGGGTTTCATGCACCGATCATGGAACCCAAGACCCCGCCCCCGCAAGGCGCTAAGCTAGGTTCGAATCCCATGCCCATCCGCCGCCTCCCGCCCGAGACCGTCAACCGCATCGCCGCCGGCGAGGTGGTCGAACGCCCGGCCAGCGCCATCAAGGAGCTGGTCGAGAACGCGCTCGACGCCGGCGCGACCCGCATCGAGGTCCAGGCCGACGGCGGCGGTCTGTCGCGCATCCTGATCGCCGACGACGGCCACGGCATGGCCCCGGACCAGCTGGCTCTAGCGGTCGAACGCCATGCGACGTCCAAGCTGGAGCCCGATGACGCCGGCGATGTCGACCTGCTGCGTATCTCCACCCTCGGCTTCCGGGGCGAAGCCCTGCCCTCCATCGGCTCGGTCGCCCGCCTGACCATCACCAGCCGCAGTTCCGGCGGCGACGCGCATCAGATCATCGTCGAAGGCGGCGACCAGCGCCCCGTCGCCCCCGCCGGCTTCCCCGGCCCCCACGGCGCCCGCGTCGAGGTCCGCGACCTGTTCTACGCCACCCCCGCCCGCCTGAAGTTCATGAAGTCGGACCGCTCCGAAGCCATGGCCATCTCCGAGGAGATCAAGCGCCAGGCCATGGCGCACGAGGCCGTCGCCTTCACCCTCGACCTCGACGGCCGGACCACCCTGCGCCTGCCCGCCGAACACCCCGGCGACGAAGGCCGGCTGAAGCGGCTCGCCGCCCTGCTGGGCCGCGACTTCGAGGCCAACGCCCTGTTGATCGATCAGTCGCGCGAGGGCATCCGCCTTTCGGGTTACGCCGGCCTGCCGACCTACTCACGCGGCAACGGCGGGCATCAGTATCTGTTCGTCAACGGCCGCCCTGTCCGCGACCGGCTGCTGCAAGGGGCCCTGCGCGGCGCCTATGCCGACTTCCTGGCCCGCGACCGGCATCCGGCGGCGGTGCTGTTCCTGGAGATCGATCCGCTGTTCGTCGACGTCAACGTCCACCCCGCCAAGGCCGAGGTCCGCTTTCGCGATCCCGCCATGGTGCGCGGCCTGATCGTCGGAGCGCTTCGTCACGCCCTCCACGCCGCCGGCCACCGCGCCTCCACCACCGTCGCAGACAGCGTCATCGCCGGCTTCACCACCCACACCGGCGCGCCCTACAGCCCCTCCTCGCCGACGTCCCAGAGCTTCGCCGCCAGCGGTTTCAGCGGCTGGACCGGCTGGGACAGACCCGTGGCCGCCAACCAGGACATCCCCGGCCTGTCGGAACGCAGCGCCCGCGTCGAGACCCCGCCAGGGTTCGCGTCATGGCCCGAACAGTCCGGCGCCGCCAACCCCGCCGACCCGATCGACCAGCCCCTCGGCGCCGCCCGCGCCCAGGTCCACGGCACCTATATCGTCGCCCAGACCCGCGACGGCATCGTCGTCGTCGACCAGCACGCCGCCCACGAACGCCTCGTCTACGAGCGGATGAAGACCCAGATGGCGCAGGGCTCCGTCACCCGCCAGGCCCTGCTGACCCCCGAGGTCGTCGAACTGGACCCCGCCGAGGCCGACCGCGTCGTCTCCCGCGCCGACGAACTGGCCCAACTGGGCCTGATCGTCGAACCCTTCGGCGGCGGCGCCGTCCTGGTCCGAGAGACCCCCGCCCTGCTCGGCGACACCGACGTCCAGGGCCTGATCCGCGACATCGCCGACGACCTTGCCGAACACGGCGCCGCCCTGGCCCTGTCGGAACGGTTGGGCGAGGTCTGCGGCACCATGGCCTGCCACGGCTCCGTCCGCGCCGGCCGCGTCCTCTCCGCCCCCGAGATGAACGCCCTCCTCCGCCAGATGGAGGCCACCCCCCATTCGGGCCAGTGCAACCACGGGCGGCCGACCTATGTGGAGCTCAAGCTCCACGATCTGGAGAAGCTGTTCGGGCGGCGTTAGACGCGTCGCAGGAACAGCACCCGCGCCGCGCCATAATCCCGCGCATCCAGCCGCTCGTACCCCGGCGTCTCGATCTCCGGCTCGCCCGAGCCGCGTTCCAGCATCACGATCGCGCCGGGCTTAAGCCAGTCACCCGCCAGCAACCCTGCCAGAGCCAGTTCGCCCAACCCCTTGCCATAGGGCGGGTCGAGGAAGGCCAGGTCGAAGGCCGGGCCGGTGGAAGCAGGCCGCTCGCCCAGATCCGTCGCGCTGCGCCGAAGCACACGGACAGAGCCGGTGAGGCCGAGCGTCTCGGCATTCTCGCGGATTGCGCCACGCGCGGCGTCGTCGGTCTCGACGAACAGGCAAGGATCCGCGCCCCGGCTCATCGCTTCAAAGCCCAAGGCGCCCGATCCGGCGAACAGGTCGATCACCCGCACGTTCTGGAGCGGCCCGGCCCAGGTTGCGTGTTCCAGCACATTGAAGACGGCCTGGCGTGCGCGATCGGAGGTCGGTCGCGTGCCCTGGCCCTCCGGCGCGACGATGGCCCGGCCTTTCAGTTTCCCGGCGACGATTCTCAATCCAGCGCCGAAATCTTGAAGTGACGATTGGACCAGATAAGGAAACCGGTCAGCCCAGCCACGGACAGTGCCAGCAGACCTGTGATCCAAACCGGCGCATCGGCGAAAAACATCAACGAAAGGCCACAGCAGGCCCCCGGCATCAGGCTCTGCATCAGCATGATGGCCAGCCGGTGAACCGGATGGCGGCGGGGACGCACGACGTCGGCGATGAAGACCGCGTACCCATAAGTCAGGCCGTTCAGCAATCCGATCACCGACACCAGTCCCAGATAGATGGCGAACGTCTCGGCCGTGATCGGTGGCGTGTACATCAGCACCGTGACGAACGGCATCAGCGCGATCCCGGCCAGAAGCATCAGGTTCAGCGCAAAGACGCCCGCTGTGAACCGCTCCATGCCTGAGAACAGCCGACGGTGAGAATTCCAAAAAATGCCGACGACCGCGAAGCTGAGCGAGAAGGCTGCGATCATTGGCCAGCCTTCGCGCAACAAGGTGGCGAACGTTCCATCCCAGTCGTGAGGGGGATGCAACTCGATGGCCAAAAGCGTGATGGCGATGGCGAACACGCCGTCGGAGAAGAACAGCAGCCGGTCGAGGCTGTTGTCTTTCGGATGGCCATGGTCGTGTTCGGTCGTACTCATCGTTTCCCCTAGGGCATCCATTGTTTGACGCCGGTCCGGCCTGCCCAGACGCGCAGACCCCTGATCCCCGCGACCAGGAGAACGACCAGAACCAGGGCCGCCGGCGACGCACGGCTGGACGCAACCAGCGCCAGTATCGGCAGGATGACGGCCGGTATCAGCAAGACCGCCGCCACCACCACGCGCGCGCGCATCGGCGGAACTTCGGCGAACAGCGCGGGCTTGAAGCTGGCGTATCCCCAGATCGCGGTCGTGGCGACGCCTATGCTGGCGATCAGCGCCATGTAGATCCCATAGCCGGCGCTATTCGGCCCTCCCTCGGCTAGCAGGATCGCGCCGACCGGAACAAGCGTGATTAGCCCGAGGAGAATCAGATTCAGCACGGTCAGGCCCAGATCGGCGGTGACGAACCGTCCGAACATGCGGCGGTGGCTGACCCAATAGGTCGCGATGATGGTGAAGCTGAGCACGAACGCGCCGAACGGCCGGGCCATCTCGGACACCAGGCTCTCGAACGCGCCATCCCAATGCTCCGGAGGATGCAGTTCCAGCGCCAGCAGTGTTATGGCGATCGCGAACACGCCGTCGGACAGCATGATCAGCCGTTCCAGCGCATAGTCGCGCTCTGGCTTGCCCGCCTCCAGCATTTCCATCGACATCCGCCCGGCCCCCTCAGGTCAGAACACGACGATCCGACAGCCCGACCGAGCCGTCAACCGCGCGGCTTGCCGCCTGTACGAGGCCCCGACGGTCGAGGTCCGCCCGGTCCGGAACGCGGCCCACTGGATCGCGGCGCGGTCGCGCCGGCGCGTGGCTTGAATTCGCGCTTCGGCCCGGCCTTGTCTCCATCCCGAGCCCAGGTCGCCGACTTCGGCCCGATGATCTTGTCCTCGCGCGGCTTGAACGTGCGCGCGGGCCGCTCGCCGGCGTCGCCTTCGCGCGAAGCCCAGGGCTTCTTGGTCGAAGGTCCGCGCGGGTTCGGCGGCGACGCCTTGGCCCATCCGGCCTTCTTGGGCGGCCGGTTGGCGCGTTCCGCGCCTTCGACCTGAGCCGTCGCGGCGGCGCGGACGCGGCTGGGCTTCCTCGACGGGTCCGACATGGCCGAGCCAGAGGCGCCCGTCACCTTGGGCGCGCCGGTGCGGCGGCCGGGAACCGGCGCCGGGGTCTCGACGGTGTTGCCCTGAGGCAGGTTGTCGGGTCGGATGTGCTCGCCCAGCAGTTCGCGAATCACGCGCGGACCCACCTCCTCGACCGATCCGACCGCCAGCGTGCCCAGCTGGAACGGGCCATAGGCCAGGCGGATCAGCCGGTTGACGATCAGACCGACCGATTCCAGCACCTTGCGCACCTCGCGGTTCTTGCCCTCGGTGATCTGGACGCTGATCCACAGGTTGGCGGCCTGCGACCCGTCCTCCTTGGTCGTCGCCTTGTCGATATTCGCCTCAACCGGGCCGTAGCGGACGCCGTCGACGGTCACGCCGTCCTTCAGTTTATCCAGGTCGGCCTGGGTCACACGCCCACGCGCCCGCGCCCGGTACTGGCGCACCAGCGCCGTCTCCGGCAGCTCCAGCGCCCGGCTCAGCTCGCCGTCGTTGGTCAGCAGCAACAGGCCCTCGGTGTTGATATCCAGTCGCCCGACCGAGATCACGCGCGGCAGACCGCTGGGCAGGGCGTCGAACACCGTCGGCCGCCCCTGCGGATCGTTGTGCGAGGTCAGCAACCCCACAGGCTTGTTATAGCGCCAGACCCGCGTCGCCTGCGCCGCCGCGATCGGCTTGCCGTCCACCGTGATGACGTCGTCGCGCGTCACCAGGGTCGCCGGCGTGTCCAGTATACGGCCGTTCACCGCCACCTTGCCCAGGCCGATCAGCCGCTCGACCTCGCGACGCGAGGCGATGCCCGCCCGCGCCATCGCCTTGGCGATACGCTCGCTGCGTTTCGGCTCGGCCGGAGCGGCATCCTTGGCGCCGGATTTGCCGCCCGGTTTGCCGCCGGCGCGCGGGCCCTTCGGCTTCGGCTCCGGTCGCGCGCCCTTGTCGGCGGGATAGGCGCGACCGCTGCCCGAACCGCGTCCGCCCTCTGGGGCTTTCGTGCTGGACTGGAACAGGGCGGCGGAGGCCGATCCTGGCCGTGCGGAGCCGCTTTTCGGCCGGTCTCCGGGCTTGTGGGCGCGCGGGGCTTGACTGGCGCGGGGCTTCTTGTCGTTGTCGTCTGTATGGCGGGCCATGATGAGCGGTTCATGCGCATGGCATTGGACCTGGCGCAAGCGGCGGCGGACGCCGGAGAGGTCCCCGTGGGCGCTCTCGTGGTGGATGAGTCCTCGGGAACGGTGATCGCGACCGGCGCCAACGGCCCCGTGGGCGCACACGATCCGACCGCCCATGCCGAGATCGTGGCGATGCGCGCGGCGGCCTTGGCGAGCGGCAACTACCGCCTGACCGGCTTGACCCTGTATGTTTCGCTGGAGCCCTGCGCGATGTGCGCGGGCGCCATCAGCCACGCCCGAATCGGCCGGGTCGTCTGGGCCGCCGATGATCCCAAGGGCGGTGCAGTCCTCCATGGTCCTCGCCTGTTCGAGCAGCCGACGATCCACTCCCGACCCGCCACCGAAGGCGGGCTGCTCGCCGACGAATCCGCCACCCTGCTGCGTGGCTTCTTCCGGCAGCGCCGCACCGGAACGCCGACGGCCTCCGGCCGTTAGGCAAGCCTGGCCGTAACGCGGTAGAGAGATTGATGCGTCACCTGATCCTGCTAGCCGCCGTCACCGCAGCCCTCACCGCCTGTGGACCCAAACCGGCCAAGGCCCCGACCGACGGCGAGTCCGTTCGCCAGCGCGCTGTGGAAGCCCAGACCGCCCGCCGCCGAACCGGAGCCGAGCTTCAGGACCGCGCCACCAACCGCGTGATCCGCACCGTCTATCTGTGCGACAACGGCGAGCGTCTATCAGTCGATTTCGACAATCCACGCAGCATGGCGACGATCCGCAACTCTTCGGGCGAAGCCGTCGATCTGTACCAGGAGCGCGCCGCCGACGGCATCTGGTACAAGGCCAGCGCCTATGAACTGCGCGGCAAGGGCATCCTCGCCACCTGGACCGCCGATGGCCGCCAGCCGACGGAGTGCCGCGCGATCGATTAGCCTTCCAGATCCAGCGAATAGCCCGCAGACCTGACCGTCCGGATCGGGTTTGCGCTCTCGCCGACGTCCAGCGCCTTCCTCAACCGCCCCACATGCACATCGACGGTGCGCGCCTCGACATAGACATCCGAGCCCCAGACGGCGTCCAGCAGCTGCTCACGGCTGAACACTCGGCCCGGGTGGCGCATGAAATGGTCCAGCAGCCGGAACTCGGTCGGCCCCAAGTGGACCTCCTTGCCGGCGCGGCGAACCCTGTGGGCGACCCGGTCGATGACGATGTCGCCATGCCCCACCCGGTCGTCCGCCAGGCCTGGCCGAATCCGGCGCAGCACGGCGCGGATGCGGGCAATCAGTTCAACCATGGAGAACGGCTTGGTCAGATAATCGTCGGCGCCCGTGTCCAGCCCGCGCACGCGGTCGCTTTCCTCGCCCCGCGCCGTCAGCATGATGACCGGCAGGTTGCGCGTCTCGGGACGTCCCCGCAGGCGCCGGCAAACCTCGATCCCCGACACCTTGGGCAGCATCCAGTCCAGCAGGACCAGGTCCGGCTGGCGCTCGTCGATCTGGACCAGACCTTCCTCGCCGTCGGCGGCCACGACCACGTCGTAGCCCTCCTTCTCGAGGTTGTACTGGAGCAAGGTCGACAGCGCGTCCTCGTCTTCCATCACCAGGATATAGGGCTGCATCCGGCTCTCTCCCGTCAGTCTGTCGTCGGCGTAGGCAGGTGGCCGGTGTCGGCGTCCCAGTCGCCCGGTGCTGGCGTCCAGCGCGGCCGCTCGCCGATCATTTCCTCGCCGGTGATTTCATAGTGGATGACCTCGGCGATGTTGGTCGCATGGTCCCCGATCCGCTCCAGGTTCTTGGCCATGAACAGCAGGTGGGTGCAGGCGCTGATCGTCCTGGGATCGCCCATCATGTAGGTCAGCAGTTCGCGGAACAGGGCGTTGTAATGCTCGTCGACCTCGTCGTCCGAAGCCCAGACCGTCATCGCCCGGTCGATCTCGGAAGCGGTGTAGGCGTCCAGCACATCGCGCAGGCGCATCGACACCAGTTTGCCCATCCGCTCGATCGAGCGGGTCAGCGGTTGCATCGGCTCGGTTTCGGCCAGCGACAGGGCCCGCTTGGCGATGTTCTTGGCCAGATCGCCGGTGCGCTCCAGGTCGGTGCCCAGCTTCATCGCCGCCAGCGTCTTGCGCAAATCCGACGCGACCGGCTGGCGCAGGGCGATCAGACGGATGGCCTTCTTTTCGATATCGCGATGCATCGCATCCAGCTTGGCGTCGCGATCGACCACGGCGCGGGCCAGGGCGATGTCGCGTCGCGCCACGGACTCCACGGCATCCGCGACCTGCGCCTCAGCCAAGCCGCCCATCCGCGCGACCTCGGCCGTCAGCTGGTTCAGTTCGTCGCCATAAGCCTTGACCGTGTGCTGGTTCATCAGCCGAACCTTCCGGTGATGTAGTCCAGCGTGCGCCGCTCGCGAGGATTCGTGAAGATTTCCTCGGTGTTCCCTTGCTCGATCAGCTTGCCCATGTGGAAGAAGGCCGTGCGCTGCGACACCCGCGCCGCCTGGGCCATCGAGTGGGTGACGATGACGATGCAGTATTGCTCACGAAGTTCGTCGATCAGCTCCTCGATCTTGGCCGTGGCGATAGGATCCAGCGCCGAGCAAGGTTCGTCCATCAGGATGACTTCGGGCCGAACGGCGATGGCGCGGGCGATGACCAGACGCTGCTGCTGACCGCCCGACAGGCCGGTCCCGGCGGAATGCAGCCGGTCGGCGACCTCGTCCCACAGACCGGCCTTCTTCAGCGCGCTCTCGACGATGCCGTCCATCTCGGACTTGGACGTCGTCAGGCCGTGGATGCGGGGCCCATAGGCGACGTTCTCGTAGAT
>JAZKHL010000187.1:0-3458 GCA_040385365.1 Pseudomonadota bacterium | reverse complement strand
GTGGACGATCCACTTGTCCTCGTTGCACGGCCAGGCCACGTCCGCCTGACCCTCCACCAACGGCGCGCCCAGCGTGTGCACGGCCGGCACGAAGACGCCGTCATCGCCCAGCACGTCCAGCGCCGGCTGACCCATCCGTGTCATGATGCCCATCGATACGGCGACATAGCCGCTGTCGGTGATCTCGACACCCAGCGCCGAGATGTGCGAGCCCAGCGGCCCCATCGAGAACGGCACGACATACATCGTCCGCCCGGCCATGCAGCCGTCGAACAGCCCGTCCAGACGCGCCCGCATCTCGGCCGGATCAGACCAGTTGTTGGTCGGGCCGGCGTCCTGTTCGTCCTGGGAGCAGATGAAGGTCCGGCTCTCGACCCGCGCCACGTCCTTGGGATCGGACGCCGCGTAATAGCCCCCCGGCCGCTTGGTCTGGTCCAGAGCCTTCAGCGTCCCCTTCTCGATCAGGTCGGCGATGATCACGGACTTCTCAACCTCCGACCCATCGCACCAGTGGACCCGCGCTGGCTTGGTCAGGGCCGCGATCTGTTCCACCCAGGCGATAAGGCCAGCGTGACGGGTCGGCGCCGGGCGAAGGCCCGGGACGGTCGAGGTGGAAGCCAAGCGAACTCTCCTGAAACATTCGGCTCGGCCGGTCTGACGCCCGCCGTAGCCTGCCCTTTTGTAACAGGGCCTCACGACCCGTTACAGCCGCAATGACATTCAGGGCGCCGTTGCGTCAACCGCTGCAAGATTTCTCCCCCGGCTAAACGAGCCGTTGAACGCGAAGGGCGGAAACCGGTCGCGTCGCGGCCCGCGCGGCTGTATCTCATCCTCGTGCAGACCCTTGACCCTATCCAGTCCGCGCCGGTCGATGGCGCCCGATCGTCTCCGGCCGTCGCGCGGAACACCGCTCCGATTCTGGATGTGCTGAAGGTCCATCTCGCCGCCCGAGCCGATGTGCTGGAAATCGCGTCCGGCTCCGGCGAGCACGCCGTCGGCTTCGCGCGCGCTCTGCCAGCCACGACATGGACCCCCAGCGACCCGTCGCCGGAGGCGCTGGCCAGCATCGCCGCCTGGACGGCCGATGCCCGCCTGCCGAACCTGCGGCCCGCGCTCACCCTTGATGCATTGGATGAAGCGGGCTGGCCGGCGCAGACTTTTCAGGCCGTGGTCTGCATCAACATGATCCACATCAGCCCTTGGAGCGCGACGGAAGGGTTGATGAGACTTGCCGCCGGCGTCCTGGTCGATCCCGGCGGGCTGCTGGTCCTCTATGGGCCGTTTCACGAGGCCGGCGCGCCCCTGGCGCCGTCCAACGCCGCTTTCGATGAAAGCCTGAAAGCTCGCGATCCGGCTTGGGGCTTGCGTGACCGCGATACGATCGTGGCGCTGGCGAAGTCGCACCGCCTGCACCTGACCCGGCGCGTCGAAATGCCCGTCAACAATCTGATGCTTCTCTTTCGCCTCGCCTGAACCGGAAACCGACGATGAAAAGCCTGATCCTCGCCCTCGCTCTGGCGACCGCCGCCCCCGCCGCCCTGGCCCAGACTGCCGCGCCTGCCACAGCGCCCGCCCCGGCCCCGGCCTATGGCGCACCCATTACGCTTGATGCCGCCCAGGCATTGCTCGACCACGCGGTCGCCGCCGCCCGTGCCGGCAATTTCCGCATGGCCATCGCCATCGTCGAGCCGAACGGCGAACTGGTCGCCTTCGCCCGGATGGACGACGTTCAGTACGGTTCGATCCTGGTGTCCCAGAAGAAGGCTCGCACCGCCGCTCGCTATCGCATCCCGACCTCGGTCATGGAGGAACGGACCCTGGCCGGCCGCATCGTCACCCTGGCCAACGACGACTCCCTGCCCATCGCAGGCGGCATCCCCATCATCGTGGATGGACGCATCGTCGGGGCCATCGGCGTGTCGGGTGCGTCCGCCGCCGAGGACGCCGCGATCGCCACGGCCGCCCTCGCCGCCGACTGAACTTGGCCTTCTCCCGCCTCTACGATGGCCCCGAGCCCAGCCGCATCAACAAATGGCTGGGCCAGTCCGGCGTCTGCTCGCGCCGTGAGGCCGACGCCCTGATCGCCGACGGCCTGGTCTCGATCGACGGCGAAGTCGTGACGGATGCCGGCCGCAAGATCGAGGCGGGCCAGACCCTGACCCTGTCCGACCGCGCCGAGACCTCGCTGGCCGCGGGAGTCACAATCGTGATGCACAAGCCTCTGGGCTACGTCTCCGGCCAGCCCGAGCCGGACAAGATCCCGGCTGTCCGCCTGCTCACAGACGCCAACCGCATCGGCGCGGGCGTCACCCCCGCTTCGGACGCCTCCCTGCCCCCCATCGGCCGGCTGGACGAGGACTCGCGCGGCCTTTTGATGCTGTCGTCCGACGGCGTCGTGGCCAAGGCCGTGATCGGGCCGGAGTCCCGCTTGGACAAGGAATACCTCGTGCGCGTCGCCGGCGATGTGACCGAGAAGAAGTTGGCCATGCTGCGCCACGGCATCATGCTGGACGGTCGTCAGCTGAAATACGCGCGCGTCACGCGGATGGAGCAGCAACGCCTCCGCTTCGTCCTGACCGAGGGGCGCAACCGCCAGATCCGGCGCATGTGCGACCATGCCGACCTCGACGTGATCGACCTGCTTCGGGTCCGCATCGGCCCGATCCGCCTGGACAACCTGCCCGAAGGCGCCTGGCGGATGCTGACGGCGGAAGAGCGGACGGCGCTGCTGGCCTAGTCGCTGTCGCTCTCGCGCGATCCGACCGCCACTGCTGACCCCGTTCCCGCCAGCGCCGCGTCCAGCCGCTCGCGATCCAGCCCGCCCTCCCAGCGCGCCACGACGATCGTCGCCACGGCGTTGCCGATAAAGTTGGTCAGGGCCCGGCACTCGCTCATGAACCGATCAACACCGAGGATCAGCGCGATCCCCGCGACGGGCACGCTGGGCACCACCGCCAGCGTGGCCGCCAGGGTGATGAACCCCGCGCCCGTCACACCCGCCGCGCCCTTGGACGACAACATGGCGACGCCCAGCAACAGCGCCTGCTCACCCAGGCTCAGATCGATCCCGCAGGCCTGGGCGATGAACAGCGCCGCCAGCGTCATGTAGATGTTGGTGCCGTCCAGATTGAACGAATAGC
The DNA here is from genome assembly GCA_040385365.1 of Pseudomonadota bacterium. GTDB lineage: Bacteria > Pseudomonadota > Alphaproteobacteria > Caulobacterales > Caulobacteraceae > Brevundimonas. The sequence goes on along the minus strand of JAZKHL010000187.1, from coordinate 318 downwards.
CCAGCGGCACGACCAGCCCGACCACCGGCTTGTCGCAGCCCGCCCTTTCCATCTTGTCGATCAGACTGGGCAGGGCCGCCTCCGACGAAGACGTTCCCAGCACAAGCAGCAGTTCCTCCTTCAGGTACCGGATCAGCTTGAAGATCGAGAACCCGTTCAGCCGCGCCACCGTCCCCAGCACCACCACCACGAACAGTGCCGACGTCAGATAGAAGGTGGCCACCAGCGCCGCCAGGCTGATCACCGACTCGATCCCATACCGCCCGATGGTGAAGGCGAAGGCCCCGAACGCCCCGATCGGCGCCGCCTTCATCAGGA
>JAZKHL010000186.1:0-11633 GCA_040385365.1 Pseudomonadota bacterium | reverse complement strand
ACCAGATCCGGCATCCGGGCCATGGTGCCGTCTTCGTTCATGATCTCGCAGATCACGCCCGCGGGCGTCAGCCCGGCCATGCGGCTGATGTCTACGGCCGCCTCAGTGTGGCCGGTGCGGACCAGCACGCCGCCGTCCCGCGCCACCAGCGGAAACACATGCCCCGGCGAGACGATGTCGTCGGCTGTCTTTGTGGGGTCCGACGCGACCTGAACCGTGCGCGCGCGGTCCGCCGCGCTGATACCCGTCGTCACGCCCTCGGCCGCCTCGATCGAGACGGTGAAAGCGGTCGTCATGCTCTCACGGTTCTCGGCGGCCATCGGCGGCAGTCGCAACTGCTTGGCCCGCTCCGCCGTGATGGCCAGGCAGATCAGGCCACGCGCGTGCCGAGCCATGAAGTTGATCTGGTCCGGCGTCGCGAACTGAGCCGGGATGATGACATCGCCCTCGTTCTCGCGATCCTCGGCGTCCACCAGGATGTAGGGGCGCCCGTTGCGGGCGTCGTCGAGGATATCCTCGATCGGGCTGATCGGACTGTCGGTGCTGTTGGCCGCGAGATGCATCACGCGGTCTCCTGCCACCGCGCGAGGTATCGCGCCAGCATGTCGATCTCCAGATTGACAGCCTCGCCGACCTTCAGGGACCCCAGCGTCGTCGCCTCCCAGGTGTGCGGGATGATGTTCAGGCCGAAGCGGCGACCCTGGACGCTGTTCACCGTCAGCGACACCCCGTCCACGGTGATAGAGCCCTTTGCCGCGATGAAGCGGTGCAGCGGCGCCGGCGCCTCGATCGTCAGCCGGTGCGAGCCGCCCTCCGGCGTGATCTCGACCACGGTCCCCAGCCCATCGACATGGCCCGACACGATATGGCCGCCCAGTTCGTCGCCGACCTTCGTCGCCCGCTCCAGATTGACCGGCGTCCCCGCCGCCCAGCCGCCCAGCGTCGTCTTGTCCAAGGTCTCGCCCGACACCTCGACCGCGAACCAGCCGTCCGCCTTCTCGATGACCGTCAGGCAGCAGCCAGCATGGCTGATCGACGCGCCGAGATCGATGCCGGACACGTCCCACGCCGTCTCGACCTCATAGCGCCGGTCGCGCCCAGAATCGGCAGGGGGCTGGGCGACAGAACGAACGCGGCCGATGTCAGTGATAATTCCGGTGAACACGCGTCAGACCTTTTCGTAGCGTTCCCACAGGTCGTCACCCATGGGCTCCGCCGCAAGGCGTCGGTACTTTGGCGCATGGGCCAGCCTCGCCAAGGCCAGCGCGGCCACCCCCGGCCGACCGTCGCCGCCCAGCAGGATCGGGGCCCGGAACCACTCGATCGCATCGACGACGCCTGCGGTGATGAAACAGGCTGCGACCCGTCCGCCGCCTTCGATCATCAGCGATTTGACGCCGCGTGCCGACAGGGTTTCCAGCACCGCCTCGACCGTAGGCCGCCCACCGGCGTCGCCTTTCACCTTCAGAACCTCCGCCTCGCCGACCGCAACCGGATCCTTCGTCGTCAGGATCAGCGTCCCCGCCTTGGCCAGCCGTGCGAACGGCGGCGTCCTCAGCCGGCTGTCCAGCACGACTCGCAGCGGATCGCCGCCCGTCTCGCCTTCCGGTAACCGCACGGTCAGCCGCGGATCGTCCGCCAGCACCGTCTCGACGCCGACCAGCACCGCATCATGCGCAGCCCGAAGCCGATGCCCCTGCTCGCGCGCCTGCGGGCCGGTGATCCACTGGCTTTCGCCCGTCGATGTGCCGATGCGCCCGTCCAGCGACGTGGCGACCTTCCAGGTGATGCGCGGCCGCATCAGCTTTTCGACGGCCCGTGGTCGTCGTCCAGCCCCTCGTCGCCCAGGAAGCGCGCGAAATCCCCCGTCGCCCGGAAGTCCTTGTAGACCGAGGCATAGCGGACATAGGCGACCTCATCGACGCCCTTCAGCGCCTTCATGATGAAGTCCCCGACGACGCTGGACGGGATCTCCGTCTCGCCCAGGCTCTCCAGCTGGCGCACGATCCGCGACACCATCTGCTCGACCTGTTCCGGCTGGATCGGGCGTTTGCGCAGGGCGATGGCCAGCGACCGTTCCAGCTTGTCTCGGTCGAACGGCGTGCGTCGCCCATTCCGCTTCAGGATCACCAGTTCGCGCAGCTGTACCCGCTCGAACGTCGTGAACCGCCCGCTGCAGTTGGGACAGGACCGGCGACGACGGATGGCCGCACCGTCGTCCGACGGGCGGCTGTCCTTCACCTGGCTGTCCATGTTGCCGCAGAAAGGGCACTTCATCGATCCGGTCCTATCCGTAGATCGGGAAGCGCGCCGTCAGCGCCCGCACCTGACCGGCGACCTCGGCGACCACGGCCGGATCGGCTTCATCGCCGCCGTTCATCGAGGTCACGACCTCTGCGATCCAGTGACCGACCTGCTGGAACTCGGCGACGCCGAAGCCGCGCGTGGTCCCCGCCGGCGTCCCGAGGCGAACGCCCGAGGTCACGGTGAAGGGCGCCGTGTCGAACGGGACACCGTTCTTGTTGCAGGTCATCAGCGCGTGCTCGAGTTGCAGCTCCGTCGCCTTGCCGGTCACGCCCTTGGGCCGCAGATCGACCAGCATCAGGTGGCTGTCGGTACCGCCCGACACGATGGCCAGACCCCGCTCGACCAGCACGGCCGCCAGCGCCTGGGCGTTCAGGACGACTTGTTTGGCGTACGCCTTGAACTCGGGCTTCAGCGCCTCGCCGAAGGCCACGGCCTTGGCGGCGATGACATGCTCCAGCGGCCCGCCCTGCAGGCCCGGGAACACCGCCGAGTTGATCTTCTTGCCGATCTCCAGATCGTTGGACAGGATCAACCCGCCACGCGGTCCTCGCAGCGTCTTGTGCGTGGTCGAGGTCACGATGTGGGCGTGCGGCACCGGGTTCGGATAGACGCCGCCGGCCACCAGACCCGCATAGTGGGCCATATCCACGAACAGATAGGCCCCGACGCTGTCGGCGATCTCGCGGAAGCGGGCGAAGTCGATATGACGGCTATAGGCGCTGGCCCCCGCCACGATCAGCTTGGGTTTTTCCTTCTGGGCCATCTCGGCGACGTGGTCGTAGTCGATCAGGTGATCGTCCTCGCGGACCTTGTAGGTCACGGGCCGGAACCACTTGCCCGACTGGTTCGCCGGCGACCCGTGCGTCAGGTGTCCGCCCGCCGCCAGATCCATGCCCAGGAAGGTGTCGCCGGGCTGCAGCAGAGCAAAGAACACCGCCTGGTTCGCCTGGGCCCCCGAGTGCGGCTGGACGTTGGCGAAGGCCGCGCCGAACAATTCCTTGGCCCGTGCGCGCGCCAGGTTTTCGGTGATGTCGACATATTCGCAACCGCCGTAATAGCGCCGGCCGGGATAGCCTTCCGCGTACTTGTTGGTGAGCACGGAACCTTGCGCCTCCAGCACCGCCTTGGAGACGATGTTCTCGGACGCGATCAGCTCGATCTGCTCCTGCTGGCGATGCAGTTCGCCTGTGATGGCGGCGAACACGTCCGGATCGCTCTGAGCCAGGCCGCGCGAGAAATAGGCGTCATGGATGAAATGAGCGGTCACGGGCGGCGTCCGGGCTGTCAGGATGGAGGCGATCTATCTAGTCCCGTGCGCTCCCAGCCACAACATGTAGTGTCAGGACGTGGCGATCAGACGCCGGAGCTTGGCTATGGCCAACCGTTCGACAGCCTTGGGTTCTAGGGCCGGCCCCACGGCCGTCGCTTCCCGCCCCGTGGCGACATGAACGGCCGTTACCTTGAGATATGTGCCGTTTCGCGTCGACTCGACGATGACTTCGCCGAGTTCGCTCATGTGGCCGGCGGTGGCGGATTGGAGTCCTGCCAGGCGATCAGATCAGCCCGCAAATCCATCAGTTTGTGGATCGCCTCCCGGTGCATGCCCGTCAGATCCCCTTCCTCGGAGCCGACTTGCACCTTAACCAGCTCCGCGCCGTTGGGGACGGTCATCCCTTGCGTGAAGATCAGAGCGTAATTTCGGAAGGTCTCCGCCGGCGGTGTTTCGAAGGGCGTCGTCCAGATGAAATAGGTGATCGTAACCGCCGCCTGGGCCGGATCCTGAACGACCCTGAGGCCTGGCGTGTCGGCGATCTGGGCGTTCAGTGCGGCGACCATGGCCGCTCCGTCGGTGCCGGGACGGTCACCGGTCGCATCCTCGACGAACACGGGCATCAGCCGCTGGGCGGCGGGCGCTTCGCCATCCTGGCGGGCGACGGCGGGCGAGGTGACAAAGCCGAGTGCAAGCACCACGGCGAGCAGACGCAAGATCGACGTAACGGTACGGTTCATCGGCTTTTCCCCCAGCCGCAGATCGTAACGCAAGTTTCGCCAACTGGCGATCTGTCGGGACCTGACCGAAACTTAGGCCGCGACCGGCATCCGGGCGACGTTGCAGTGGGTCCACAGCGCGTCCATCGCCGTGACCAGCTTGTCCATCATGCCGTCGTCATGGTTCGGCGAGGGCGTGAAGCGCAACCGCTCGGTTCCCTTGGGCACGGTCGGATAGTTGATCGGCTGGACATAGATGCCGTGGTCTTCCAGCAGCATGTCCGAGATCATCTTGGCGTGGACCGGATCGCCGACGAACACCGGCACGATGTGGCTCTCCGACGGCATCACCGGGATACCGGCCTCGGCGAAGCGGCGCTTCAGCGTCTCGGCCCGCTCCTGATGCGCCGTGCGGAGTTCCGGATGGGTCTTCAGATGCCGCACCGAGGCCAGAGCCCCGGCCGTCAGGGCGGGCGGCAATGACGTCGTGAAAATGAACCCGGCGGCCCACGATCGCACCGCGTCCACGATCACGGCATCGGCGGCGATATAGCCGCCCATGACGCCCACGGCCTTGCCCAGGGTGCATTCGACGATGTCGATCCCGTCCAGGACGCCGTCCCGCTCGGCCACGCCCGCGCCGGTCGCGCCGTACAGGCCCACGGCATGGACCTCGTCGAGATAGGTCAGGGCGCCGTATTTGCGCGCCAGGGCGATCGTCCCGGCCAGATCGGCGATGTCGCCGTCCATCGAATAGACGCTCTCGAACGCCACCAGCTTGGGCGCATCGGCCGGTGCGGCAGCCAGCAACGTCTCGAGATGCGCCAGATCGTTGTGCAGGAAGACATGCCGCTCGCAGCCGCCGTTGCGGATGCCCGCGATCATCGAGGCGTGGTTCAGGCTGTCGGAGAAGATGATCAGCCCCGGCAGGATGCGCTGCAGCGTCGTCAGCGTCGCCTCGTTGGCCACATAGCCCGAGGTGAACAGCAAGCTGGCTTCCTTCTGGTGCCAGGACGCCAGCTCGGCCTCCAGGTCCACGGCCGAGCGCGTCGTCCCCGAGATGTTGCGCGTGCCGCCCGCGCCCGCGCCCACGGCGTCCAGTTCGGCCTGCATGGCGTCCAGCACGACCGGGTTCTGGCCCATGCCGAGATAGTCGTTGGAGCACCAGATGACGCAGTCCTGCTGCGTCCCGTCATCCAGCCGGCGCACAGCCTTGGGAAACTGGCCTCGCACCCGCTTCAGGTCGGCGAAGACGCGATAGCGCCCCTCGCCCTTCACCTGATCGACGGCGGACTGGAAGGCGGCGGTGTAATCGAACACGGCTGACGACTTTCTATGGCGTCGGAAACGGCGCGGTGATGCGCCGATGACACTCCAAAGTCCACACGCCCGGCAAGGTAAAAAGGTCGCAAGCCCTTAATCGATAACGGTTCTCAATAACATCTCGAGACATCTAGCGTGTCGTCACACGTCCTTGACTAGTTAGACCATCGTAGATGCAATCTTCCTTAGCCTTGTGATCTTTGACTGCCTCGTCGACATAGGCCGCCCAGCCGTCGCCAGCCCGCGTCGGCGCAAAGTTTTCGATGCCGCACCTACTCGCTGCCGCCTTGATTTCTTCAGACGTAGACCGCTCGTCTGCATACTCATCGCCCCAAAAACAGCCTGTCATTGAGACGGCCATTGCAGCGATGATGAAGATGCGAAAGGCCATTTGCGTCTACTTCTTGGGCAGTTCGTCCAGCTTGCCGCGCAGCAGTTGCAGTATCCCCGAGAAGTCGCGGCCGTCGTACCCCAAGCCGCTGAACAACTGATACATTGCCTCGGCCTGCGCTCCCATCGGCGTGGAGGCGCCCGCCTTCGCCGCCGCGTCCTGGGCCAGCTTCAGGTCCTTCAGCATCATCGCAGTGGCGAAGCCGCCGTCGTAGTTCCGATTCGACGGGGCCGTCGGCACCGGGCCGGGCCACGGATAGTAGGTCGTCACCGACCAGCTCTGTCCCGACGACTTGGCCGCGATGTCGAAGAATTTGACCGGGTCCAGCCCCAGCTTTTCCGCCAGCGCGATCGCCTCGCACGTCCCCAGCATGGTGATGCCCAGGATCATGTTGTTGCAGATCTTGGCCGCCTGCCCCGCCCCGTGGTCTCCGGCCCGGAAGGTCGCCCGGCTCATGGGCTCCAGCGCCGCCTCGATGCGCGGAAAATCCGCCTCGTCGCACCCGACCATGAAGGCCAGGGTTCCGGCGTCCGCCGCCATGGTCCCGCCCGACACGGGCGCATCGGCGAAGGCATAGCCGCCCTCCCTGGCCAGCCCCGCGACCTTCCTCGCCGTGTCCACGTCGATGGTCGAGCAATCCAGCAGCAGGGCCGACGACGGGGCGACGCCGATGATCTGTTCCGAATAGACCTTGAGCACATGCGGTCCGGCCGGCAGCATGGTGATGACGATGTCGGCGTCACGCACGGCGTCCGCCACCGATGCGACCGGCGAGCATCCCGCCCCCTTCGCCCGATCCAGCGCCGCCGCCGACAGGTCGAAGGCGGCGACCGCATGGCCGGCCTTGGCCTGGTTCGCGGCCATGCCGCCGCCCATGTTGCCCAGGCCGATAAAGGCGATCTTGGTGGCGGTCATGATGTCTCTCCCGTGTTTTGCGGGAGGGTTAGACCGTCAGGCGGGTTTGCGAAAGCGCAGCATGAACTGACTTGTGTGACCACGGATCGACGGATCGAACACATTGGCCGTCATCGGGTCCGTGGCGTTCAGCAGGATGTCGCTCTCCCCGTCCAGCACGAAGCCCGCCGCCTCGACCTCGCGCTTGACGTCGGCGATGTCGATCCGGTGCAGCGTATCCGCCGCCTCAAGCCCTGCGCCCGGCAGGGCCGCGTGGTCGACGATGACGTACAGCCCGCCCGGCTTCAGCGAGGCGAACACCGCCGCATTGACCTTGGCCGCCGTGTCCGTTGGAAACGGCTGCAGGTGCAGGTCGTGATAGTTCTGTGCCGTGAAGATCAGGTCCATCCCGGCCGGAAATTCGGGCGCGCCAATCGGCGAGCGGATGGCCGAAACGTTGTCCATGGCGTCCGCCGCCGTCGCCGCATCGGCATAGCTGGCCTGGAAGGCGATGAACTGGGCCGGCTGCCAGGCGACGACCTGACCGGTCGATCCCACGGCGCTGGCGAAGACGCGGGTGAAGTATCCGCCGCCAATGATCATGTCGCCGATGGACTGACCCGGCTCCACCTCGGCGAAGGTCAGGGTTTCGGCAGTCTTGCGCGCGGCGTCGCGGGCCCGATCCGTTTCCGGCCGGTTCGCATCGGCCAGCACGGCGGCATAGGCGCCAGAGTCCTGTGGCGCGGGCGCGAAGCCTCCGGCGGACATCAGAATGGCGGCCGAGACGACCCAGATCAGCGAACGACGCATGGTTCTCTCCCTCGCGCTCTCACGGCGCCGGTCGAGCTTAGCGCGTCCGGCGAACGCCGTCAGCCCGGCTTGCGGAACCGATAGACGAACTGGTCGGTGCGGCCCTTGATGGCGTCGTCGAAGACCGACAGGCTGTGATCATCCGCGGGATTGCGAACCGCGCTGGTCTCGCCGTCGAAGACGAATCCGGCCGCCTCGACCTGGGCCCTCAGCGCAGACGCCTCGATCCGGTGCAGGGTGCCGACGACCGACGTCCCCGCCCCCGCCGCCGCCTGGTGGTCCAGGATGACATAAAGGCCGCCCGGCTTCAGCGCGCGGAACACGGCGGCGTTCATCCTCGTCACATCGACGCCAAAACGGGGAATGACGAAGTCATGGTATTCCTGGCCCATGAAGACGACATCCAGCGGCTCGGGGAAGGTCAGGTCTTCCAGCGCGCCCGTGATCCGCGTCACGTTCGGATAGTCGGTCGCCAGGGTGTCGCCAAACCCGTTCTCGCGCGCCGCCGTCTGGTTGGGCACGAAGGCATAGACGCGCCCTTCTGGCCCGACCGCCCGCGCGAACAGGCGGCTGAAATAGCCCTCCTCTGGCCGCACGTCCGCGATGCGCTCGCCACCGTCGATACCGATGAAGGCCAGCATCTCGGCTGGCTTCCTCAACGGATCACGCGCCACTTCTCCCGCGGGCCGCAGCGGATCGGCGATAGCCAGAGCGTAGTCGTTGACGACCGCCGAAGGCCGCTCGGCCGGGTCCGTCGGGGTCTCGCCGGCCATCATCGGCGCGCAGGCCGTCAGGCCTAGGGCGGTGGCGGCGAGCAGAAGCGATTTCAGCATGGCGAATCCTCGAACGATGGTCTGCCGGACTTACGCGCTAGCCGCTCTCGGGATGCAAGCGGTCAGGGAAGCGGCGTCCATTCCTCTTCGGCAGGCAGAGGGGCGAACAGGGCGTCGAGATCGGCCTCGGTCACGCCTTCCAGCGTCGCCGGCGACCATGTCGGGGCATTGTCCTTGTCCACGATCACGGCCCGAACGCCTTCCTGGAAATCGTGAGTGCGCACCACCCGGCCGCCAAGCCGGTATTCCATCGCCATATTGTCCGCAAAGGAGCCCATCGCCGCGCCCAGCCGCAGCTGTCGCAGCGTGACCTTCAGCGATTGCGGTGACCGGGTCTTCAGCAGCGCCAGTTGCGCCAGCGGCCAGTCGCCGCCATCCGCCTCCAGCGCGGCGAAGACGCTCTCGACCGTGTCATGCCCGAACAAGGGGACCAGGATCCCGGGAACCGGCACGATCGGATCGCCCGTCGTCGTCAATCCTTCCAGCGCGCCGAGGCCGTCCCGGACGATCGCTGCCTTCAGAACCTCGACCCTGTCGCTCTCGACGAAATGCGTCGCGATGCCCGCCGCCACCGTGTCGCGCCCCTTCAGCCGCGCCCCCGTCAGCGCCAGCCACGTTCCCCGCTCCGGCTCCGGCAGGCGAGGCAGGAACCATCCGCCGCCGACGTCGGGGAACAGGCCGATGCCCGTCTCCGGCATCGCGAAGGTCGTCCGCTCCGTCGCGATCCTCACGTCGGCCGGCATCGAAATGCCCACGCCGCCACCCATGACGATCCCGTCGATCACAGCCACGACCATCTTCGGATAGCGGAACAGCAGGTCGTTCAGCCGATACTCAGCATGGAAGAAGGCCCTCGCCGCAACCGCATCGCTCGCGCCACTTTCCGCAATCATCCGGATGTCGCCCCCGGCGCAGAACCCGCGCTCGCCGGCATGGTCGATCAGCACCATCGTGACGGCGGGATCGTCGCGCCATTCCAGCAGCGCCGCCGTCATCGCCTCGCACATCGCCTGGTTCAGCGCATGCAGCGCCTTGGGCCGGTTGAGGGTGATACGGCCGACCGATCCCTCGATACGGGTCAGAACTTCAGCGTCGCTCATTGCCGCATCATCTCCCGCGCAGTGATCACCCGCATGATTTCGTTCGTTCCCTCCAGGATGCGGTGCACCCGCAGGTCGCGCACGATCCGCTCCAGCGGATAGTCCTTCAGATAGCCGTAGCCGCCGTGCAGCTGCAGCGCCTCGTCGGCGATGTCGAAACAGGCGTCCGTCGCCATCCGCTTGGCCATAGCGCACCATTTGGTCTTCTCGGGATGGTTGGTGTCCATCGCCCAGGCGCCGCGCAGCACCATCAGCCGCGCCGCCTCCAGCTGGGTCGCCATATCGGCCAGCTTGAACTGTGTGTTCTGAAACTCCGCCAGCGCCTTGCCGAACTGCTTCCTCGACGCGACGTAGGCCAGCGCCGTCTCCAGCGCCAGCCGCGCTCCTCCCAGCGAACACGCGGCAATGTTCAGCCGCCCGCCGTCCAGCCCCATCATCGCATAGCGGAACCCGTCGCCGATCTGGCCCAGCAGGTTCGCCGCCGGCACCCTGCAGTCGTCGAACTGGACGATCGCCGTGGGCTGAGAGTTCCAGCCCATCTTCTTTTCCTGCGCGCCGAAGCTGAGACCCGGCGCATCCTTCTCCACCACGAAGGCCGAAATGCCCTTGGGCCCCGCCTCGCCCGTCCGCGCCATGACGACATAGACGTCGGACGTCCCGGCGCCGGAGATGAAGGCCTTTGACCCGTTCAGCACGAAGTCGTCGCCGTCCCTTAGCGCCGTTGTCCGCATCGCCGCCGCATCCGACCCCGATCCCGGCTCCGTCAGGCAATAGGACGCGATCAGCTCCATCGTCGCCAGGCGCGGCACATAGCGCCCGCGCAGATCTTCGGACCCGAACCGGTCGATCATCCAGGTGGCCATGTTGTGGATCGAGATGAACGCCGCCGTCGATACGTCGCCGCGCGCCAGTTCCTCGAAGATGACCGCAGCCTCGATCCGCCCCAGCTCCATCCCGCCGTATTCCTGCGAGGCGTAGATGGCGGCGAAGCCGGTCTCGGCGGCCTTCCTCATGACATCGACGGGGAAGTGCTTGGTCTCGTCCCACTCGGCCGAGTGGGGCGCCAGCTCCGCGTCCGCGAACGCCCGCGCCGCGTCCTGAATGGCGCGCTGGTCTTCGTTGAGGGCGAAATCCATGGTGTCTCCCAAGCGTAGTTTTCAGCGGCTTCTACGCACTTCCCTCTCCCGTTGGGAGAGGGCTTGAGCGCCCGAGAGCGCAAGCGATCGGTCTTGCGCGAAAGGGTGAGGGTCGGCTGCCTGGGGTCATCTTCGAGAGCCGACCTCAGCCGTCTCGCTTCGCGAGCCACCTTCTCCCACCGGGAGAAGGAAGATACATCATCCCCATGACCCTGCCCTTCGCCCCCGCCGCCTTCCCCATGGCCCGCCCGCGTCGGCTGCGGAGCCAGCCCTGGATCCGTAGACTGGTCGCGGAGACGACCCTGACCCCGTCCGACCTGGTCTGGCCCTTGATCGTCCACGACGGCGCCGAGGACCGCGTTTCCGTCGCCTCGATGCCCGGCGTCTTCCGGCTCTCGCCCAAGGCCGCGGCCGCCGCCGCTGTCGAGGCGCGAGACCTCGGCATCCCGATGGTCGCCCTGTTCCCCAACGTCGACGCGTCGATGAAGGACACGGTCGGAACCGGCGCCACCGACCCCGATGGCCTGATCCCCGATTGCATCAAGGCCATCAAGGATTCGGCCCCCGAGGTCGGCGTCATGACGGACGTGGCTCTGGACTGCTACACCGACCACGGCCACGACGGCGTGCTGGAGGACGGTCGGATCGTCAACGACACGACGCTGGAGCGCCTCGCCGAACAGGCCTTCATCCACGCCCATGCCGGGGCCGACGTCGTCGCCCCGTCGGACATGATGGACGGGCGGGTCCAGGCCATCCGCGAGGCGCTTGAGGCCAACGGGTTCCATGACACCCTGATCCTGTCCTACGCCGCCAAGTTCGCCTCGGCCTTCTACGGTCCGTACCGCGA
>JAZKHL010000185.1:0-5167 GCA_040385365.1 Pseudomonadota bacterium | reverse complement strand
TGGGCGGGCATCTGACCGAGGCGCTGAGCTGGCACTGGCTGTTCTTCATCAACGTCCCGTTCGGCCTTCTGTCGTTCTTTCTGGTCTGGCGCTACGCCAACTTCGACAAGGGCGATCCCAGCCTGTCCAAGGGCTTCGACTGGTGGGGTCTGGGCCTGATGGCGACCTTCCTGATGAGCCTGCAGTTCGTGCTGGAGGAGGGCTCCAAGAACGACTGGTTCGCCGACGATATGATCCTGCTGCTGGCGACGATCGCGGCCATCACCGGACCTGCCTTCGTCTGGCGCTCGCTCGCCTACTGGAACCCGGTGGTGGAGCTGCGGGCGTTCAACAACCGCAACTTCCTCGTCGGCATCACCATGACCTTCACCGTGGGCGCCGCCCTGTTCGGGGGCAGCTTCCTGCTGCCGCTGTTCCTGTCGCGGGTGCGGCACTATTCGCCGGCCGAGGTCGGCACCACCCTGGTGGTGTCAGGCCTGGCCATGTTCATGACGGCGCCCATCGCGGGGCGTCTGGTGCGGATCCTCGACCTGCGGATCATGATGTTCGGCGGCTTCGTCATGGCGTCGTGGGGCATGTGGGACGCCCATGCGGTCACCACCGAATGGGGCTTCTGGGAGTTCGCCGGCATCCAGGCCCTGCGCGGCTCCGGCATCATGATGGCCATGCTGGCGGCGCAGCAGGTCACCATGTCCACCATGCCCGTTCACCTGGTGAAGAACGCCTCCGGCTTGGTGAACCTGTTCAGAAATGTCGGCGGGGCCTTCGGGCTGGCGTTTCTGAACACCTCCCTGACCACCAACACCGCCAAGCACATGGGCGAGTTGACCAGCGCGATCCCCGTTTCCGACACACGGATGCAAGACATGCTGACCGGCATGGCGACCCAGTTCAGCGGGTCCATCGATCCGAACGGCGCGGCGCTGAAAGCGGTCTATGGCATCCTGAATCGTCAGGCGACCACCCTGGCGTTCGGCGACGCCTTCGCGATGCTGGCGATCGGCTGCGCCTTCGCCGCCGCGGTCACCCTGTTCGCCCAGCCGGTGAAGCCCGGCTCGGCGCCGGTCACGGACGCGCACTGATGCCTCGCATCGCCGGTCAGATCGACGAGCGGAAGTCGGAGGCCATCCTGGAGGCCGCCACCGCCCTGTTCGCTGAGAAGGGCATCGCGGCGTCGATGGAAGAGATCGCGCGCCGGGCCGGGGTGTCGAAACAGACCCTCTACAACCGCTACGCGTCAAAGGTGGACATCGGCCGCGCCCTGGCCGAACGCCGCTCGGACCTGATCACCGCCCCGTTGCGGTCCGGTGCGGACCCGGAGACGGTGCTGACCGCCCTGGCGACGGCCATGCTGGAAAAGGTCTTCGGCGTGGCGGCGGGGGATTCTTTGCGCGGCGTCGCCCTGATGGCGCCCCAGGCGCCGGATCTGGCCGAGGCGGTCTATCACTCAGGACCCGGCGAGAGCCTGCGCCGCCTTGCGCTGTGGCTGACCGATCAGGACAGGGCGGGGACGTTACGCGTACCCGACCCCGATCTCGCCGCCGAGATGTTTACGGGTTTGGCCGTCGGTTACGGCCACCTGCGCCTGTTCATGGGCGTGACGGGCCCGCCCGTCGGCGACATCCCGCGCCGCGCCCGCGAGGCGTCGCAGCGGTTCCTGAAGGCGTTCGCGGCGTAAACCCCGTTTCGTCATCCTCGGGCCTGTCCCGAGGATCCATCTGTCCGTCTCCTGTGCGTCACCGGTGAGATCACGCCCGTTGACCCATGGTCCCTCGGGACAAGCCCGAGGGTGACGGGGTAAGAGAGCGAGGTTTCACGGAGTTCCCCCCATGCTGATCGCCTATTCCTCCTGGCCCGAGATCGACGCGCGTCTGAAGTCGACGAAGACCGTCATCATCCCTATCGGCTCCAACGAGCAGCATGGCCCGACCGGCCTTTTGGGCACCGACTGGCTTTGCCCCGAGATCATCGCCCAGGCGGCCGAGAAGACCGACGATGGCCTGGTCATCGCCCCGACCTTCAACATCGGCATGGCCCAGCACCATCTGGCCTTTGCCGGCACCATTAGCCTGCGCCCCTCGACCTTCATGGCCGCCATCACCGACTGGGTGTCGTCGCTCAGCCGCCACGGCTTCGAGCGGATCTATTTCCTGAACGGTCACGGCGGCAACGTCGCCACCATCGAGGCGACCTTCTCGGAACTGTATGCCGAATGGTCCTTCCTCGAAGAGCCCTGCCCCTACGTGCTGAAGCTGCGGAACTGGTGGGACCTGCCGGGCGTCATGGGCGTCTGCAACGGCCTGTTCCCCACGGGCCACGGCATGCACGCCACCCCGTCCGAGATCGCGGTGACCCAGGCTGCCTATCCCGACCGGATCAAGACGGCGGAGTATTCGCCGACGATCGCGCCGAACGGCCCGATCCGGGACGCCGCCGATTATCGCGCCCGCTTCCCCGACGGCCGCATCGGCTCCGATCCGGGCCAGGCCAGCCCCGAGAAGGGCCAGCGCATCATCGACGCGGCGATCCCGGCGCTGATCAAGGACGTCGCCGCCTTCTCCAATGAAACCTTGCCGCAGTAGCGAAACCGGCCCAAGCCCCTGCCATGACCCTGCTCGACAAGACGATCCGCGACGGCCAACGCGCGATGAAGAACGCCCAATCGACCGCGAGCGCCGCGGCCAATCAGGGCGAGATGCTGCGCGCGGCGTCCGACGTCATCGCCGCCCGGCTGAACATCATGGCCGAGGGTCTGGCCAATCCGATGAAGGCCGACATGCGCGAGATGTCGCTGATGAGCACCGAGAAGATGGAGGCGATGACGGAATCCGCCGTCGCCGTCGCCGGCAATCTGGGCGACCTGGCTGCGCGGGTGTCGAAATCGGCCATGGACGAGGTGGCCCACGCCCAGAAGGCCGCCGCCGCCATCGCCGCCGCCAAGACGCCGCAAGGCGCCGCGACCGCCCATTACGACTACGCCGTCGCCTGGTGGGGCCGGGCCGCCAGCCAGATGTTGACCCTGAACACCGAGCTGCTGAAGGCCCAGGCCGACGCTCTGAAGCCGATCCACTCGGCGGCAGTCGCCAACGCGTCACGGCTCAAGAAATAGGCCTCAGGGAAGGGGTTCGCCCGTCCGGATCATCCCGTCCTCGACCACGACCGGCCAGGGCGTCAGCCGCCCTCCCGCCGCCGGCCCGCCGACGCAGGCGCCCGTCAGAGGCTCGAACACCGCGCAGTGCCAGCCGCAGAGGATCAGCGATCCATCCGGCAGCAGATATTTGTCCAGCTCTATCGCCAGAGGAAAGCCGACGTGCGGGCAGCGGTCGATATAGCCGCGCACTTCGCCTGAATGCCGCACCACGAAGCCGTGAAAGAAGGCCTCGCCAATCTGCAGCACGAAGCCGCGCGATCCCGGCTCGGCGATCTCCTCCAGCGCACACAGCGTCACGTTCGCAGGCGTCTTCCAGACCCGCGCGCGATCGCGCGGAGCCTGGACAGGCTCCTGATAGCCGTTCACTCGCGCTCGGCCTTCAGCGGTCGCGACAGCAGGGCCTCGATCATGGCATCCACGGTGGTCTCACCGGCCAGCAGCGCCGCGGTCGCCTCGCAGATCGGCATTTCCACGCCCATCTTCCGGGCCAGTTCCCGCACCGCGGGCGCGCTCTCATAGCCCTCGGCCACCGACCGCTTGCCCGCCAGCGCCTGTTCGATCGTCTGGCCTCCGCCCAGCGCCAGACCCAGGCTCATGTTCCTCGATTGCGGGCTGGAGCAGGTCAGGACCAGGTCGCCCAGGCCGCACAGCCCGGCCACCGTCTCCGGCTCTCCGCCCAGCGCCACGCCCAGCCGCGTCATCTCGGCGAAGCCGCGCGTGATCAGGGCCGCATGCGCCGACTTGCCCAGGCCCCGCCCCTCGGAGATGCCGCAGGCGATGGCCAGCACATTCTTGATCGCCCCGCCGACCTCGGCTCCGATCAGGTCGGTCGCCAGATACGGCCTGAACGCCGGCCCCGACAGGGTTTCCATCAAGGCCTCGCCCAGTTCTGCGTCCTCGCAGGCCAGGGTCACCGCCGTCGGCAGACCCTTGGACACATCGGCCGCGAAGCTCGGTCCCGACAGGACGGCGGCGGGTGCATCCGGGATCGTCTCGCCCAGCACCTCGGTCATCAGCTTCAGCGAGCCGCGCTCGATCCCCTTGGAGCACAGCACGATCGGGGCCCCCGCCCGGTGATGCGGCGCATAGGCCGCCAGCGTCCCGCGCATGAACTGCGCCGGCGGCACGGCCAGAACCAGATCGCACTCCGACAGACCCGCCAGGTCCGCCGTCACCGAGATCGCGTCGTCCAGCACCACGCCGGGCAAAAAGGCCTCGTTGATCCGCCGCTCGGTGATGCTCTCGACCACATCCGGCTCACGCGCCTGCAGGATCACGTTCAGCCCGGCCCGGGCACAGACCAGCGCCAATGCCGTACCCCAGGCCCCAGCGCCGATGACCCCTGCGGTGCGATAGCTCATATTTGTCCTTAGGCCTTCGCGCCCTTGCGCCCGGTCGGATGGACAGGATCGGCCAGAGCACGCGCCTCGTCCAGCGGCCATCGCGGACGGGCGGGCGCATCGATATCCGAAACCAGCCCGAGCTGAAGCCGTTCCGCCCCCGCCAAGGCGATCATCGCCGCATTGTCGGTACAATAGGCCATGGGCGGCGCCAGGAAATCGAAGCCGCGTTTCGCCGCCGTCGCCTCCAGCACCCGCCGCACGGTCCGGTTCGCCGCCACCCCTCCGGCCACGACAAAAAGGAGGTGCTCGTGCTTCCCAGCATAGTCCGCCATCGCCCGATCCGATCGCTCCGACAGTTGCCGCGCGATCGCCGACTGGACCGCATCCGCCAGATCGGCCCGGTCCTGATCGGTCTCGCAGGTCTGCGCCAGCCGCGACGCCGCGGTCTTCAGCCCCGAGAACGAGAAGTCGCAATCCTTGCGCCCCAGCAGAGCCCTCGGCAGATCGAACCGCGATCCGTCGCCCGTCTCGGCCATCTTTTCCAGCGCCGGCCCGCCGGGGTAACCCAGCCCCATGGCCTTGGCGATCTTGTCGAAGGCCTCGCCCGCCGCGTCATCAATGGTCGTGCCCAGCCGGCTCATGTCGCCGATCCCGCGCACCTCCAGCAGCTGGC
>JAZKHL010000184.1:0-30000 GCA_040385365.1 Pseudomonadota bacterium | reverse complement strand
GTGCGCTTGCCGTTGCGGGTCTGCAGCATCCAGAGACGGCCCTGTTCGACCGTGAACTCGATGTCCTGCATGTCGCGATAGTGGCGCTCCAGCGTGCCGACGACGTCGACGAACTGGGCGAAAACGGTCGGCATGGCCTCTTCCATCGAGGGGGCGGTCTCGCCCATCTCCTCGCGGCCGGCGGTGGTCAGGGACTGGGGCGTGCGGATGCCGGCGACGACGTCCTCGCCTTGCGCGTTGATCAGGAACTCGCCGTAGAGCTTGGATTCGCCGGTCGAGGGGTTCCGCGTAAAGGCGACGCCCGTGGCGGAGGTTTCCCCCATATTGCCGAACACCATCGACTGAACATTGACCGCCGTGCCCCAGCTCTCGGGAATGTCGTGCATGCGGCGATAGAATTTGGCCCGGTCGTTCATCCAGCTGGCGAAGACGGCGCTGACCGCGCCCCACAGCTGTTCGTGTGGATCCTGGGGGAAGGCGCGGCCCAGTTCGCGCATCACCACCGACTTGTATTCAACGACGACCTTTTCCCAGTCGGAGGCCGACAGGTCGGTGTCGACGGTGACGCCCAACCGGTCCTTGTGATCGTCCAGAACCTCCTCGAAATCGTCATGCGATAGGCCCAGCACGACGTTGGAATACATGGTGATGAAGCGGCGGTAGCTGTCGAAGGCGAAGCGGCGATCTCCCGACAGTTTGGCCAGACCCTCGACCGTCTCGTCGTTGAGACCGAGGTTCAGCACCGTGTCCATCATGCCGGGCATGGAGGCGCGGGCGCCGGACCGGACGCTGACCAGCAGCGGGTTCGAGGCATCGCCGAAAGTCTTGCCGACGACGGTTTCGACCGTCTTCAGGCCGGCGGCGACCTGGTCCGCCAGATCGGCGGGATAGGCGTTTCCGTTCGAGAAATAGTGGACGCAGGCCTCGGTGCTGATGGTGAAGCCCGGAGGCACCGGCAGGCCCAGCTTGGCCATCTCGGCGAGGTTCGCGCCCTTGCCGCCCAGCAGATTCTTCATCGACGCATCGCCGTCGGCGGACCCGCCGCCGAAGCCGTAAACCCACTGCACCATCATAGTCCCCTGAGGTCGGATGTCGTCGGCGGGTAGACCCCGCTCGGTTGGCGCCCTGACTAACGTGCTGCGCGCGCGAAGGCGAGGCCGGGGTGTAACAAAGGGTGATGTGGGGAAGAGTTTCGCACCGAAAGCCCTTCCCCCGCTTGAGGGGGAAAGCGGTCCGTCTTCGAGCGAAGCGAGAACAGGACCGATGGGGGAGTCTTCCTGTCGCCGGCGAGGCAGCCAAGCCAGACTTCCCCCATCGGCGACGCGTCTCGCTCCGCTCGACGACGCGCCGCTTTCCCCCATGAAGAATGGGGGAAGGGCTACCGCTCCCTTACCCCGCCACCTGACCGAAGTCGGCGACCTTGCCCATGACGTCCCGCACCTGACCCAGCAGCTTCAGCCGGTTGTCGCGCTCGGCGGGGACTTCGGAGTTGACCATCACGTCGGTGAAGAAGGCGTCCACGGGGCTGCGCAACCGCGCCAGGGCGGTCATGGCGGCGGCGAAGTTTTCGGTCTCCAGCGCGGTGTCCACGGCGGTGCGGGCGGCGTCGGCGGCAAATGCGAGCGTCGTCTCGGCGTCAGGCTGGTTCAGCAGGCCGGTCTGGACCATGCCGGTCGGGACCTGCCCCTTCTTGGCCTCGGCCTTGAGAATGTTGGAGGCGCGCTTGTAGCCGGCCAGCAGGTTGGCGCCGTCGTCGGTGGCGAGAAAGGCATCCAGCGCCTCCACCCGCCTAACGATCCGCACGAGGTCGTCGTCGCCCAGCGCGAACACGGCATCCACGAGGTCGTGACGCTTGCCCTGGTCGCGGAGGAGGACCTTCAGGCGGTCGGCGAAGAAGGCGACGACTTCATAGCCCACGCCGATCTCGCTGTTCATCTCACGGCCGGCTTCGTTGTTGATGAAGCTGGTCCATTTGCGAATGACGACCGGACGCTTGGCGATGTCCCGCATGGTGAATTCGCAAACTTCATCGAGCGAAAGGCGAAGCTGATTGTCGAGGATCAACCTGATCACACCCAGCGCCGCACGCCTCAGCGCGAACGGATCCTTCGAGCCGGTGGGCTTCTCGTCGATGGCGAAGAAGCCGACGAGGGTGTCGAGCTTGTCGGCCAGGGCGACAGCGACGGTCAACGGCGCGGTCGGGACCGAGTCGGCTGGGCCTTGAGGCTTGTAGTGGTCGCGGATGGCGTCGGCGATGGCGTCTCGCTCGACACTGCCCCACCCGCGCTCGGCTGCGCCTCGCGGTCCCTCCCCATAAAGGGGAGGGAGAGGATTGGGCGTGCTTTCTCCCTCCCCTTTATGGGGAGTGGAGGGAACGGCATGCCGTTCCTGACGGGCGGAGCGAAGCGGAGCCCGGGTGGGGAAGTCCACAGCCGCACGCGCGTAGTAGCCGCCCATGACGCCCTGCAGTTCCGGGAACTCCCCGACCATGCCCGACGCCAGATCGGCCTTGGCGAGGCGGGCGGCCTGTTCGGCCTGATCCGGGTCGGCGCCGACCAGCGGCGCGATCTCACGGGCCAGGGCGGCGATGCGATCGACGCGCTCGGCCATCGTGCCGAGCTTGGCGTGGAAGGTGACGCCCTTCAGCTTCTCCAGCCAGGCGTCGAAGCCGACTTTTCTGTCCTCGTCCCAGAAGAAGCGGGCGTCGTTCAGGCGGGCGGACAGGACGCGGCTGTTGCCGGCGGCCAGGGCCACGCCGCCGTCGGAGGCCTCGACATTGGCGACGACCAGGAAGTTGGGAGCCAGTTTGCCGGTCGCGGGATCGCGGACGGCGAAATACTTCTGGTGCACCTTCATCGACAGGCGGACGACCTCGGGCGGCAGGTCGAGGAACTGTGGGTCCATGTCGCCCAGGATCGGCGTCGGCCATTCGGCGAGGCCGGCGACCTCGTCCAGCAGGCCGTCGTCATCGACGAGCGCCAGGCCGCGTGCGGCGCAGGCGGCCTTGGCGCCTTCGAGGATCTTCAGCTTGCGGTCGGCGGCATCGAGCAGGACGAAATGCTGTTCGAGCTTCGCCCGATAGTCGGCAAAATCCTTCACCGCAAACGGCTGGCCGGAGCCCAGGAACCGATGCCCCTCGGTCACGGCGCCGGACGCGATGCCGTCGATCTCGAACGGCACGACGGCGCCGTCGAACAAGGCGACGATCCGCTTCAGCGGGCGAACCCACCGCAACGTGCCCGAGCCCCAGCGCATCGACTTGGGCCAGGGGAAGGTGCGGACGATGTGATCGACCGTTTCGGCGATGACGGTCGTGGTCTGGACGCCCTTCTGGTCGATCACCGCGAACAGGACGCCATCGCGTTCGGTCAGTTGGTCGCGTGTCAGGCCGGTCTTGCGCAGGAACCCTTCCAGCGCCTGCTCCGGCGCATTGGCGCGGGGCCCCTTCAGCTCCTCGGAGCGATCCGGCGTCGCGATCGGCAGGCCCTCTATCACCAGCGTCAGCCGCCGCGGCCCGGCATAGGTCGTCAGCGCATCCCAGGTCAGACCAGCCGCCTTCAGCCGTTCGGACGCCATCCGCTCCAGATCACGCGCGGCGCCCGGCTGCATGCGGGCGGGAATTTCTTCCGAGAACAGTTCGAGGAGGAGTTGGGGCATCAGGCTGCTCCCCGCTCTTGCTCGACATAGGCTACCGCGCAGGCCTTACACAGGTCCCTGATCCGACCGATGTAGCTCTGGCGTTCGGCCACCGCGATCGCCCCCCGCGCGTCCATAAGGTTGAACAGGTGCGACGCCTTCAACACCTGATCGTAGGCGGGCAGCACCAACGGCTGCCCTTGCGGCCCGGTCATCGCCAACAATGCGCGGCTCTCCGCCTCCATGTCCTCGAAGCGACGCTTCAGGCCATCGACGTCATAGCCATGGAAGTTGGCCTGAGACTGCTGGCGTTCGTTCTCCAGGAAGACTTCGCCATAGGTGACGCCCTCCTTGGTGAACTTGAGGTCATAGACGTTGTCCACGCCCTGGACGTACATGGCCAGACGCTCCAGCCCGTAGGTCAGCTCGCCCGAGACCACGTCGACCTCGATGCCGCCGACGCCCTGGAAATAGGTGAACTGGGTCACCTCCATCCCGTCGCACCAGACCTCCCACCCCAGACCCCAGGCGCCCACAGTGGGGTTTTCCCAGTCGTCCTCGACGAAGCGGATGTCGTGCAGTTTCGGATCGATGCCTATGGCCCGCAGCGAGCCCAGATAGAGCTCCTGCAGATTGTCCGGGTTGGGCTTCAGGATCACCTGATACTGGTAATAGTGCTGAAGCCGGTTGGGGTTCTCGCCATAACGCCCGTCGCCGGGGCGGCGGCTGGGCTGGACATAGGCGGCCTTCCACGGACGCGGGCCAAGCGCACGCAGGACGGTCGCGGGATGAAGCGTGCCGGCGCCGACCTCCACGTCATAGGGCTGCAGGATCGCGCACCCCTGATCGCCCCAATATCGGTGCAGGGTGAGGATCAGGTCCTGAAAGGCGAGCGGTTCGGCCACGGCAAGTCTTTGAGCAAAGAGAAAGGCGGCGGACCCTAGGGCCCGCCGCCTCTCAACTCAACCAACCCGGAGGGAGATTACGACTGCGGGCGCGGGGTCGGCGCCGGGGTCGTGGTGGTGGTCGCCGCGTCGTCGCCTTCATCGGCGTCGTCGGTCTGGCCATCGGTCGGGTTTGGGACCGGCGGCGAGGCGGTGGTCGTCACCGACGTGGCCGGCTGGCCGTTCGGCGCGTTGACGCCGGTCGCCGGGCGCGTGGTCGTTGTGCTCGGCGTGGTCGTCGCCGGCGGCATCGTCGTCGGAGCAGGGGCGGCCGTCGCCGGGGCGGGCGGGGCCGGCGAAGTGGCGGCGCCTTCGTCCGTCGTGGTTTCGTCAGTGGTGGCCTCGTCGGTCACCGGGGGCGCGGCGACGGCTGCGTCATCGGCGGGGGGCGTGGCTTCGGTCGCGCCCTCGGCCGGGGCCGAGGTGGCTTCCGCATCGCCGGTGGCGACCTGGGATTCGGCCGGGTTCAGAACGCGGTCGATCACGAACACCGCGCCGTTGGAGGCGTCGAGGTCGGCCGTGGTCACCGTGGCGGCGTCGACCTTGATCGCATCGCCGGTGCCGTCCAGTTGGACTTCGGTGTTGGCGGCCGTCTTGACCCCGCCCTTGGCGCCTTCGATCTGGCTCGAGTTCACGTCGGCCACGACCACGTGATAAAGCAGCAGCTGGCGCAAATCATTGACGTTGGCCGGGTCCATCAGGCGCGTCCGGTCGGCTTCCGACAGGGCGGCGAAGGCCGCGTCGGTAGGTGCGAAGATTGAGATCGCGGGCTGGCTGTTCAGCGTTTCAGTCAGCTGAGCGGCATCCAGCGCGGTCAGCAGGGTGGTGAACTGCCCATTGGCGCGCAGCACATCCACCACGGTGTTGGCGGCCACGGGCGTCTGGGCCGCAGCGGTTTGGGCCGGCGTGGCTGGGGTCGCAGCGGTCGCAGGCGTGGCGGGGGTCGCCGGCTGCTCGGCGGGCATCGCCGGAGTGGCCGGCGTAGCAGGTGTCGCCGGGGTGGCGCTCTGAGCCGGAGAGGGCTGGGCGGGGGTTGTCATATCCTGGGCGAAGGCCGAGCCTGCGGTGACCAAGGCCATGGCGGCGGTAGCAGTCAGAAGGCGAGTGCGAAGCATGACGGTATCCTTTTCAATGCTGCAGGGACCGCCGGGGAGGAAAACGATCGCGGTCCGTTACTCAGTGTTACGAAGCCGGTAAAAGCCTCTCACACCGCACAGGTTCCAAATCGCAGCGTTGTTTGTCTCCATAAGGCGAAGCTTGCGGTCATCTGTCGGCCATCTCAAGGCCGAAGCCGGGATGTCGACGTTACTTGGCCTTATTGTCGGCGCTGAGCCGCGTTTTCGCCCAGAAGCACCGGAGTGATCCACCAGCCCGGGTGTTCGCACCTTAGAGCCTCGGCCGCTTGTTCTGCGGCGTCCCGGGTCTTGAACAGACCGAACACCGTGGCCCCGGACCCCGACATCCGCGTCATCTGCGCGCCGGTCGCGACCATGGCCTGCAGCGCCCCGCCGATCACGGGCTCCAGCGTGACGGCGGGTACCTGAAGGTCGTTCCGACACCCGGCCAGCCAGTCGATGACCGTATCCGGCGACCAGTCAGACGGAGGGGCCGGACGGTCGGCGGCGGCCAGCGGCCCGGCATCATAGCCACGATAGACGGCCCCCGTCGGCGACGGTCGTCCGGAGTTGGCGAGCACCGCGTGGAGCGGCGGCATCTGCGGTGCGGGTGTCAGGCGATCACCGATGCCCTCGGCCCAGACGGATCGCGCCATCAGGCACATCGGACCATCGGCCCCGACGATCCGGGAGACCTCGCCCAACCCGGCCTCGCCCATGTTCAGGCCCAGCAGACGGTCGGCCAGACGAAGCGCCGCGCCCGCGTCCGATGATCCGCCGCCCAGACCGGCTGCGATCGGCAGGCGCTTGTCCAGTGTTACGGCGAGGGCCGGCTCTACCCCGGCGGCCTCGCCCAACGCACGCAGGGCCTTCAGGATCAGATTGTCGCCCTCGCCCGACAGGCCGGACGCGAAGGGGCCGGTGACGGTCAGCGACAGGCGGTCGGACGGAGTGACCGTGACGACATCCCCCACGTCGGCGAAAGCCACCAGGCTGGCGAGCGGATGATAGCCGGCCGCATCCGGCGGTCCGACGTGCAGGAACAAATTGACCTTGGCCCTCGCGATGGCCGTCAACGTCGTCAGAGGTCGAGTCCGTCTGCGATTTTGCGCTCCACCTCAGCGCGGCGCTCGGCGTCGGGATCCAACGTCAGGACCCGGCTCCACTGAAAGCCTGCTTCGCGGCGGCGCCCGACCTGCCAGTAGGCGTCGCCCAGGTGGTCGTTGATCTCGGCGTTGGCGGGCTCCTTGGCGACGGCCTGTTCCAGCGTCTCGACGGCCACGTCGTACTGGCCTTGGCGATATTGCGACCAGCCGAGGCTGTCCTGGATATTGCCGTCGTCGGGGTCGGCGGAATGGGCGCGGGCGATCATGGCGGCGCCCTCCTCGACCCGCGTGCCGGTGTCGACCCAGAGGTAGCCGAGGTAGTTCAGGAACGCCGGCTCGTCCGGCTGGGCTTGCAGAGCGGCCCACAGTTCGGCCTCCGCCTCCGGCACACGGCTCGTCGATTCATAGGCCGCGCCGCGCATGAAGCGCACGGCCGGACTCTGCTCCGCCGTATCCAGAAGCGGCCCGTTCAGCAGGGCCAGGGCGTCGTCATAGCGTTTCAACGCGATCAGCTGGCTGGCGGTCACATAGGCGATACGCGGGTCGCCCGGCGTGGCGGCCTGGGCGCGACTGAAGGCGGAGAGCGCCGCGTCCGTTTCGCCGTCCTCGGCCAGGCCCAAACCCAGCTGAACCTGTGCGGCGGCGTAGATGTCCCCGGATTCGACGCCGACGTCGGCCAGGACCGCGCGCGAGGCCCGATCCATGTCGGCCTGGCCCAGCGCCTGGCCCAGCAGATAGGTCGTCTCGGGATCGCGCTTCAGGTTGAGCGACAGGCGATAATAGACCACCGCCAATTCCTTGGCGCCCTCGGCCGACGCCTGGGCCGCCGCCGCCGTCAGGGCCTTGGCCGTGCCCGTCCGATAGTCCGGCAGGGCCGGCGGGCGACCTCGGGCGATGACGCGATTGCGGGCGCGCGATATCCCGGCGTCGGCTCCGCCCGCCGCAATCGCGGCGTCATACAACGCGAGCGCCTCGTCCCGTCGGCCCCGGCGTTCCAGAAACTCACCGTAGGCGGCGCGGAAAAGCGGAGCGGTGCGCGGATTGTCCGACAGCGCCTTCAGGGCGATGTCCGCGTCGTCGTAGCGACGACGATGCTCCAGCAGCAGCGCGCGATGATAGCGCCCGAACAGATAGATCAGTGGGTCGCCCGTGGGATTAGGCTCGACCAGCGCCCGATCCCAGTCTCCGGCTGCGGCCGCGATCCAGGGAGAGATCAGCGCACCCGCCCTGGCATGGGGCGGGCCGATGGGATTGGCTTTGAGGGCGTCGTTGGCGGCTCGCGCGTCGCCGCCGACGAAGGACTGGACTGCGCTCACCAAGGCGCCGGCCTGTGTGATCACCGGGGCCGTGTCGCTGGATGACGGGGTGATGCGGGCGGCGACGTCCAGATCGCCGGCCAGCAGCGCGGCGATGAAGGCCTGATCCTGGACCAGAGGCTGCTCGGGTGTCAGCGCCTCGACCGCGGTCAGATACTCGGCGCCGACCTCGGTTTCGCCCCGACTGAGGGCCGATCGCGCCGATAGATAGAGGCCATAGGCGCTCTCGCCGCGTCCATTGCTCGGCACCGGCGCCCAGACGCGCGGGATCGGCTCGATCGTCGGAGCGGCCGCTTCCTCATCGTCGATGGTGACGACCATCGGCGCTGGCGGGGGAGCCGCTTCCTGCGGGGCCGGAACCAAGGGCGGCTGCACCGCTTCCTGCGCCAGAACGGGGACCGCGATCAGGGCTGAAGCGGCGACGAGAAGGGTGCGAAGGGAGGCATGGCGCATGGATCGGACATTCACCGGCTTATGCGGCCACGACAAGGCCCCGAAGTATATTGGGCCCCTCGCATCCCTGGCCGCCCTACATGTTCGGATAGTTCGGGCCGCCGCCGCCCTCGGGCGTGGTCCAGACGATGTTCCGGGACGGATCCTTGATGTCACAGGTTTTGCAGTGGACGCAGTTCTGGGCGTTGATGACGAACTTCGGATCGGTGCGCGCCACCTCGTCGGCATAGACGACCTCATAGACACCGGCCGGGCAATACAGACGCGCCGGCTCGCCGTAGAGCGGCAGGTTCACCCGGATCGGCACGGACGGATCCAGCAGCTTGAGGTGCGCGGGCTGTTCCTCGGCATGGTTAGTGTTGGAAATGAAGACCGACGACAGCTTGTCGAAGCTGAGCTTTCCGTCCGGCTTCGGATAGGCGATCGGCTTGTGCTTGGCCGCCGGCTCCGTCGAGGCCGCATCGGTCTTGCCGTGCTTCATCGTCCAGGGTGTGGCGATGCCGGTCAGCGACGTGAACCACATCTCCATGACGCCCACGGCGCCGCCCAGCGTCGTGCCGAACTTGGACAGATAGGGCTTGGCATTGCGGACGCCCTGAAGCTCCTTGAACACCCAGCTGTTCTCATAGGCCGCCTGATACTCGACCAGCTGATCCCCGGCCCGCCCGGCCATGACGGCGTCATAGGCGGCGTCGGCGGCCAGCATGCCGGTCTTCATGGCGTTGTGGCTGCCCTTGATCCGGGGCACGTTCACGAAGCCGGCCGAACACCCGATCAGCACGCCACCGGGGAAGGAGAGCTTCGGCACCGACTGCCAGCCGCCCTCGGTGATGGCGCGCGCGCCGTAGGAGATGCGGGTTCCGCCCTCCAGGTGTTCGGCGATGGCGGGGTGGTGCTTGAACCGCTGGAACTCGTCGAACGGCGACAGATGCGGGTTCTTGTAGTTCAGGTGCACGACGTAGCCGATGGCGACGTAGTGATCGCCGAAATGGTACATGAAGCTGCCGCCGCCGGTGTTCTCATCCAGCGGCCAGCCGGTGGTGTGCTGGGCGAGACCAGGCTGGAACTTGTCGGCGGGAACCTGCCACAGCTCCTTCAGACCGATGCCGTATTTCTGGGGTTGGGCATCCTTGGCCAGTTGATGCCGGGCGATGATGGTCTTGGCCAGCGACCCGCGCACGCCCTCGGCGATGAAGACGTATTTGCCGTGCAGCTCGATGCCCGGCTGGAAGTCGCCGGTCGGCTGGCCGTGCTTGTCGATGCCGAACACGCCGGCGACGACGCCCTTCACGCGGCCGGAGGGTTCATCCCAGACGACGTGGCTGGCGGCCATGCCGGGATAGACCTCGACACCCAGCGCCTCGGCCTGCTCGCCCAGCCAGCGGGCGACGTTGGCCAGCGACGCGATGTAGCAGCCGTCGTTGTGCATCATCGGCGGCAACAGCGGCATAGGCAGGCTGACCTGGCCCATCGGCCCCAGCACCATGAAACGGTCCTTGGTGACGGGCGTCTCCAGCGGAGCGCCGCGTTCCTTCCAGTCGGGGAACAGCTCGGTTAGGGCGCGGGGGTCGATCACGGCGCCCGACAGGATGTGTCCGCCGATCTCGGCCGACTTCTCCAGCACGGCGACGGTAATCTCTTTCCCGTCGGTCTCGGCGCGTTGCTTCAGGCGGATGGCGGCCGACAGGCCGGCGGGGCCGCCGCCGACGATGACGACGTCGTATTCCATGATCTCGCGCTCGACGCCCTGCAGCGCCTCCAGCGGCGGCAGGTTGTCGAGGATGGCTTCTTGCCGGGACGTCTCTGCGCCGCCTTCGACGATATCTTCGGCCATGTGAGTCTCTGATTTCCGCGTCGCGCGTGTGGGTATCCGCTTATCGGAACGTGACGCAGGGGCGGTCAAGGCCTATCCCTGACACAGAGCCCCCATGAACGTCGAACCCACAGATCACGCAGCCATCGAAAGCCTGCTCGCCTTCTGGCGCGATGCGGGGGTCGACGCCTGCTACGAGGACGCGGCGGTCGATCGCACCATCGTCATCGCTCCGGCGGTGAGAGCGGTGGCCAAGGCGACCGCTTCGGTCGCGCCCGTGGTCGATCTGGGCGATGCGACGGCCGAGGCGCGTCGCCTGGCGAACGGCGCCGACACCATGGAGGAACTGGCGCAGGCGGCGGCCGCCTTCAAGGGCTGCGAGTTGGTGGGAATGGGCGCCAAGGGCTGCGTGTTCGGACGCGGCGAACCGGATGCGCCCGTGCTGATCATCGGCGAGGCCCCGGGCGCCGAAGAAGATTTGGCCGGCGAGCCGTTCGTCGGACGCGCCGGCAAGCTGCTGGACAAGATGATCGCGGCGGCGGGACTGACCGGCAAGGTTTACGTGACCAGCACCGTCTTCTGGCGTCCCCCCGGCGACCGGTCCCCGACGGCCCAGGAACAGGCGGTCTGCGCGCCGTTCCTGGAGCGGGTGCTGTTCCTGATGAAGCCGAAGGCGGTGCTGCTGCTGGGCGCGGCGGCGGCGCGATCGGTGCTCAAGACGGACGAGGGCATTCTGCGTATCCGGGGCCAGTGGCGTGAATGGCGTCTGCCCGAGGGCGATGTGTCGGCGCCCGTCATCGCGACCCTGCATCCCGGCTTTCTGCTGAAGCAGGGACAGGCCAAGCGTCAGGCCTGGGCCGACATTCTGACCCTGACCGAACGGGTGGAACAGAGCGATCCGCTCTGAGATCGCGGTTATCTCCGCTCTGACGGCGATGTGATTGAAGTTAACAGGGGATTCCGGCATACTTCGTGTTTGACGACCGATCGCAGACCGCGCGTCGATCCCGAATCGAGACGGGAGACGCGCAGCACGAGGGGGCCGCCGCCTTGCTGATTTTCCGCCGCCGCGCCTTGAGGGCGTCGACGTTCGCCTTCGCGCTGGCCGCCCTGTCGGCCGCCGCCCTGCCCGCGTTTGCGGCGCCGGAACCCTATCTGGCGGTCGCCGCCAACGAAGGCGACGACACATCGGCCAGCCGCGTTCCGGCCGCCCTGTCGAGCGCGGATCGCCTCAGCTACACCAATGCCTTCGACGCCCTGCGACGCGGCGATCTGGAAGCGGCGCGAGCCGCGGCCCGCCAGGCCAACGACCGGGTCCTGCTCGGCACGGTCGAGTTCGAACGCCTGTTCCACGCCGATTATGTCGCCACCTTCGACGAGCTGGCGGGCTGGCTTCGCGACTATGCGGACCTTCCCAGCGCCCAGCGCGTCTATGCCCTGGCCATGCGTCGTCGCCCGGACGGCGCCGAGGAGCCGACGCGGCCCACCGGCGCCTTCTTCAGCCGCACCTGGGATCAGGTCGCAGCCGCGGGCGGCAACTCCGAAGCCGATCCGGCCAAGGCCGCGCGCGTCGCGCTGAACCGCGACGACCTCCAAAGCGCGATCAGCCAGGGCGAGCAGATCGGCGACTGGTGGGTGGTGGGCATCGCCGCCTGGCGCACCGGCG
Source organism: Pseudomonadota bacterium (assembly GCA_040385365.1). Taxonomy (GTDB): domain Bacteria; phylum Pseudomonadota; class Alphaproteobacteria; order Caulobacterales; family Caulobacteraceae; genus Brevundimonas. The sequence goes on along the minus strand of JAZKHL010000184.1, from coordinate 17,951 downwards.
ACTACTCGAAATCCTTCTCCGCCTTCGAGCGTGTCGCGGTGGATCCGACCGAGGATGCCTGGACCCGCGCGGGCGCCGGTGTCTGGGCCGCGCGTGCCGCCGGTCAGTCCGGCCGACAGGACCGGATCCAGGAGTTCCTGCGTCTGTCCGCGCGCTGGCCCGCCACCTTCTACGGCCAGATCGCGATGCGCCAGCTGGGCCAGGAGCCGGTCATCGTGCACGACGGCCCGACGCCCTACGATGCCGTCGTTCGCACCGTCTCCACCTCGAACGACGAGCCGAGCGGCGTCAACCAGCGCGAGATGGACGACTTCCTGGCCACCGACACCCGCGCGCGCCGAACCGTCGCCTTCTTCGAGATCGGCCGCCGAGCGGATGCACGCGACGAGCTGCGGAATGGCCTGCGCACCGCCAGCAGCCAGACCCGCCGCCTGTGGACCGGGCTGGCCCGCGTTCTGGGGCCCCGCCTCGGCGGTGGAAACGGCGGCGACGCCACCCGGATCGACGCCTCCAACTATCCGATGCCGGAGATCACTCCCGTCGGCGGATGGACGCTGGAACGCTCGCTGGTCTACGCGATCGCGAGGAAGGAAAGCGCCTTCAACGCCGAGGCGCGCTCGCCGGTCGGCGCCTATGGCCTGATGCAGGTCATGCCGACGACAGCCGCCGAGATGAGCGGCGATCGCGGCTTCGTCACCGAGCCCCAGCGCCTGTTCCAGCCCGCCACCAACGTTCAGATGGGCCAGACCTATGTGAACCGGATGCTGGCGCGCCCCGAGTTCCAGGGTGATCTGCTGCGGGCCGTCGCCAGCTACAACGCCGGACCCGGCCCGATGCTCGGTGCCCTGCGTCGCCTCGGTCCCAACGCCGACCCGCTGCTGCTGATCGAGACGATCGACGTCCCCCAGGCGCGTGAGTATGTCGAGAAGGTCGTGGCGGCCTACTGGATCTACCAGCGCATGACGGGCGGGCCGTTGAACACCCTGGACGCCGTCGTGGCCGGCCAGCCCCTGATCCCGATCAGCCTGGACTATGTCGCGCCGCCGCCGGGTCAGATCCCGGCCCAGCCCGTTCTGGTGGCGTCGATGCAGCCGGTCGGGACGCGCTGAATGTGGGACTCATTTGGACTCTACGGGACCCGAGTCCAGAGAGTCCAAATCCTCGCTATCAGCACCAGAGAAGCCGGATAGCGCGCTGTATATAATAGGGTTTTTTGTCAGTCAGCTTCTTGGCCGGCGATGCACCCTAGAGCAGGCTGCCGACCAGCGATGCGCACAGGCAGCAACCGACCAGAAGGAAGACGCCATAGGTCATCAGCGTCGGGCGGCGCTGGGCCTGCGGCGGTGCGATGTTCGGAGCGGCGGTCGGTTGGGCGGACATGGCTTGAGGTCTCGGGTTCGCTCGAGACGATAACGACGTTCCCTTAAAGGGGCGTTCGCAGGTCTCGTTAATCGGCAGGTGACCCTGACCTAAGGCCGAACCGTGACGGCCTGTTCCGCCCACTCGAGAAAGTCCGGCTGGCGTAGCAACTCGGCCACATAGTCCGCCGCCACGCCGTCGCTGTCGCCATGGGCGGCCAGATCGATCTGATAGTGCCGGACCCTTGTCGCCAGCGGAGTCAGGAAGGCATCCGGGATCGACCAGTCGCCGAACAGATAGGGGCCGCCCGCACCGAAACGCCCCTTCATGTCGCGCACGATCGAGACGAAGCGTCGGATATCGGCCGCGACGGTATCGCTGGTCGGCGTCGCGGCTCGGTCGGGACCGACCATGGTGTGGATCACGCCCGCCGCATCCGGCCCCATGCCGCACTCGTTCCGCAGCGCCATGAATGAGGAATGCATCTCGCACGCCACCGACCGGGCCAGCCAGCGGGCATGGGGATCGGCGGGCCAAAGCCTGACGTGCGGAAACCGTTCGGCGGCGAAGACGCAGATCGCCATCGAGTCCCAGATCGCCACGCCATCGACGTTCAGCACCGGCACCTTGCCGGATGGCGAGTGCTCGGCCAGCAGCCGCACCGAGTCCGGGCCATACAGCGGCACCTCGCGCACAGTGAACTCCGCCCCGCACCGCTTCAGCACCAGCCAGGGCCGCAGCGACCAGGTCGAGAAGGCCATGTTGCCGACGATGAGTTCCACGGTCGTTCTCCCGATGATGACGCCGACTTTCCTTGACAGATTCGGCCCGGAAAGCCTTTACCCGCGCCCATGATCAGCCGCTATTCCCGCCCCGAAGCCGTCGCCATCTGGTCCAGCGAGACCAAGTACAAGATCTGGTTCGAGATCGAGGCCCATGCCGCCACCAAGATGGCCGAGCTGGGCGTGATCCCGACCGAGGCCGCCGAGGCCATCTGGGCCAAGGGCGAGAACGCCGCCTGGGACAGTGACCGCATCGACGAGATCGAGCGCACCACCAAGCACGACGTGATCGCCTTCCTGACCCACGTGTCGGAGACGGTGGGCGAGGAAGCCCGCTTCCTGCACCAGGGCATGACCTCCTCGGACGTGCTGGACACCTGTTTCGCGGTCCAGCTGGCACGGGCGTCGGACCTGCTGATCGCGGGCGTCGACCGTGTCCTGGCAGCGCTCGAAGCGCGAGCCAAGGAACACAAATACACCCCGACCGTGGGCCGCTCGCACGGCATCCACGCCGAGCCGGTGACCTTCGGTCTCAAGCTGGCCGGCTATCACGCCGAGTTCCAGCGGGCGCGGCGTCGCCTGCTGACGGCCAAGGAGGAGATCGCCACCTGCGCCATCTCTGGCGCCGTCGGCACCTTCGCCAACGTCGATCCGGCGGTCGAGGAATATGTCGCCGAAAAGATGGGACTGAGCGTCGAGCCGGTCTCGACCCAGGTCATTCCGCGCGATCGCCATGCCGCCTTCTTCGCCGCGCTGGGCGTCGTCGCTTCGTCGATCGAGCGGCTGGCCACCGAGATCCGCCATCTTCAGCGCACCGAGGTGCTCGAAGCCGAGGAGTTCTTCGACAAGGGCCAGAAGGGCTCCTCGGCCATGCCGCACAAGCGCAATCCCATCCTGACCGAGAACCTGACCGGCCTCGCCCGACTGGTCCGTTCCGCCGTGATGCCGGCGATGGAGAACGTCGCCCTGTGGCACGAGCGGGACATCAGCCATTCGTCGGTCGAGCGCGGCATCGGCCCCGACGCGACCGTGCATCTGGACTTCGCGCTGAACCGCCTGGCGGGCGTGATCGAGCGGCTGCTGGTCTATCCCGAGAACATGCAGAAGAACCTGGATAAGCTGGGCGGTCTCGTCCACTCCCAGCGCGTCCTCCTGGCCCTGACGCAGCTGGGTCAGTCGCGCGAGGACAGCTACGCGGCGGTCCAGAGGAACGCGATGAAGGTCTGGCGCGGGGAGGGCAACTTCCTGGACTTCCTCAAGGAGGATCCCGAAGTCATCGTGCCGGATGCCGATCTGGAGGCCCTCTTCGACCTCGGCTATCACACGAAGCATGTCGACACGGTCTTCGCCCGAGTGTTCGGCAACCCGTGATCAAGCGGGCGTTCGCGCCGGTCGTCGATGCGAACACGCGACTGCTGATCCTTGGCAGCCTGCCCGGCGACGCGTCGCTGGCGGCGGATCAGTATTACGCCCACCCGAGGAATGACTTCTGGCGTCTGATCGGCGGCGTCCTGATCCGCGACCTCGCCTCACTCCCTTATTCGGATCGGCTTGAGGCGTTGCGCGCCGAGGGTGTCGGGCTGTGGGACGTGATCGCCGACGCTCAACGTTCCGGAAGCCTGGACGCCGCGATCCGCAACCCTCGGGCGACGGATCTGAGCGGACTAATCGCCAGCCATTCAAAACTGACCGCCGTAGCGTTCAATGGCGGGACGTCGGCTCGGCTCGGCCGCAAGGTGATCGGCGTTTCGAGCCTCACACTGATCGACCTGCCTTCCTCCAGCCCCGCCCACGCACGCCCGTTCGCGGAGAAGGCGGAGGCCTGGTCTGTCCTGAAAGCGATGCTGCGGTAACCTGTCACGCCGGAAAACGTGATCGGGGCGCATCCTTTGTGTCGTTCACCCGTCTTTACGATCAGCGCCGCGCAAAGCGGCGGCTCAGGAGAAGACGCTCATGAACACCCGCATCCTCACCCTTTCGGTGGCCTCGGCCGCCATCCTCGGCCTCGCCGCCTGCAACAGCGGCGCTGAGAAAGCCCCCGCCGCAACCGAAGCCGCACCCGCCGACGCCATGGCGCCTGCCTCGACCGACCCCGTCGTCGGCGGCGCATCAATGAGCCCAACCGACACCATCGTCACCAACGCCGCCAAGGCCTCGAACCTGACGACCCTGGTCGCCGCCGTTCAGGCTGCTGGCCTGGCCGAGACGCTGTCGGGCCCCGGCCCGTTCACCGTCTTCGCCCCAGACAACGCGGCGTTCGAGAAAATCCCCGTCGCCACGCGCGAAAGCCTGATGGCCCCGGCCGGCAAGGCCGACCTGACTAAAATCCTGACCTATCACGTCGTGCCCGGCCGTCTGACCGCCGCCGATCTGGCCACCCAGGCTCAGGCCAACGGCGGCAAGGTCGAGCTGACCACGGTGCAAGGCGCGAAACTGACCGTGAATGTGAACCCGGATGGTTCGGTGACCCTGACCGACGCAGCCGGCGGAACCTCGCGCGTCAGCCAGGCCGATGTGCTGCAATCGAACGGCGTCGTGCACGTCATCGACACCGTCGTGATGCCGGGCTGATTGTTCCGGAACCGTTTGCGGACTGCTGCATTCTCATGATGCGCAAGACGCAAAATATCGGGTGAGGCTATCCCCCCAGCCCCCGATCAAGGAAGGGCCGCAGACCCCCCGCTGCGGCCCTTTTCCTTGTCAGAAACGCGACGTCCGTCATCCTCGGACCTGATCCGAGGATCGGGCGTTCAGGCGGAAATTCAGCCAAGCATCCCACCGACAGATCCAACGCCATCGCGGCCGTCTTGCGTGCGGGTCGTCCGATCCTCGGATCAAGTCCGAGGATGACGAATATAACCGAGGCGGGATCTACTCCCCGGCGCGGACCTGGTCGCGGGCCATTGAGGCCAGCTCGTCCATCTTCGAGCGGATTTCGCCTTCGGACACCGTCAGGCCGGAACCCTTGAAGTCGCCGGCGATCTTGCGGAACACGTCTTCCTCTCCCGGCTGTTCGAAGTCGGCGCGGACGACAGCCTTCGCGTAGTCCTCGGACGAGCCTGGGCTCAGGCCCATCTTGTCGGCCGCCCACAGTCCCAGCAGTTTGTTCCTGCGGGCCATGGCCTTGAACTCTTGCTCCTGATCGAGCGCGAACTTGGACTCGAAGCCCTTTTCCCGATCGTTGAAGGTCGTCATGCGTCGTCAGTCGCTCCGTCGCGGGCCGGATGAGGAGGGGCGCCGCCAGCTTGGTCTATAGCTCCGAGACGCCTCAACGCAACGGATAACGGCTCGCAGTCCGCCACGTCGCACCCAGAAGATAACCTATGTCGGCGCTCGGCCCGGTTTGTGTCGCAGTGCGCATTCCGCTATGGACCGCGAGACCCTTTTCCCGCCCAGCTCGAGACCGGATCACGCCGCCCAGACCATCCCTCTGGCCGCGTCATTTTCGTTTTCGAACCCTCGGCGCTCTTCCCGTCTGGGACCGACATGATGAATTCGAAGCGCAAGAAGATCTACGAGGGCAAGGCCAAGATCCTGTACGAAGGACCAGAGCCCGGCACCCTGATCCAGTATTTCAAGGACGACGCGACGGCGTTCAACGCCCAGAAGCGGGCGACCCTGGAAGGCAAGGGCGTCATCAACAACCGCATCAGCGAGTTCGTGATGACCCGGCTGAACGGCATCGGCGTCACCAACCACTTCATCAAGCGGCTGAATCTGCGCGAACAGCTGATCCGCGAGGTCGAGATCATTCCGCTGGAAGTCGTGTGCCGCAACATCGTCGCCGGCTCGCTGGCGACGCGCCTGGGCCAGGAGGAGGGCACGCCCCTGCCCCGGTCGATCATCGAGTTCTATTACAAGAAGGATGAGCTGAACGACCCGATGGTGACGGAAGAGCACATCACCGCGTTCAACTGGGCGAGCACCCAGGAGATCGACGACATGCTGGCCATGACGCTGCGGGTGAACGACTATCTGTCGGGCATGTTCGGCGCCGTCGGCATCACCCTGGTGGACTTCAAGATCGAGTTCGGCCGGGTGTGGGAAAACGATTTCGCCCGCGTGATCCTCGCCGATGAGATCAGCCCGGACTCGTGCCGCCTGTGGGACACCCTGACCGGCGAGAAGATGGATAAGGACCGCTTCCGCCGCGACCTGGGCAATGTCATCGAGAGTTATACCGAGGTGGCCCGCCGCCTGGGGATCATGAAAGACATGCCGACCGTGATCCAGGGGGGACTGCACTGATGGCCAAGGTGAAGGTGCATGTGTTCCTGAAGCCCGGCGTGCTGGACGTGCAGGGCAAGGCCGTCGAAGGCGCCCTGAGGGGTCTGGGCTGGGCCGGGGTCACGGAGGCTCGCGTCGGCAAGCTGATCGAGTTCGATCTGGACGGCGTGGACGACCCCGCCGCCGAGGCGAAGAAGATGTGCGAGACCCTGCTGGCCAATACGGTGATCGAAAGCTACCGCGTCGAAGTGGCCTAGCAACCGTCGAAGCCCGTGACCGTTGCAGATCCCGAACCCAAGGAACGACGCATGGCCTTCACCCTCACATCGAACGACATAGCCGAAGGCGGCGTGCTGCCGGACGGGCAGGTCCAGGCGAAGGGCAACACCTCTCCGCATCTGGCCTGGTCGGGCGCGCCGGAGGGGACGAAGTCGTTCGCCATCACCGTATTCGATCCGGACGCGCCGACGGGATCGGGCTTCTGGCATTGGACAGTGGCCAACATCCCTGCCGACGTCAGCGAACTACCGACGGGCGGACCGGTCCCGGCGGGCGCGGTCGAGGGCCGCACCGACTATGGCGCGCCGGGCTTCGGCGGCGCCGCGCCGCCTCCGGGTCACGGACCGCACCGCTATATCTTCACAGTGTTTGCTGTCGATGTGGACAGTCTGCCGGTCACGCCGGAGGATTCCGGCGCCAAGTACGGCTTCAACCTGCATTTCCACACCCTGGCCAAGGCGTCGATCACGGCGACCTATGAGAACAAGGGCTGACGCTAGGTCTTCTTGCTCTGAGCGGCGATGATGGCGGCGAAAGCGGCGAGCATAGAGCCGGCGAGCGCAATCCAGATCGGCGAACCCTCGTCCTTGGCGATCATCCAGACCGCGATGCCGATCAGGGCGAGCGCGCAGCCCAGCATGATGCCGACCAGAAAGCGCAGCGTTTTCGGCGAAGGTGTTTCGGACATCGTTCCCCCTGATGAAGCGTCAGCATAGAAACGCGATGGAAGGTCGAAGGCAAGCGACGGCCGCGCCTGACAGGACCGCCGAACCCTGCTAAACGCCCGCGCCATGAGCGCAGCCGTCATCGTCTTCCCCGGGTCCAACTGCGACCGCGACTGCAAGGTCGCGATCGAGCGATCGACCAGCGAGCGGGTGGAGATGGTCTGGCACCAGGAGACCGAACTGCCGCAAGGCCTCGACTTGATCGTGCTGCCGGGCGGGTTCTCCTACGGCGACTATCTCCGCTGCGGGGCGATGGCGTCGCAGTCGCCGATCATGGGGGCGGTGAAGAAGGCCGCGGACGACGGGGTCGCGGTGGTCGGCATCTGCAACGGGTTCCAGATCCTGTGCGAGGCGGGGATGTTGCCGGGCGCGCTGCTGAAGAACGCCGGGTTGAAATACGTCTGCAAGCCGATCTCGCTGGAGGTGACCAACGGCCAGACGCGGTTCACCGCCGGATACCAAGGCCAGCGAGAGGTCGTGATGACGCAAGGCAACGGTGACGGAAACTATTTCGCCGACGCCGAAACCCTCGCCCGGATCGAGGGCGAGGGTCAGGTCGTGTTCCGCTATGTCGACAATCCCAACGGATCGGTCGGCGACATCGCCGGGCTCCAGAACGCCGCGGGGAATGTCCTGGGCATGATGCCCCACCCGGATCGCGCCTTTGAAGCGGAGTTGGGTTCGGCCGATGGGGCCGTCCTGTTCCGTAGTATCTACGCGTCAGCCTGACGCAAAACTTTCCCAGAACGGTTGCACGTCCCGGTTGACAAGATCGATCGGCGACGAAATGTTCCCCACCGTTTCTGGGGGTTCTTTCAAAATGTATCGTAAGCTTGCCGGGCTGCTCGCAGTCCTCTCTCTCGGCGCGTGCGCCACGCCGTATGTCGCGACGCCCTATGACCGGGCTGACGCGAACGTCCGCTCCATCGCCATCATGGACGATTCCGCGCACGACGAGGCGATCGCCTATGAGGTCGCTTCTGTCGGATCGAACTTCGGCCTGATCGGCGCGCTGGTCGATGCCGGTATTCAGGCCGAGCGCCGTGGCGCCGTAAACCGCGCCTTGGCAAGCGCAAACTTCGACGGCGAGGATGTCCTGGAGCGTCGTCTGATCCAGCGCCTCGGCGGCGAAGGCTATCAGGTTGCCGTGCATGAAGGGCCCGCCCGCGCGAAGCGGGCCTTCATGGTTAGCTATCCTGGCCCCGAGGGTGCGACCGACGCCTATCTGGACATCGTGGTCGATCACTACGGATACCTGTCGCCGGGCGCGTTCCAGCCGTTCCGGCCCTCCGCGTCTGTCAAGGTTCGCCTGGTCAGCGCGGCCGACCCGACGAAAATCCTGATGGACAATTGGATCGTCTACAATGTGATCGCCGGGTCCGCGACGGGGGTGATCACCCTTGCGCCAAACCCCGAGTACGAGTTTCAGAACCGCGAGCAATTGTTGGCCGATCCGCAGCGCATGGCCGCCGGTATCGAGGACGCTCTGAACCAGGTTGCAGACACAGCGGTGCAGTTGCTGCGATGATCTCTTCGATCCACCGACTGCTGATCCTCGCCAGCGTCGGCGCCGCGATGAGCGCCTGCGCGACCGTCGTACCGCCGGCGGCGGTCCTGACCATGGCCGAGCGCGTGTGCGAAGCGCGCCCGGACCTGGCCAACGCGAACAGCCTGACCTCTGACAAGGAGCAGGCGCTGCACAACGTCACGGTCCAGGTGGGTTCAGCGACGCCGTGTTTGCAGACGGCCGAAGGCCAGACGCCTTACGTCCTGTTCGCCATGCCCGCCGACTCGGGTGACAAGACCCTGACCGTGGGGGGTTATCTGGAGCCTTTTCGCATCCTGTCACCGTCGGTGTCGATCCTGGATGCCCAAGGCGAGGTAACCCGGCGCTTCCGTGCGGACGAATTCCTGTATCGCAACCTGAACTATTCGGTCCTGTTCAGACCGCGCGCGGGTGAGCGGTTCGTGCTGGTGACCATCGACCGTGAGCGGGTCGGCAGCGCCTACGACGCGATTACCATCGGCACCACGACGACCAGCTCAGGCGCGGTGGCAGGCTCTGTTCTCGGGGCCGCCCTGGTCGGCGGCGGCAGTTTCACCACGGGGCACGATGCGACGGTTTCGCGAACATTTTCGTACGAAGGCGCCGTTCGGGTCGAGGTAAACGACAGCGACACCCGGGAAGACGCGCCGGCCGCCTGATTCGCGGCCGGCGCTCTCATCAGCCAGGCAAGCCGATCGGGGCGTTCCCGTCGTCTTCGGCGTCACCCTCTTCGCTCTCGTCTTCGGTCTCATCCGGGGTGACCACGCCGCCGGCGTCGCGCTGGGCGGCCAGTTCGCGGGCGCCGACGCCCAGACCCTGCTCCATCGCGCGATTGGCTTCGACGTCGCTGGTCTCAAAGTGCGGGGTTTCGTCGGTAATCTTGGGATCGTCTGCCATGGTCGTCTCCTTGGGATGTGGTTGATCAACCCCGCGTGACGTCGCGCGGTTCCGCCATGTCGAAGTCGGTGAACGATACGCCCGTTCGTGCGTAGTGTGGCCTCGAATGCTGAAGCTCGATTCAGCCGCAGCCGGAAAACGCCATGTCCTCGATCGTCCGCCCCACCTCCGCACAAAAGACGCGGCGTCTGATCGTCCTGGCGTCCTGCGCCTTCGCCGTCGTCGCGGGCCAGCTCCAGCAGTTCGCCGGCATCGGTCAGACGCCGGCCGAGTTCTCGGCCGACAGTGATGCGACGTTGCGGGTGGTCGGCTGGGCCTTCGCCATCTGGGGGCCGATTTATCTGGGGCTGATCGCCTATGCCGTGCGCCAGGTGCTGCCGCAGACAGGCGAGAGCGAGATGATCCGCCGGTTCGGCTGGCCGTCAATCTTGGCCCTTCTGGGCATCGGCTGGTGGATTCTGGCGGCGGCCTGGGATCTGGAAGTGGCGACGATCGTGCTGATCTTCGGCGCGCTGATCGTACTTCTGATCCCCCTGCTGGTGAATGCCGGGCTGATTCGGTCGTTGGGACGATGGGATCGGGACCGCTGGCTGGTGGCCTGGCCGCTGGGGGCGCTTGCGGGCTGGCTGACGATCGCATCGCCGGTGAACCTGTTGACTGTCGCGACTGGAAACGGAGATCTGCCGACCGCGTTGGCGCCGACCGCCTGGGCCCTGCTGGCTGTCACGGGCGTGGCGGCGTTCGGGCTCTTCGTGACGTGGCGGACCCGGTTGCTGGCCTATCCCCTGCCGATCGCCTGGGGCCTGCTGGGTGTATTCGTCGCCGAGCAAGCCAAGGGAAATGCGACCCTGGCCTTCGGGGCGATGGCGGCTTCGCTGATCGTCCTGGGCGGAGCGCTGTGGATCACCCTGGGCCTGCAACGCAGCGTCGATCGAGCGCCGCTCGAGACCTGAGCGAAGGGGTCAGACCCCCTCGCCGTCCACGCCTTCCTCGTCTTCATCCGCGACGGAATCGGGCAGGACAGGACTCTCAGCGTGACGACCGATGCGTTCGGCGAGACCGGATGCGCCGGCATCGTCGGCCGCGATCTCGGGCGTGTCCTTGTCTTCGGGGGTCGCGGCGGGATCGATGGGGAGGTCGGTCATGGCGGTCTCCGGTGAATCGTTGCCCGTGAACAGCGATCTGCACGCTCAACCGTTCCCGTCGGGCTGACAGTCGAGCCGATCACCGCTAGAAGCGCGCCTCATGAGCGCGCCCCACAAGACCATCGCCGAACTCGCCGCCGAATACGGGCTGAGCCCCGCTGAATACCAGGTCGTGCTCGACCGGCTGGGGCGAGAGCCGAACCAGCTGGAGCTGGGGGTGTTCTCAGTGATGTGGAGCGAGCACTGCTCCTACAAGTCGTCGAAGATCCATCTGGGCAAGTTCCCCACGACGGGGCCGCGCGTGATCTGTGGGCCGGGCGAGAACGCGGGCGTCATCGACGTCGACGACGGCGACGCCTGCATCTTCAAGATGGAGAGCCACAACCATCCCTCCTTCATCGAGCCCTATCAGGGTGCGGCGACGGGCGTCGGCGGGATCATGCGCGACGTCTTCACCATGGGGGCGCGGCCGGTGGCCCTGCTGAACGCGCTGCGGTTCGGCGACATCGGCCACGAGAAGACCAGGCGTCTGGTGAAGGGTGTGGTGTCGGGCATCGGCGGATACGGCAACTGTGTCGGGGTGCCGACCGTCGCGGGCGAGACCAATTTCCACGCCGGTTACAACGGCAACATCCTGGTCAACGCCATGTGCGTGGGCCTGGCGAAGGCCGACAGCATCTTCTATTCGGCAGCGCCCGGACCGGGCATGTCGGTGGTCTATTTCGGGTCCAAGACCGGCCGCGACGGCATCCACGGCGCGACAATGGCCTCGGCCGAGTTCGACGAGGATTCGGACGAGAAGCGACCAACGGTTCAGGTCGGCGATCCGTTCGCCGAGAAGCTGCTGATCGAGGCGACGCTGGAGCTGATGGCCTCGGGCGCCGTGGCGGCGATCCAGGACATGGGGGCCGCGGGCCTGACCTCGTCCTCGGTCGAGATGGCCGGAAAGGGCGGCGTCGGCATCGAACTGAACATGGACGCCGTGCCCCAGCGCGAAACCGGCATGACGGCCTATGAGATGATGCTGTCGGAAAGCCAGGAGCGGATGCTGGCGGTGCTGAAGCCGGGCCGCGAAGCCGACGGCCATCGCATCTTCGAGAAGTGGGGTCTGGACGCGGCCGTCATCGGCATGACGACCGAGACGGGGCGGCTGGTGCTGAACCATCACGGCGAGGTCGTCTGCGACGTGCCGCTGGCGCCGCTGTTCGACGACGCACCCCTGTATGACCGTCCCTGGGTGCAGCCTGCGCTGCATCCGCGCCTGGCCCCCGGCGACGCGCCCGCGCCGGAGGTATGGGAGGACGCGGTGCTGAAGGTGCTGGCCTGTCCCGACATGGCGTCCAAGCGGTGGATCTGGGAGCAGTACGACCGCCACGTCATGGCCGACACACTGCAGGATTCGGCCACCGGTGCGGACGCTGGCGTGGTGCGGGTCCACGGCACCGACAAGGGGCTGGCGGTCACCTCGGACTGCACGCCGCGATACGTCCAGAACGATCCCTATGAGGGCGGCAAACAGTGCGTCGCCGAGGCGTGGCGCAACCTGACGGCGGTTGGATCACGACCCATCGCCATCACCGACAACCTGAACTTCGGCAACCCGCAGCGGCCCGAGATCATGGGCCAGATCGTCCGCGCCATCGACGGCATGGCCGAGGCCTGCCGCGTGCTGGACTTCCCGGTCGTGAGCGGAAACGTCAGCCTCTACAACGAGACCAACGGGGTCGCGATCCCGCCGACGCCTACCGTCGGCGGGGTCGGCCTGCTGCCCAACTATGACGTCGTCGCGGGCTTTTCGACCATGGCCGAAGGCGACACTCTGATCCTGATCGGGGAGACGGTCGGGGAACTGGGCGCGTCGATCTATCTGCGCGAAATCCTCGGCCGCGAGGACGGGGCCCCGCCGCCGGTCGACCTGAAGCTGGAGCGCAAGACAGGCGACTTCGTCCGCGGGGAGATCGAGGCCGGGCGGCTGACCTGCGTGCACGACCTGTCGGACGGCGGGCTGATCGGGGCGGCGGCGGACATGGCGCTGGCCTCGGATGCCGGCGTGGTGCTGGACGCATCCAGCGCGACCCACGCCCACGTGCTCCTCTTCGGCGAGGATCAGGCCCGCTATCTGGTCGCTGTGCCGAATCCGCAGGAGGTGCTGGCGGCGGCGCGCGAAGCGGGACTGCACGCTTCGATCGTGGGCCATGCGAAGGGAGACGCCTTCGCCTCGACAGACCTGTTCAATATCCCGCTGAAGCACCTGCGGGAAATTCACGAGGGCTGGATGCCCCAGTGGATGGAGTCCCCGGCCTGAAACCGTAAGACGTGGGCCGGGTCTCGCTCGCAAGCGGCCCGGCCGATCGTTCTTATTGATTTTCGGTGATGTACAGAGTGGCGTTGGCGGCCTGGCCGACCGCACCGATCCAGACATCGTAGGTACCGCTGGCGGGGCTGCCCCATCGCACCACGGGGTTCAGGCCGTCGCTGTCGTCATTGCAGTACCAGCGCCCATCGGGGCCATTGATGATCAGGCTGGTGTCCGAGTTCGAATCGACCGCGAAGGTGAGCGGGAACGAGCCGGCCGTATAGGTGAACTCATAGTCGGGCGCCGAGGCGACCATTCCGGTGCAGGCGCCGCCGATGGTGTCCGAGGCGTCGATGCTGCCGCCTGAGTAGATGCTGACGGTGATCGGGTCTGGGGTGAAACCGGCCCGGGCACGCGAGCTGCCGCCGGCGCTGGCGCTCGGATCTTGAGCGGCTACGGCCGAGGCGATGCTCAGGACGGCCGTTGCGACGGCGGAGGCGAGCAGGATGGTGCGCATTCTTGTGTTCCTTGTTCTCGATGTGGTCCGGCGACGATCTGGTCGCGGACGCGGGTTGGACTTCCGATTTCTGAGGCCGCAGACACTCGCGACAGCCCCCGTTGTCTTGCCGTAACAAGACTATGCAGAACGCCGACGGGCAACCCTCCTGTTTCTGACTTCCGTGATGCGATCGTCACCCGCTAGGAGTATCGAGGAGACACTCGCCGGAGACACTCGATGTCGTTGTTCCTCTCACGCCGCATGCTGCTCACGGGCCTCGGCGCCGGATCCGCGGCGGCGGCGCTGCCTCGACCGGGACTGGCTCAGGCCGTGTTCGACGAAACGCCGTTTCAGCTCGGCGTGGCGGCGGGGGACCCGCTGCCCGACGGCTTCGTGATCTGGACCCGCTTGGCGCCCCGGCCGATGGAACCCGGCTACGGCATGCCGCGACAGGCCATGGCGGTGCAGTGGGAGGTCGCTGCCGATGCAGGATTTGGAACCATCGTCCGCTCGGGAGAGACCATCGCCCGGCCGGAACTGGGCCACTCTGTCCACGTCGAAGTCGAGGGACTGGAGCCGGGGCGACCCTATTTCTATCGCTTTCGGGTCGGGTCCGAACGATCCGGGGTTGGGCGGGCCAAGACGGCGCCGGTCGCGGGCAGCCCGCTGGCCCAGGTCAGGTTCGGCGTTGCGGGCTGTCAGGCGTTCGAGAGCGGCTTCTATACCGCCCACCGCAAGATGGCGGCCGAGGATTTGGATTTCGTCTTCTTCTCCGGCGACTACATCTACGAAGGGCGGGGCAACCGCATCTATGGCGGGACATCGACGCAGGAGAACCTGCGCGTTCACGATGGCGGCGAGGTCTATTCCGTCGACGACTACCGCCGCCGGTACAGCCAGTACACGATGGATCCAGATCTGCAGTCGTCGCGACAGTCGGCGGCGTGGTTCGTGGTCTGGGACGACCACGAGATCGACAACAACTGGGTCTCCGACATAGATCAGGACGGCTCGCCGACCGAGGTCTTCCTGCTGCGACGCGCGGCGGCGGCCCAGGCCTTCTACGAGCATATGCCGATGCGGCGTTCGGCCTTCCCGCGCGGATCGTCGATGCAGCTCTATCGCCGGGCTTCCTACGGCGACCTGCTGGACATCCACCTGCTGGATACGCGCCAGTTCCGTTCGGACCAGCCCTGCAACGATCAGTGGAACGCCGACTGCGCGGCCATTGATGCGCGCGATTCCGAAGTCCTTGGCGAGGCGCAGCAGGCCTGGCTGTTTGACGGGCTGAACCGGTCGCAGACGAAATGGCAGACGCTGGCGCAACAGATCATGGTCATGGATCTGGATCGCAATCCGAGCGAGGCGCGCGGGATCAATCCAGACAGCTGGGCCGGCTATCGCGTGCCTCGCGCGCGTCTGTTGAACCACATCAAGGAGCGGCGGATCGACAATGTCGTCGTCCTGACCGGAGACGAACACCAGAATTTCGCCGGCGAGCTGTTCGTCGATGGGCGTAACCCGGAAGGCGCGCCGGTCGCCACGGAGTTCGTGGGCACCTCGATCAGTTCGGGCGGGGACGGTGTCGATCAGCGAACCGACATGGTCGCCATCCAAGCGGCCAATCCGCAGCTGAAGTTCAACAATGCCCAGCGCGGCTATCTCATCTGCGACGTCACGCCTGAGCGGTGGCAGACCGAGTTCAAGGTGCTGGACCAGGTGCACGACCGATCGGGAACCCTGACGACACGGGCGACGCTGGCGGTCGAGGCCGGTGAAGCCCGGGTGGTCAGCGCCTGATCACCGTGTCCGAAACGTCCCGCGGGACGCTGCATTGCCGGTCATCGGGCGTCGGGTTGGCGCGAGCGGCCTGAAGCCTGCGGCGACGTTTCATCAAGACGCCCCGGCGACGATCCGTCAGACACGGCGTATCCGTCACGCGCGAAAGGCCTTCTCATGACCCGCAAACGCCTTATCGCCCTCCTTGCGATCCCGACGATGCTCGCCGCGTGCGATGGCGGCGGCGATCCTGTGCAGCAGGCGATGCTGGAAACATCGTCCAAGAACCAGGCTGCCGCGGTGGTGGAAGGCGAGGTTGCCGGCCGCGAGGATCACGCCAGTCACGAGGCCGCGACGCCCGCCTCGAGCAATCAGGTTTTTGCGGCTTCGGAAGCGGAGATGCATCGCTTGATGACCGCGGCCTCTGGCGAGACGGTCGATCAGGCCTATGTCGCCAAGATGGTCGCCCATCACCAGGGTGCGATCGCGATGGCGCAGGTGGCGCTCAAGGAAAGCCGTGAGCCCGAAATCCGGCGCATGGCGCAAACGGTAATCGATACCCAGACGCGCGAGATCGAAGAAATGCGCACCTGGCGTCCGAACGACGCGTCCTGAGCGTCAGGCGGCTTTGGGAATGTGCTGGCTCAGCCGCCCGCCCACGCGGATGGGCTCGATGCGCACAGCCAGTCCAGTCTTGTCGTCGGTCTCGACGTAGACGCCGCAGACGGTGGCGGGGCCATGGGCCGGCGTATAGCGGCCGCCCGAGATACGGGTGGTGAAGCGACGCAGCGGCTCCTCCTTCTCGTTGCCGATGACGCTGTCGTAGTCGCAGCAGCCGCCGGCATCGGTCTGGTAGGCCGTGCCGCCGGGCAGGATCTGGCAGTCGGCGGTCGGGACGTGAGTGTGGGTGCCGACGACCAGGCTGACGCGGCCATCGCAGAAATGACCCATGGCCATCTTCTCGGACGTCGCCTCGGCATGCATGTCGACGATGATGGCGTCGGCGGCGACGCCCATCGGGCATGCGTTCAGCTCGCGGTCCACGGCGCTGAACGGGTCGTCGTTCGGGTCCATGTGGATGCGTCCCAGGACGTTCGTGACGAGCACCGTTTTTCCCGACGGCGTCTCGAACAGGTTGGCCCCCGCGCCTGGTGCGTCCATCAGCCGGGGGTAGTTGGCCGGGCGGATCAGACGCGGCTCGCGGACGATATAGGTCAGGGCCTCTCGCTGGTCCCAGGAGTGGTTGCCCAGCGTCAGGCAGTCGGCGCCGGCCATGAACAGCTCCTTGGCCGTGTTCTCGGTGATGCCGAAGCCGCCGGCGGCGTTCTCCGCATTGACCACCACGAAGTCGAGCTGGAGCACCCGCTTGAGACCCGGAAGATGGTCGGACAGGCCGTCGCGACCGGACTTGCCGATCACATCGCCGAAGAAGGCAAGACGCATGAGGAGTTAGACCTTTCGGGCGGCGGTATAGCCGACCTCGGTCAGAACGCCATGCAGGCGGACATCATGCAGGTCCATCGGCAGGCGATCGACGCGCTGGCCGGCGAAGGCGAAGCCGATGCGGATGGCGTCGGAGCGGGCGGCGAAGGTGCGGTCATAGTAGCCGCCCCCCTGCCCCAGCCGGCCGCCGATGTCGTCGAAGGCGAGCAACGGCGCGAGGATAAGGCCGGGATCGACGACCTCGGAAAGCGGCAGGGGCGCGGGACAGCCGGCGGCGTCCATTTCCAACGGATCGCCGGGCGCCCAGCGACGGAAGACCATTGGCGCGTCGCGTTCCAGTACGACGGGCAGACAGGCCTGGCGCCCGGCATTGACCAGCGCGCGAACCAGGGGTTCGGGGTCCAGCTCCGATCCCATGGCCCGATAGACCGCGATCAGGGCGGCGTGCGGAATGTGGGATGCGAAGCCGGCGGCGCGTTCGGCCGCTTCCGGTTCGACCTCGGCCAGACGGCGCCGGACGGCCCTGGCCTCAGCTCGCAGGGCAGGTTTGTCCAGAAGGGTCAGACGCCGGTCCGGGCGTTCTTGTCGTAGGTCCGGGCGGCGACGACCATGACAGCCGCGATTTCGGCCAGCATCAACACCCAGCGCCAGAGTGCATCCTCGATCAGGTATCCCGTGACGCCCATGGCCAGGACGAAGACGCCCAAAACGGCCCAGCCTTCCCAGCTCGCTGGAGAGACGCCCGAGCCCCAACGTTTCGGACCGAACCAGCCGCGCTTCATCGCCTGCTCCTGAAAGACATCTTGATCGTAGGCCCACTCGCCCTCGCGCTCAAGCTGCGAGCGACCGCGTCGGAACGGTCGTTTAGAGGCAGAAAGCGGGGGTTGGCGGCGCCGTAAGAGCCGTGAAGGACGGTTTAAATCCTCTCGAGCCTGGGTAGCCAGGTGGGCTCCGCGTACCCGACCCCACGAGGT
>JAZKHL010000183.1:0-11696 GCA_040385365.1 Pseudomonadota bacterium | reverse complement strand
GGTCCAGCGTCTTCTGCTGCATGTGGTCCAGCAGGCGGCCGGGGGTGGCGACCAGAACGTCGAGGCCGGCCTGGATGGCGCGTTCCTGAGGGCCGTATTTCACGCCGCCGAAGACGACCGCGACCTTGAAGCCGAGATGACGGCCATAGGCCTTGAAGCTGTCGGCGATCTGGCTGGCCAGTTCGCGCGTCGGCGACAGGATCAGGCAGCGCGTGGTGCGCGGCAGGGGGGCGACGCGGTTCTCGGCGAGACGATGCAGGATCGGCAGGGCGAAGGCCGCAGTCTTGCCGGTGCCAGTCTGGGCGATGCCCAGCAAGTCCTTGCCGAGCATGACGGACGGAATGGCCTGGGCCTGGATCGGTGTGGGGATGGTGTAGCCCTCGGTGGTGAGGGCCTGGAGAAGGGCCTTGTTCAGGCCGAAGGATTCGAATGTGGTGGTCACTTGATGTGTTTCTTTCGCGTGCGGCGACGCGCATCGGCCATGGCTTTCACGCCAAAAGGGCCGCGCACCGCCAGTCCCGACGGAGCACCAGAGTGGCGCTCGCGGGGTGGATCGGGCGCCGCCCCGCGTGTCCGGGCAGCGAATGAATCTTGAGGGCCGGCCGCTGCTACAGTCAGGTCTTCGCTTGGGAGGAAGACCCACACGCGCTGGAGCGCACCGGGGATCGCTAGAGTGCGACGGGGCGGCATATCGGCGCTTCATGCGGCGAAGTCAAGGCAACCGGGTCAGTTGCCGATCAGGTTGATGGCGAAGTTGACGCCCAGGGCGACGATCACGGTGTTGAAGACGAAGGCCGTGGCGCTGTGGATGGTGCTGATGCGGCGGAGGCGTCGGTCGGCGATCTGGATGTCGGCGGTCTGGCTGGCGACGCCGATGATCAGGGCGAAATGGATGAAGTCCCAGTAGTCGGGCTCGGTCTCGCCAGGGAAGATGAGACCGCCGCGATCGCGTTTTCCCTTTTCGGCCGGGGCGTAGAAGCCGTGGGCGTAGTGCTGGGCGAAGATGAGGTGGATGAAGCACCACGACAGGGCGACGGTGGTCAGGGCCAGGATAGCCGAGGATGCGGCCTCGGACTCGGGGGCGGTGGCGGCCTCGCCGATCACGATGGCGATGCTGGCGACGGCCGCGAGAAGACTCAGGGGCAGGACAGCGGCGCCGGCGTCGTCGAGCTCGGCGGCGCGCGCCCTGATCTGGTCCGTCGAGCGGGTTCGCAGCAGACGCAGGACCGAAAGGGCCAGGAAGACGCCGACGCCCGCGTCCCAGCCGGATGCAGCGCGCGTTGGCCAGCGCAAGTCGGCGGGCGTGAAGCCGGTCACGACGAGGGCGACAGCCAAAGCGAGCAGCAGCAGGGCGTGCAGCCGGACCACGCGTCGCAGCAGGCCTTCGTCGGCGGGCGGGGTCTCGGCCATCAGGTTCCGGGTTGGATGTAGGGAATGCGTGCGAACAGGCGGCGTTCGGCGCCGCGGGGATCGTTCTCCATCCGGGCCGGTTCGTCCATGATCATCGTCTGGCGGCGGGTCAGGTCGTAGGGGTTCCAGGTCGGCAGGCCGGCATGGTTCGGATCGCCGTCGCGGGCGAGGGCGACGAAGGCGCGGGACAGGCGGTCGGCCATGGGCTGGGCCTCGGGTCCCTGGGCGCGGCTGCCGGTCGCTGAAACGTTGTCCAGCGCCAGGGGAATGTCGTCGGTGTGCATGGCCCCGCGACGGCCGCCGTCGATCGGAGAGGTCCAGTCCAGCTGATAGACCCAGGCGGGCGTGCCGGCGGTGGCGCGGGCCTCGGCCTCGATGACGGCGCCGCGCCAGGAGCGGGCGGCGGTGGTGGCGGAAAAGAAGACGTCGGACGGGCTGTAGTCCGGATACATCGCGCGATAGGCGGCGATGACGGGTTCGGGGGCGACGTCGATGCGGAATTCTCGGTTGGTCATCTTGCCGGGCAGGTCGTCCCAGCCGAGCGTGAAGTTGGCGGGGTCGTTGCCGAGGAAGGCGCGGGTCTCGTCGTGGGTATTGCCGATGATCATCGGGATCGCGGCCGACTGGGCCGGCGCATCGGGATAGAAGGGGTGGCGGGACAGCGACCGGTCGTCCAGCACCGGGCCGAAATACAGGCCGCCGAACCCGAGGACGGGGTCGGTGGCCTCGGTCGCCTTCAGGATGTCGGCGACAGGCAGGGTCGCGGCCTCTGCGGCGCGGTCTTTCGGCAGGCCGAGGGCGTCGAGGAAGACCTCGGCGCGACGGGTCGCGTTCCAGGGGCCGGAGGCGGTGACCTGTTGGCCGCTCATGGTCGCGGCGCGCTGGAACAAGCCTGCCGCGGCGGGCGTCGCCATCATGGTCGCGATCTTGGCTCCGCCGCCGGACTGGCCAAAGACCATGACGCGGCCGGGGTCTCCGCCGAACCCGGCGATGTTGTCGCGCACCCATTGCAGGGCCAGGATTAGGTCCAACTGGCCGACGTTGCCGCTGTCCTGGAACGGCGCGCCGGCGATGCGGGCGAGGTAGGCGTAGCCGAGCGGGCCGAGACGGTGGTTCAGGGTGACCACGACCACGTCGTTGCGGCGGGCGAGCCGGGCGCCGTCGTAGAGGGGGCTGGAGCCCGAGCCGCTCGAATAGGCCCCGCCGTGGATATAGACCATGACCGGGCGGCGTTCCCGGTCGAGGCCGGGGGACCAGACGTTGAGGAACAGACAGTCTTCGGACTGGTCGGGTTCGTTGCCGGATTGGGGGCTGGCGGGGCCGTAGCGGAAGGCCTCGGCGGGGGTGGTCCACGCGGTCGGGGCGACCGGCGGCCGGAAGCGGCGGGGGGCGGTGTCGGCGCCGTAGCGGAGGCCTTTGAAGACCGAGACGCCGGCGTCGGTCTGGCCTCGGACGGGGCCGCTGGTGGTGGCGACGACGGGGTGGTCGGATCGGGCCCAGGCGGGGACGGCGAGCGTCGGCAGGACGAGCCCGGCGGCGAGGACGGAGCGGCGTGGTATGGTCATCTCAATCTCCGGCGGCGAACCCGCAGCCCTTCCCCCGCTTGCGGGGGAAAGCGGTCCGTCTTCGGCGCAGCCGAACAGGACCGATGGGGGAGCTTTCCTGCTGACGGGTTAGCAATCAAGCTCCGACTTCCCCCATCGTCTCGCGTGTCGCTTCGCTCCACGACGTGACACTTCCCCCATGAAGAATGGGGGAAGGGCTTGCACGGCTGTTTGAGCCCCGCTCTAACGTTATCACGCATTGTTACAGGCCACCTCCCCGGAGGCCTGGGGAGATCCGCATGACCCATCATGACCGCGCCGGCCTGTCGATCGATGTCGAACTGTCGGCTTTTCTGGAGGAGGAGGTGCTGCCGGGGCTGGGTATCGGGGCGGACGGGTTCTGGACCGGGGTCGCGGCGCTGTTCACGCGGTTCGCGCCGGAGAATCGAAAGCTGCTGGCGCGTCGGGATCAGCTTCAGGCGCAGATCGACGACTGGTATCGCGCGCGGAAGGGTCAGCCGATCACGGCGGCGCAGACCGAGGGATTCCTGCGGGAGATCGGCTATCTGGCCGACGAGCCGGCGCCGTTCGCGGTGACGACCGAACATGTCGACGACGAGCTGGCGCGGCTGGCCGGGCCGCAGCTGGTGGTGCCGATCCTGAATGCGCGGTTCCTGCTGAACGCGGCGAACGCGCGGTGGGGGAGCCTGTATGACGCGCTCTACGGCACCGATGCGCTGGGCGATCTGCCGCCGGGTGGGCCGTATGACGCGGCGCGGGGGGCTCGGGTCGTGGCGCGAGCCAAAGCCTTTCTGGACGAGGCCTTTCCGATGGAGACCGGGTCACATTCGCAAGGGACGGGATGGTCGGTCGAGGCGGGCAAGCTGGTTCCGGGGCTGAAGCGGCCGGAGCAATTCGTCGGCTATCTGGGGGAACCGTCGGCGCCGACGTCGATCCTGCTGGTCAACAACGGGCTGCATGTCGAACTGGTCATCGACCGATCGAGCGCCATAGGCGCGGCGGATGCGGCAGGGCTGTCGGACGTGGTGATGGAATCGGCGCTGTCGACGATCTGCGATCTGGAGGATTCGGTCGCGGCGGTGGATGCGCAGGACAAGGTGGCGGCCTATCGCAACTGGCTGGGGCTGATGAAGGGCGACCTGTCGGCCAGCTTCCAGAAGAGCGGGCAGACGCTGAACCGGACGCTGGAGGCGGATCGGACCTGGACCGCGCCGGGCGGGGGCGCGGTGACGCTGAAAGGGCGGTCGTTGCTCTTTGTACGGAACGTCGGGCACCTGATGACCAATCCGGCGGTCCATCTGGCGGACGGGTCGGAGGCGCCGGAGGGAATCCTAGACGCCATCGTGACGTCGCTGATCGCGATGTACGACCTGAAGGGACTGGGCGGGTTCACCAACTCGGGCGCGGGGTCGGTCTATATCGTCAAGCCGAAGATGCACGGCCCGGACGAGGCCGCATTCACCAACCGGCTGTTCGACGCGGTCGAAGATCTGCTGGGGCTGGCGCGCCACACGATCAAGGTCGGGGTGATGGATGAGGAGCGGCGGACCTCGGCCAACCTGGCGGCCTGCATCCATGCGGTGAAGGACCGGATCGTCTTCATCAACACGGGCTTCCTGGATCGGACCGGCGACGAGATCCATACGGCCATGCAGGCGGGTCCGGTGGTGCGCAAGGCCGACATCAAGTCGGCGAAATGGATTTCGGCCTATGAGGCGCGGAACGTCGCCATCGGGCTGGCGTGCGGGCTGTCGGGGCGGGCGCAGATCGGCAAGGGGATGTGGGCGGCGCCCGACCGGATGGCCGAGATGCTGGAGCAGAAGATCGGGCATCCGAGGACCGGGGCGAACACGGCCTGGACACCCAGCCCGACGGCGGCGACCCTGCATGCGCTCCACTATCACGCGGTCGATGTGTTCGCCGTCCAGAAGGATGTGGCGAGCCGGCCGACGCCGGGGCTGGAGGATTTGCTGACGCCGCCCCTGGCAAACGGGGCCAACTGGTCGGAGCAGGAGGTTCGAGAGGAACTGGACAACAATGCCCAGGGCATCCTGGGCTATGTCGTGCGCTGGATCGACCAGGGGGTGGGGTGTTCCAAGGTGCCGGACATCCATGACGTCGGGCTGATGGAGGACCGGGCGACGCTGCGGATTTCGTCCCAGCATATCGCCAACTGGCTGTTGCACGGGGTCTGCACGGCCGAACAGGTGGATGCCGCCTTCTTGCGGATGGCGGCGAAGGTGGACGGTCAGAACGCGGGCGACCCGCTGTATCGTCCGATGGCGGACGATCCGGAGGGGTCGCTGGCCTACCAGGCGGCGCGGGCGCTGGTGTTCGAGGGGGTCGAGCAGCCGAACGGTTATACGGAACCGCTGCTGCATGCGTTCAGACTGCGAATGAAGGGAAGCTGATCGCCTTGCGCTTGCCGTCATCGCGGCGGAAGCTGATCGCATGAGGAGCATCACCCGTGACCCCAGGCTTCACCTTGCCGGCCTTGCCGGGGCTATTCTCGTGACCGGGTGCGCGGCGCCGCCCGCATCGTCGGAACCGCAGAGGTCGGTGCTGGCGGTCGAGCAGGTCGCGGGCTTCTATGCGCTGCGTGGGCCGGACGGCGCGCGATGCGACCTGTCGTTGGCGAACCTCGTGATCGGCGGCGTTCGGCCTGTGCTCGCCGAGCGGTGCGGCATTCCGGCGGTGTCGGGAGCCAAGAGCTGGCGCGCGACGGCGGGCGGGTTCGAGCTGTTGAAGGCGGACGGGTCGGTCTCGTTGGCATTCCGCCAGACCGGCGTCGATGATTTCGTGGCCGTTTCCGGCGGTTTCACCTTGAGCCGCGCGCCGGTATCCTGACGACGATGTAACTTGTCGGCCCGGGCCGGACCTGACAAGTTCGCTTTACTGTCAGAGGGTCTGCTCATGCTTTCGGTCAAGAATCTGGTTCACGTCTACGGTAACGGGACGCGGGCGCTGGATGATGTCTCGCTGAACGTGCCGACCGGCATGTTCGGGCTGTTGGGGCCGAACGGGGCGGGCAAGTCGACGCTGATGCGCTCGATCGCGACGCTGCAGACACCGACGTCGGGCTCGATCGACTTCGACGGCATCGACGTGATCAAGGACCCGGAGAAGCTGAGGCGGACGCTCGGCTATCTGCCCCAGGATTTTGGCGTCTATCCGCGCGTCTCGGCCTACGACATGCTCGACCACATGGCGGTGCTGAAGGGCATCGCCTCGGGCAAGGACCGCAAGGAGACGGTCGAGAGCCTGCTGAACCAGACCAATCTGTGGAGCGTGAGGAAGAAGGCGCTGGCCGGCTTCTCGGGCGGGATGCGCCAGCGGTTCGGCATCGCCCAGGCCCTGATCGGCAATCCGAAACTGATCATCGTCGATGAGCCGACGGCGGGGCTGGACCCCGAGGAGCGCAACCGCTTCCTGAACCTGCTGGCCGAGATCGCCGACAACGTCGTCATCATCCTGTCGACCCACATCGTAGAGGACGTGGCCGATCTGTGCCCGCGCATGGCGGTACTGGCGGGCGGCAAGATCCAGCTGGAGGGCGCGCCGGCGCACCTGATGGATCAGTTGAACGGCCGGGTTTGGAAGAAGACCATCGACAAGGAGGCGTTGGAGGAGAACCGCGCTAAATACGAGGTCATCTCGACGCGTCTGTTCGCGGGCAAGACGGTGATCCACGTGCTCAGCGACCGTCGTCCGGGCGAGGGCTTTGAGCCGGTCGCGGGGGGGCTGGAAGACGTCTATTTCTCGACCCTGTCGGCGTCGCGCAAGGTCGCGGCGTAGGCTGATGTTCGGGAAAATCGCCACCTTCGAGTTCCGCTACCAGCTGCGCCAGCCGGCGTTCTGGGTCATCGCCATCATCTTCATGCTGTTCAGCTTTGGGCTGGTGGCGTCGGACAACGTCTCGATCGGATCGGGCGGAAACGTGAAGGAGAATGCGCCCTATGCGCTGGCGCAGGCGCATTCGATCTTCTCCATCCTGTTCATGCTGGCGACCACGGCGATCGTGGCCAACGTCGTGGCGCGCGACGCGACGACCGGGTTCGGGCCGATGGTCCAGGCGACCCAGGTCTCCAAGTTCGACTATCTGTACGGCCGGTTCGCCGGAGCATTCGCGGCGGTGGCATTGTGTTTCGCCAGCGTGGCCATCGGCATCATCCTGGGCAGCGTGATGCCGTGGGTGGACAAGGAGACGATCGGGCCGTTCCGTCCGGGCGACTACCTGTATGCCTATTTCGTCATGGGCCTGCCGGGGGTGTTCCTGACCTCGGCGCTGTTCTTCGCCCTGGCGACGGTGACCCGGTCGATGATGGCGACCTATGTGGGGGTGGTCGGGTTTTTCATCGTCTACATCTCGCTGACGTCGGCCCTGTCGCGGCCGGAGTTCGAGACGGCGCTGGCCTGGCTGGAGCCGTTCGGGGCCGCGGCCTACGGCCTGGTGACCCGCTACTGGACGGCGGTCGAGCGCAATACGCTGAATGCGCCGCTGGAAGGCGTGCTGCTGTACAACCGATTGATCTGGACCGGGGTCGGGGTGGTCTTCCTGGCCAGCGCCTACCTGCTGTATCGGCCGTCGTCGAAGGGCGCCAAGGCCAGCAGGACCGAGAAGCTGAAGGCTCTAGCCGAGACCGCGCCGGCCGCCGCCGCGGCGAGCGGACCCCTGCCCGCGCCGAGCTACGGTTTCGCCGCCGGATGGGCCCAGTTGCGTCGTCGCACCGGCTTCGAGATGGCCCTGATCTTCAAGAGCCCGGCCTTCCTGGTGCTGATCGTGCTGGGCGTCTTCAACGCCGTCGGCAGCCTGCTGTTCGCGGGCGAGACCTATGGCGCGCCGACGTTCCTGGTGACGCGTGTCGTGATCGGGACGCTGATCGGCGCGTTCGGCATCATCGCCATCATCGTGGCCATCTACTACGCCGGCGAGCTGGTCTGGCGTGACCGCGAGCGGCGCACGCATGAGATCATCGATGCGACCGCGACGCCGGACTGGTCGTTCCTTATTCCCAAGACTCTGGCCCTGGCTCTGGTGCTGACGACCCTGCTGGTGGCGGCGATCCTGGCCGGGATCGCGGTGCAGACCTACAAGGGCGGGGTCGCGTTCGAGCTCGACAAATACCTGATCTGGTATCTGCTGCCCGAGGCGATCAGCTATGCGCTGCTGGCCGTGCTGGCCATCTTCATCCAGGCCCTGTCGCCCAACAAGTTCGTCGGCTGGGCCATCATGGTGGTCTATCTGATCTCGACGATCGTGCTGTCGAACCTGGGGTTCGAGCATGTGCTCTATCGCTACGGCAATACGCCGAACGTGCCGCTGTCGGACATGAACGGCACCGGCGATTTCGGAACCTGGTCCAGCTGGGTCGCGGCCTATTGGAGCGCCGCCGCCGTCATCCTGATGGTGCTGGTCTATGCCCTGTGGCGGCGCGGGACAGAGACGCGGCTGATGCCTCGACTGCGGCGTCTGCCGCGTCGGCTGATGGGGCCGGCGGGCGTGGTCATGGCCGTGGCCGTGGTGGCCTTCGTCGGGCTGGGAAGCTTCATCTTCGTCAACACCAACATCTGGAACGAGTACCGGACGTCGGATCAGGACGAGGCCAAGTCGGCCGAATACGAGAAGACCCTGCTGCGGTTCGAGACGACGCCGCAGCCGTCGGTGGTGACGGTGGTCTATGACCTGGATCTGGATCCCCATGCGCCGCGCCTGACGACGCGTGGCACGATGGTGGTGGAGAACCGCACGGGCGCGCCGCTGAGCGAAATGCATCTGCGCTGGATCGACGATCTGGACATGGTCCGGCTGAACGTCGAGGGCGCGGCGATGGTGCGCGAATGGCCCGAGTTCGACTATCGCATCTATCGCTTCGCCCAGCCCCTGGCGGTCGGCGAGCGGCGGACGGTGACGTTCGAAAGCGTCCTGGCCCAGCACGGCTTCAAGAACCGGGGCAACACCACGCGGATCGTCGACAACGGCACCTTCGTCAACAACTCCGAGTTCGCGCCGATGATCGGCATGAGCCGTGACGGGTTGTTGAGCGACCGCACCCAGCGCCGGAAACACGGCCTGCCCGCCGAGCTGCGGATGGCCAGGCTGGAGGATGTAGGCGCGCAGGCGCGAAACTATATCGGCGCTGACTGGATTAACGCCGACATCACCGTCCATACGGTGGCGGACCAGACGCCGATCGCGCCGGGCTACAAGGTGTCGGACACGACGGCCAATGGACGACGAACCGCGCGGTTCGTCACCGAGGCGCCGATCCTGAACTTCCTGTCGGTGCAGTCGGCGCGATACGAGGTCGCGACCGAGGACGACGATGGGGTGGCGCTGTCCGTCTATTACCAGCGAGGCCACGAGCGGAACGTGCCGCGCATCCTGGCGTCGCTGAAGGCGGGGCTGGATTACTTCCAGACGGCGTTCGGGCCCTATCAGTTCCGGCAGGTCCGGGTGATCGAGTTCCCGGCCTATGCCGACTTCGCACAGGCCTTCGCCAACACCATTCCGTATTCGGAGAATCTGGGATTCATCGCCGATTTCCGGAACCCTGAGAAGATCGACTACGTCACCTACATCACCGCCCACGAGCTGGGTCACCAGTGGTGGGCGCACCAGATCGTCGGGGCCGATGTGCAGGGGGCCACCAGCCTGTCGGAGACCCTGGCGCAATATTCGGCGCTGATGGTGATGCAGAAGACCTATGGGCCGGACAGCATCAGGCGGTTCCTGAAGTACGAACTGGACAACTATCTGAGGGCGCGCGGGTCCGAACGGCTGGAAGAGCTGCCGCTCTATCGGGTCGAGAACCAGGGCTATATCCATTACCGTAAGGGTGGGTCGGTCATGTATCTGCTGGCCGACCAGATCGGGGAGGACCGGGTCAATGCGGCGTTGCGATCCCTGATCGACCGGTTCGCGTTCAAGTCGGCGCCCTATCCGCGGTCGCTGGATCTGGTGGCGGCGCTGCGCGCTGTGGCCCCGGCGGACAAGCAGGCGCTGATCACCGACCTGTTCGAACGGATCACCCTGTATGACGTCAAGACGACCGGGACGACCGCGACGCGACGGGCGGACGGACGCTGGGATGTCACGCTGACGGTGGAGGCGAGGAAACTCTACGCCGACGGACAGGGCGTCGAGACCGAGGCCCCGCTGAACGAGACCTTCGACATCGGGTTGTTCAGCGCCGAGCCAGGCAAGCGGGCGTTCGACGCGAAATCAGTGCTGATGTTCGAGCGGCGGCCGCTGCGGTCGGGCGTCCAGACGTTCCGGTTCACGACGGCGACCAAGCCGACGTGGGCCGGGGTGGATCCGTACAACAAGTGGATCGACCGGAACTCCGACGACAATCTGAAGGCGGTGGATTGAGGTTGCAGCCCCTCTCCCCTTGAGGGAGAGACAGCCGGCGCACGGCGGCGATAGCCGTCGTCCTGGCGCGGTCGGGTGAGGGGTGACACCGGCCGTTGGGAGTGAGCATTCCAGCGCGAACTTCAGCCGTCGGCGTGACCCCTCACCCTTTCGGCCAAGGCGCATCGCTATCGCTCTGCGGGCCTCAAGCCCTCTCCCGCAAGGGGAGAGCGGCAGAGTCTAGTGAATGCTCTCGCCGTGCTGGGAGTAGTCGAGGCCCTCGACCTCGCCGTCCTTGGGCACGCGCAGGCCGGTGGTGAATTTGCAGATCATCAGCACGGCAAAGGTGCCGACCGCGCTCCAGGCGATGACGGCGGCGAGGCCGACAATCTGTTTCACCACGTCCGCGCCATCGGCGACGGCGTTGATCGTGGTCGTGGCGAAGACGCCGGTCAGGATGGCGCCGACGATGCCGCCCACGCCGTGAATGCCGAACGCGTCCAGGCTGTCGTCGTATTTCAGCGCATGCTTCAGCCAGACCGCGCCCGCGTAACAGGCCGGGCCGCCGATCAGGCCGATCAGGAATGCCCCCTTCGGATCGACGAAGCCGGCCGCCGGTGTGATGGCGACCAGTCCTCCGACGATCCCGGAGAGGAGGCCCAGCAGGGTCGGGCGTTTCTTCTCGATCCATTCGATGACCATCCAGCCGAGGGCGGCGGCGGCCGGGGCGATGATGGTGTTCAGCGCGGCGACGGCGGCGATGCCGTCCGCGGCCCAGGCGCTGCCGGCATTGAAGCCCAGCCAGCCGACGAACAGCAGGCCCGTGCCGATGGCGGTATAGGCGAGGTTGGCGGGCGCCATGTTGTCCCGCCCGAAGCCGTGGCGGGGGCCGAGGACGAGGGCGCAGACCAGGCCGGCGACGCCTGCGTTGACGTGGACGACCGCCCCGCCCGCGAAGTCGAGCACGCCCCAGGAGCCGAGATAGCCGCCGCCCCAGACCTGATGGCAGATCGGGGCGTAGACGATCAGGTGCCACATGCCGAAGAACAGCAGAGACGCCGAGAATTTCATCCGCTCGGCGAAGGCGCCCGCGATCAGGGCCGGGGTGATGATGGCGAAGGTCAGCTGGTAGGCGATCCAGAGGTATTCCGGCAGGCCGGGGGCCAGGCTGTGGGCCGTGTTGATCCGCACGCCGTCGAGGAAGACGGCCTGGAGCCCCCCGATGAAGCCGTTGGTCGTCTCGCCCGACGTGCCGAACGACAGGCTGTATCCGGCGATGAACCACAGGATGGTCACCACCATCAGCGCCGCCGTGGACGAGGCGATGGTGGCGATGATGTTCTTCTTCCTGACCATGCCGCCGTAGAACA
>JAZKHL010000182.1:0-7712 GCA_040385365.1 Pseudomonadota bacterium | reverse complement strand
CGGCCACCGCCCCGGTGTTCAGGTTCACGATCGGCTGGAAGAAGGGCTCGATCTCACCGCGCACGAAGGCGTTCCGCAGATCCGCCTCCAGCGCCAGCCGGCTGAGGGAATCGCTCTCCATTCCCCGCCCATAGGCCGCCGCGCCGCCGCGTCCGGCCTTCTTGGCGGCGCCGACGGCAAGCTCGACCCGGCGCAGCAGCTCCGACGCATCCGGCGCGTCCGGGCCGCCCTCGAACGTCACCGAGCCGATCGAGACGGTGGGATAGATGTCGAACCCGGCGACCCGCAGCGGCTGTTCCAGCGCGTCACGCAGCCGGTCGCAGGCGTTGCCGATGCCGCGCGGAACCAGCACCGCGAACTCGTCCTCGCCGATCCGCGCGGGCGAGGCGTCATGCGAGAACGCCGCCGCCATCCGTGATCCCAGCGCCGAGATCACCATGTCGGTCCGCTCGTGGCCCAGGGCCTCGTTCAAGCGACGCAGCCGATCGATATCGGCCACCACCATGTCGTATTCGCCTGGCGCGGTCAGGGTCTCTGCCGCTCGGCCGAGGAAGCTCTTCCTGTCCAACAGCCCGGTCAGCACGTCCTTGTCAGACCCGGCGATCTTGGTTTCCAGCGCCACCATCCCGGCGGCGCGCAGACCATCCTCCAGCCAGACGCCGCGCCACAGGCAGGTCTCGGCCCCGCGCATTCTCAGGCGCACCGCGACCTCGGTCCCCTCGGCGGCGGGCTTCAGGATGCGTTCGGCCAGCGCCCGATCCTGCGGCAGGGCCAGGGCGATGAAAGCCGCGCCCGAACACTCCGGCGCCAAAGGCCCGAGCCCGAGAGACCGCGTCGCGCCGGTGAAACGGATCTGATCCTCGCCCGGCGTCCAGATCCACAGGGCGGAATCGGCGGCGGCCAGCGCCTCGATCGCGGTCGTCGCATCCCAGGTCATGGTTCGGGAGCGCGAATGCACGGGTGGAAGCGTCCTTAATCGACGAGTTCGTCTGACACGAAACCGAACAGAATATGGTCTGCCCATGCGCCGTTAATTTTGAGATAAGCCCGCGCCTCGCCCTCCTTGCGAAAGCCCGCCTTTTCCAGCACCCGACGCGACGCGACATTGGTCGGCAGACAAGCCGCCTCCAGCCGATGCAGGCGCACCGAGCGAAACGCGAAGCCCGCCATCGCCCTGACCGCCGCCGTCGCCAGACCCCGCCCGGCATAGGGTTCGCCGATCCAGTATCCCAGCGTCCCCGTCTCGGCCACGCCGCGCCGCACGTTGGACAGGGTGATGGCCCCATAGAGCGTCCGCCCCGTCGGATCGAAGACGAAGAACGGCCAGGCGTTGCCAAGTTCCATCTCCCGCGCATAGCCCGTCAGCCGCCGCCGATAGGCCGCCCGGCTGAGATCGTTGTCCGGCCAGGCCGGCTCCCAGGGCTGGAGATAATTCTGCGACCGCGCCCTCAGGTCGGACCAGGCGGCGTAGTCTCCGGTGCGGGGCGGACGCAGCAGGACGCCCTTCCCTTCGACCACGGGACCGGTCGCGTCCGTCATCCAGTCGAGCAGGGCCATGGGGGGAGCGTAACCCACTCCCTCTCCCAGTGGGAGAGGGCTTGAGCGCCCGAGAGCGTCAGCGATCGGACTTGCGCGAAAGGGTGAGGGTCGGGTGCTGACCGGTGAGGATTACCCCTCACCCTTTCGGCTGGCGCATCGCTGCGCTCTGCGAGCCTCAAGCCCTCTCCCGCCGGGAGAGGGAAGCTAGCCCGCCACACGCTCCCGGAACGCCCGACCCGCCGCCGCCGCCGCCTTCGGCCCCAGCACCGCCGTGGCCGCCAACCCCGGCGCCAGCACCCTCGCGCCCACCGAGCGCAGATCGTCGATCGTCGGCGCTTCCAGCCGCTTCACCGTGTCGTCGGACGGCACGGGCGCGCCGAACATCAGAGTCTGGGCGGCGTTGCGCCCCGCACGGCTCGCCGGGCTCTCGTCCGACATCCACAGGCCGCCCTTCAGCACCGCCTTGGCGCGCGACAGCTCGGCCTCGCTCGGCCCCTTCTCCGTCAGGTCGCGCATCTCGTCGGCGCAGACCTGGGCCAGTTCGACCGCCCGATCCGCCGCCGCCCCGGCGTAGATGCCCAGCACCCCGCCATCGTCATAAGCCTCCTGATAGCTGTCGATGGCATAGGCCAGCCCCCGTTGCTCGCGAGCGCTCTGGAACAGCCGCGACGCCATCCCCCCGCCCAGGATTTCGGTGAACAGCCGCAGCGCCGGGATTCCCGGATCGCTCGACGCCAGAGAAGGCAGTTGGAAGACCAGATTGGCCTGTTCGATCTTGCGCGTCAGGGCCGCCGTCCCGCCGACGAAGGCGGCCGGTTCCGGCGCATCGGCCGGCTGGACGACGGCATCGCCGAACCACCGCTCGGCCAGGGCCAGCAGCTCGGTCTCGTCCACCGCGCCGGACACCGCCACCACCATCCGGTCGGGCGAATACAGCCGCGCGCGCCAGTCGCCGATCGTCGTGCGATCCACGGGCTTCAGACTGGCGACGGACCCCAGGATCGGCCGCCCGAGGGGTTGGCCGGCGAAGGCCATGGTCTGGGCCATCTCGAACACATGGTCGTCTGGGGTGTCGAAGGCCTCGGCGATCTCCTGGGCCACGACGTCCTTTTCGCGTTCGATCTCGGCGGGATCGAGCGTGGGACGGAACACCAGGTCCGACACGATCTGCATGGCCAGGCCCAGCGACCCGTCCAGCGCGCGGATCTCATAGCTGGTCCGCTCATATCCGGTCGCGGCGTTGATCGACCCGCCCTCGGCCTCGATCCGCTCGACGATGTCGCGCGCGGCCATGTCGCCGGCGCCCTTGAACACCAGATGTTCGAGAAGATGCGACCACCCCGACCGGCTCTCGGTTTCCCACCTCGCGCCGCCCTTCACCGCCACGGTCAGGGCCAGGGTCCGCAGGCCGGGCATGGGATCGCAGACGACACGGACGCCGTTGGACAGTGTGTGCAGGGAAGCGGTCAGGGAATGGGCTTTCGATATCGGCGGATGAGCACGGTCCCATAGAAACCGACCAGGGCCAGCGCGAGTCCATACCAGGTGATCGCATAGCCGAGATGGTTGTTGGAGAAGGCCGCCGGCGGGGCCGAGGCGACCAGCGCCCCCAACTCGGGGTTGGGCGATGTCAGGGCGAACAGGGTGAACTCGGAGGGTTCGCCCGCGCCCAGCGCCCTGGCCATCCCGGCCGCGTCGCGCGTGAAAAACCGGCCCTCGGCCGAGGGCGCAGGGGCCATGCCGTTCGGCGCCGGCGTCCGCCTCAGCTCGACCAGCAGGGACAGCGGCAGGGTCGAGGCGAGCACGCGCGGTCGCGCCGAGATGGTGTCCGCCAGGAAGCCGCGATCGACCAGAAAACTCCGCTCCAGTCCCTCTGGCGTGCAAGCGGAAATCAGCCGGCTGCCCGGCTCTCCGTCATGGATCGACTGCAACTCGACGTAGGGCGCGGTCGGCAGGCCGCGGCACACGACCAGCGCCTTGCGGAACTCCGGATCGGCGGCGGTCAGCACCTCGGCGAGCGGCGCTGGCGGCAGGGCGGCCGCCGCATCGGCCTGATCGATCAGACCCTCCTTCCACGCCATCCGCTGCACCTGCCACGTCCCCAGCCCGCAAAGCACGACGACACAAGCGGTGATGAACAGCGTCAGAAGGAACGGGAAGCGTGGGCGACCGGGCTCAATCATCGCGGGACGCCTGCCCTGCCCGGTTGCGCATCTGCAAGGCGATCATCACCCCCTTGCCCGGCCGCATCAGTCCCAGCGACAGCCCCACGACCAGCGGCAGGGCGACGATCAGCATGGCCCAGATCGGCGGGGCATAGGCGATCTGGACGAACAGGGCGCTGAACACCACCAGCCCGCCCGCGATCTGCATGATGAAGATGGCCGCGCCGTCGCCGGTGTTCAGTCGGGTGAAGTCGAACCCGCAGACGGCGCATCGATCGACGACCTTCAGAAACCCTTCGAACAACCGACCCCGCGCACAGTTCGGGCACCGGCAAACGAGACCGGCGCGGATCGCATCGATCCGCGCCGGGGTGGGCGTTTCAGCTTTGAGAGGCTGTTCGATCAATCGCGGCCTTAGCCGAACGTCACATAGACGAAGGCGAACAGGAACAGCCAGACGACATCGACGAAGTGCCAGTACCAGGCGGCGGCCTCGAACCCGAAATGCTTCTGCGGGGTGAAGTCGCCCTTCAGCAGACGCAGCAGGCAGACCGCCAAAAAGATGGTGCCGATCAGGACGTGGAAGCCGTGGAAGCCCGTGGCCATGAAGAAGATCGAACCATACAGGCCCGAGTTCGCCGCTTCCTCGTTGAAGAACAGATTCTCGTGGAGAATGTGGTTGTACTCATAGGCCTGAACGGCCGTGAACAGGACGCCCAGGGCCACTGTGACGATCAGGCCCATCCGGGCGCCCGCGCGATCGCCGACCTGCAGCGCATGGTGAGCCCAGGTCACCGTCGTGCCGCTGAGCAGCAAAATGACGGTGTTCAGCAGCGGCAGTTGCCAGGGGTCCAGCACCTCGACGCCCTTGGGCGGCCAGGTCGACCAGGCATTGGCCGTATCGGCCCAGCCGGAGATTTCGGGGATGTGGGCGCGCGCCTCGTTGAACACGGCCATCTCGAAGAACATCCAGAAGAAGGCCGCGAAGAACATGATCTCCGACGCGATGAAAAGCACCATGCCGTAGCGCAGGCCGATCGACACGACGGGCGTGTGATCGCCCTTGTGGCTTTCGCGGATGACCTCGTACCACCAGCCGCCCATCGAATAGAGCACGCCCGCCAGCCCGGCGAAGAACAGCCACGACGTGCCTTCCGGCAGGCCGAACAGACCCTTCATCCAGGTCACGGCGCCGACCATCATGATCGTCACGGCGATGGACGAGACCAGCGGATAAGGGCTGGGATCGACGAGGTGATAGTCGTGGTGTGGAGCGGCGTGGGAGTCGGCCATCTGTATCTCTAAACATGCAAGCGTCGTTTGGGTGGCTATAGCGCCACCCATACGATCACGCCAGTGCCGAGAGAGGCGTAGACAGCCTGGCCTCCGAACAACTCCAGAGAGTAGTAGACGTCCGAACGCCAGGCCTAAGATCAGAAAGAAGAAGAGGTATCGGTCAGCCGCCGGTGCTCAGCAGACAATCGTCATAGTCGCCCTGCTGAGGGCAAAGCCACGCTCCGCTTCCATTGGTCACGCAGCCCTTTTCATACAAGCACTGCTCGAACTCGGGCGACGCGACACCCGCGCTCGATGGGGCGGCCGCAGGCGCGGCGGTGAGTATCACGCTTGAAGCCAAAAGCAGCGGCGATAGAATTCGTACGGCCCTCATCGGCATTCCTCCAGCCGGGCTATCCGGCATCTGAAATACATCACAGGCCCCGATGTCACGCAAGCATGACGCGAATCAACTCGGCTCGTTTACCGGATAGAAGGTGTAGCTCAGCGTTATCTCGTTGACGCCGTCGACCTCGGCGTCGGTCGCCATCTCCGGGGCGACGAAATATTGCACTGGGAACTTCTTGGTCTCGCCGGCGGCGATGGTCTGATCGTCGAAGCAGAAGCACTGCAGCTTCTGGAAATAGGGTCCGGTCTGCTCGGGCACGACGTTGTAGCCGGCGCGCGCCAGGATCGGCTGGTCGGAGGTGTTCGTGACATCGAAATAGGCGATGCCCGTTTCGCCGATCCTGACCCTCTGGCTGACCTGTTCGGCCCGGAAGGTCATCGGCAGGCCGCGCACATTGGTGTCGAAGCGAATGGAGATGGTCCGGTCCAGCGTCGTGGTCGGCGCCGCCTCGGCCTTGCGCACCGTACCGTCGAAGCCGGTGACCTGGCAGAACATCTTGTAGAGCGGCACGGCCGCGAATGCCGCCCCGGTCATGGTCAGAACCACCCCGGCGCAGATGCCGGCGACCAGCTTGGCGGAGCGCGGCGTGGCCATCAGTTCGACGCTTCCGCCATCGGCGTGGCCGTCGACGCGGGGGCCTGGGTCGTCGCCAGAGCCCGCTGCTGGGCCGTGCGGTCCGACAGGTTCTGCTGCATGCGCAGGAAGGTCGTCGAGAAGATCAGCACGATGAAGGCCGCCAGCCCCAGCGCGATCCACAGGCTGCGCTTGTTGCGGGCGGCAAGTTGCTCGGGGGTCAGATAAACGGGCATCAGGACAGTCCAGTTGTCGCCAAGCTCTCGACCAGCAGGGCCGCGAACAGGGCCATCAGGTAAAGGATCGAGAAGGCGAAAAGATTGCGCGCCGGTTTGGCTTCCGCGCGCACATCATACAATGCGGCCTCTCGCCCCACGGCCTCGGCCTTGTCCGGCTGATCGCCAGCCCGCGAGCGCCAGACGCGGAACGCCAGCGCCAGGAACATCAGCCCCCCGCCGATCGACACCGCCAGATAGACAGGCCCGCCCATGCCGGTGAAGCCCGGCGCGATGGCGGTGGGAACGAGCACCAGGCTATAGAGCAGGATCTGCAGCCGCGTGGACTTGGCCCCCTTGGCCACCGGCATCATCGGGATGCCCGCCTTGGCGTAGTCGCCGGTGGAATACAGCGCCAGCGCCCAGCTGTGCGGCGGCGTCCACAGGAAGATGATCAGGAACAACAGCCACGCCTGCCACGGCGCATCGCCGGTCGCGGCGGCCCAGCCGATGACCGGCGGAAAGGCCCCCGCCGCCCCGCCGATGACGATATTCTGCGGCGTCCGGCGCTTCAGCATCATCGTGTAGAAGACGGCGTAATAGACGATGGTCAGCAGCAGCAGCCCTGCCGCGAACCAGTTGGTGTTCATGCCCAGCAGCATGACCGAAAACACCGACAGCACGACGCCGAAGATCATGGCGTCGTTGGACTTCAACCGCCCGGCGGCCACCGGCCGACCGCGTGTGCGACGCATCAGAGCGTCGGTCTCGCCCTCCAGCGCCATGTTCAGTGCGCCCGCCGCGCCGGCGCCGACCGCGATGCACAGGATGGCGATGGCGGCCACGAACGGGTTGATCGATCCGGGCGCGACCACCAGACCCGTGGCGGCGGTGAAGATCACCAGCGACATCACGCGCGGCTTCAGCAGCTGGAAGAAGTCTTCCGGCTGGGTGGTGGACAGGGCGGGGGCCGTCTGGGTGTCCGTCATTGCCATTTCACATCGTCATCCTCGGCCTTGTGCCGAGGATCCATTTGTCCGCCGCAAAGGCGGAGCCCCGGACGCGTGAACGCCCGGGGCCATTGATCTTTCGTTTCGTCCCGCCGCCCTTGTCATCCCGGACTTGATCCGGGACGAGGATGACGGAGTAGGCGTTAGTGGCTGTCGGCCTTGACCACCGGCAGTTCGTTGAACTGGTGGTGCGGCGGGGGAGAGGACAGGGTCCATTCCAGCGTCGTCGCGCCTTCGCCCCACGGATTGTCGACGCCCTTGCGACGACGGATGGCGGCCTCGGCCAGCATGACCAGGAAGACCAGCACGCCTACGGCCGTGATCGCATAACCGTACGACGACACCAGGTTCCAGAAGGCGAACGCGTCCGGATAGTCGATGTAGCGGCGCGGCATGCCCTGCAGACCTAGGAAGTGCTGCGGGAAGAAGACGATGTTGACGCCGATGAACATGATCCAGAAGTGCATGCACCCCAGGAACTCGTTGTACTTCACGCCGAACATCTTCTCGAACCAGTAGTAGAAGC
>JAZKHL010000181.1:0-8588 GCA_040385365.1 Pseudomonadota bacterium | reverse complement strand
AGGCGATCAAGATGCCGGGCCGGGGTCGCATGACCGTGACCGGCAACCTGAAGGACGTGATGAAGGAATCCATCTCGGCCGCCGCCTCTTATGTTAGGGCCCGGTCGCTCAGCTTCGGCGTCAAACCGCCGGTGTTCGAGAAGACCGACATTCACGTCCACGTGCCGGACGGCGCCACGCCCAAAGACGGCCCGTCCGCCGGCGTGGCCATGACCGTGGCCATGGTTTCGGTCCTGACCGGCGTTCCGATCAGGAAAGACATCGCCATGACCGGCGAGATCACCCTGCGCGGCCGGGTCACCGCCATCGGCGGCCTGAAGGAAAAGCTGCTGGCGGCGCTACGTTCCGGCGTGAAGACCGTGCTGATCCCGCAGGAGAACGAGAAGGACCTCGCCGACGTGCCCGACAACGTGAAGGGCGCGCTGGAGATCGTCCCGATCTCGACGGCGGACGAGGCCCTGAAATGGGCCCTGACCGGCTCCCTGACCGCCGTCGAATGGGACGAGGTCGCGGAACCCCTCAACCCGGCCCCCGCGACCGTTCCGCCGGTCGACGGCGCCACCGTCGTCAGCCACTAATACCGACCGTCTCCTCCCTGTTCGCGTAGCGAACGGGGCTTGCGGTCGGCTCGTATACGAGCCGATCCTCAAGGCGCGGCCCTCTTCGGGCCGTGACGGAGGGGTTCTTTCTGGACGCCGACGCAATCCTCAGCCAAATACCCCACTGTGGTATGGGCGGCTAGCTCAGCTGGTCAGAGCATCTCGTTTACACCGAGAGGGTCGGCGGTTCGAACCCGTCGCCGCCTACCACGCCTTCAAACCCGCCGCCGTTTCGGCCGCAGCACGAAGGTCTTCTGATTGGTCAGCAGCTCCTCGCGGCTGAACGCATTCAACTCGCGTTCGATCTCGGGTGTCAGGAAACGAGCGCCCAGTTCCGGGCCTGAGCGGTGGGCGTCGATGATGTCGAAATCAACCTCGAAAAGGCGACGATAGTCCCGCTCGCGAGCGCGATTCAGATAGGTGTTCGCCGGAAACCGATCTCGCCGAAGATGCTCCCACGCCTCCGAGCGTCGCCTCCGATCCTGGTCCAACGTGTGCGGATACCAGTCGACGTCGTGCCCGCCCGCGATGCCGGTGAACAGGTGAGGGGAAATGATCGCCACGCCATCCGGGGCAAGCGCGCTGACCATGTTGGCGAGAACGCTTGGCATGCGATCGAGCGGAATGTGCTCGAACACATCGTTGGAGTAGATCAGGTCGATCGGTCCGAGGCCCGACCACGTATTCGATCCCGCTGCATCTCCGACCAGCATCTGATCAAGCGGGATGATCAGGTCGCGTCCCGGATGCTGTCGCTCGAACGCCTCCGCCAGAGTCCGCCACTCCCGGTTTCCGACCAGTAACTCGCGAGCGATGGATTTTGCGGCCCGCTCCAAGCCGTTGCGCCGCCACGTCGTCGCAATCTGCGATGGATCGAGCCCGATCATGGGCGCATCCAGATCGATTCCGCTAATGCTGACGCCCTGACTGTGCAGCCAGGTCATCAGCATCGGCTTGGAGCCATAGCCGATCTCGAAACAGCGCAGCGCCGTCAGGGGACGACCGAAATACCTCTGGGCCGCGTCCTGATAATCGCGTGCGCACTGATCGATGACACGGAAGTCTTCCGCAGACGATCGCCGGCCTAGATGCATGCGGCCTAGCGCGACCGCTTCCCGCAGCCGAGTTTCCAGCCCCACATCAGGACGCGACGATGCCGATCGTGTGGCCTCCACCATCGAAAGCGCGCCTTTCCCGTCCGCGAGTACCGCAGACTAGAAGAAACTTCCGGTTGTTAGAAGGCTGGGTCGACCGGCGGACTAGAACCGGAAGCTCGCACGCAGCAGCAGGGTGTAGCGAACGTAGTCCTCGATCATTTCGGCGTCAGCCGTGACGGAGAGGCGACCCAGGTCGTTGCCGACGCTCAGATTGATCCCGGCGATCGGTCCGCCGCCTTCGATAGTGTCGGGTGACAGGGTGAAGGAGGATCCGCCGGTCGCGAAACGCGCGATGGTGTCGCCCACATCGACCGAGATGTTCTGACGCCAGCCCAGCCGCAGTTCCGGCCGGATCCAGCCGTTCTCGCCGAAGCCGTAGCCGATGTTCACGGCCGCGACACCCGCCAGCATGTGGCCGTCGCGTTCGTCGATTTCCAGGTTGAAGCCCGGCGTCGAGCCCTCTTCGACGTGGCTGTCTTCGCTGAGCGAGAAATACTCGCCATAGATTTCCGGCCGGATGTTCAAACGACCGAAGTTCCGCTCGTAAGAAGCACCCCCGGCCAGAGCCAAGGTGAAGCCGTTCCAGGTCGACTGGTTGATCAGGTTGATGCTCGGGGTGACCAGCTGCCGGGTCGAATCGAAGGTGGCGTAACCGCCGGCCGCCCGCGCCCACGTCGTCCACGCCTGTCCCTGCGCCCGCCAGTACAGGCCCAGTTCGACCAGATTGGCCGACAGGATTTCCTCAGCCTCGGCCTCGGGGTCCTCGATGTCGGAGGAGGTGAAGGCGATCGACAGGCCAAGCGCGCCCAGGCTGGTTCCCCGCTCGACGCCGCCGGCGACGCCGAAACCTTCGGAGCGGAAGCCGTAGCTGTCGGTCTTGTCCTTGTCGGCGTAGAAATTGATTTCCTGGAGCCAGGCGCTGGTTTCGCCCGGCGCGACTGTCGCGTTCCGTCCCGTCAGGGCGCGGGTCACGGCATCGACGCCCGACGCCAGCGACAGCAGGGGGCCGCCCGAGTGGTCGGGCAGCATCTGTTCATACAGATTGATGAAACCGTCGCGGCCGGTCTGGCCGATGAAGGCGTCACGCAACACTGTGCTCGACGCCAGAGACGCATAGACGGCGTCGAAGGCCTGGGTCTCGACCAGGTTCAGCTGTGCCTCGGCAGCGGTGCGACGTCGCACGTCGATGTAGACATCGCCGGCGGCCACATCCGCTCCGGCGGCGACGACGAACAGATAGGGCGAGTTCGTTTGGGTCGCCGTCTGGTCCACCGCGCCGATCGTCAGGCTGTTCGCATCGATGATCGTGAAGCGTTGCGGCGCGGTGATGATCGAGTTGAAGCGGACACCCAGCCCGGCACCCGTGGCGATGGTCGCTGCGCCGTTGACCCGAAAACCCGAGTTGGTTCCCGTGATGGGGTCCAGGGTGACGATCAAGTCGCCGGCAGCGCCGATGTTCAGGCTGCTGATGGTGGTGACGCTGAGCTGACGCGCATCCAGGGTGCCGTTGGCGATATTGACCGCCAGCTGCCCGTCGCTGTCGGTAATCGCGCCCCGCAACAGGCCGCCGCCGGTGATGTTGAGCTGATCCGCGCCCGCGCCGAACGACACGGCCCCGGCGATGATCCCGTTTTCCAGGTTCAGCCTGTCCGCACCCGAGCCGAAACGGATGTCACCCGAGGTGATGGGTTCATCGACGTCCGTCACGCCGTCGCCGTCGCTATCCGGATTGGTCGCGGTCACCGTTCCGGTCTCGCCGTACTGCCGGAAGGTCACGCCCGTGGTGTTGGCGGACACGTCCACGGCCACGGTCGTTCCTCCGGCGACGATCAGGCCTGTCGTCGAGTCGGGGGTCAGAAGAGCCTGAATGGCACCGGCGTTCTGGATCGATGTCAGCGCGCCCGACAGATCGCGGATCGCGGTCGTATTCGTCACGGCTCCGGCCGCGCTCGCCAGAATGGAGTTATTGTTGAAGAGCGCCGGCAGGTTCGCGCCGGCCGCGATATTGATTGCGGTGATCGCCGAGGCCGCGTTCGTGCTGGTCGCCGCAGCGGTAATCGTGCCGGTGTTGTCGAACCGGGGCGTGGTCACACCGGCGCCGATCGACACTGCCGTTCCACCGCCGTTCCGCCCGATGGCGGTGATCGAACCCTCGTTTCGAACGCCGCCGGAGATCGCGACGGTCTGTCCCCCCGCGACGCCGAGCCGAACCGCCGTGGCGTTCACTCCATCGTACACTCCGTCGGCGCCGATGGTGCCGCGGTTGATAAGCCCGTACGCGTTCGTTCCCGTCCCGGCGACGCCGAGGGTGATGCCGCGCGTCGAGGAACCCACCGTCAGCGCCGGCCCCTCACCATAGGCGTTGATTTCCGAGTTGCCCTCGGTCAGGTCCTCGATGCCGTCGCCATCTTCGTCGGTCACGGTCGTGCTGGTGTCGGCGGGGCGAGTGTCCAAAACCAGGCCGCCGCCGACATTGCCACCCACAACCACGGCAGACGCGCCCTGGTACAGGTCATCGGATTCCAGAACGATCGAGGTACCGGGCCGGGTCGTATAGCGATAACCTGTCGAGGCGATTGAGCCCTGTAGCGTCAGACGTCCGCCGACGTCGCCCTGGATATTGACCGCGCTGGCGTTCAGGCCTTGAGCCGTCACCGGCCCGCCCAGGTTCACCGCGCCAGACACGTTCCCGCTCTGCGCGTAGGCGACGGCGTTGTCGCCCACAGCCCGCAGTGTGCCGAAGCTGGTGACATTGCCGGTCAAGGCGCGTTCGATCGACACCGCCCTTGCGTTCGCGCTTTCCACCGTGATGGAGCCGGCGCTTTCGATCAGAATATTGCCGGTCAGAGCCGTGCCGCCCGCCAGCCGGAGGCCGAACCGATCAGCGCCAGTCGCCAGCGGCCCGTCCAGGTCGCCGTCGTTGTCGGTATCGGGATAGGTGGTGATGCTATCGGTGACGGCAATCGTGCCGCCGACGGTGATGTTGCCAACGGTGGCCGTCGGGCCGACCAGGATCGCGGTGGCGCCGTCGGCTGCATTGGCCATCGTGATGCTGGAGCCGCTGTCCAGATCGACGCTGTTGTTCGAATCAACGGTCACCGCCGCACCTGAGTTGACCGCGATCGACCCGCCGGTGGCGAAGCGGATGTCGTCCCGGGCCGAACCGGTCGCGGTCGAGGTGATGATCGGCGTGGTGCGCGCGGTCGAGATCACGACCTCGGCCTGTGCCCCGGCGGCAGCCATCAGAGGGGCAAGCGCCACCGCGGTCGCAAGCAGTTTACGCATTCGGAAAATCACCCCAAGTGGACACGCGCACGGGCGTCGGGCGCCTTCTAACAGGGGCGTCGCGACCTGTCTCAAGTTTCGCGAATTTGAGGCGATTGCAAGGCCGAAAACCTGGCAAGCGATCCTCAGCGCCCCCCCATATCGACGGTCTCTCATGGCATCACGCCTCATGCCGACGATCGGCCAACGGTGCGGTGGCGGGCCGGGTGCATCCCCACGATCGGACTTGAGCTTGACCTTGAGCGGGTCTACGGCGGCGGGATGGTCCGAAAATCGTCCGCACGCATCCAAAAGAGACGGGCGCGCGTTCAGCCGCCGCAGTCCCTGGAGCAAGACCCCATGAACATGACGGACCTCGACGTTCAGGAGGGCGAGCTGCGGCTCATTCCCGGGCTGGACGAAGAAGTCGCCGAAACGCTCAGGGTGCTGAAGGCGTCCACCTCCGATCCGCGTCCCCGCATGGTCGATACGACGATGCTTTATGCGCCGCGTTCTGGC
The DNA here is from genome assembly GCA_040385365.1 of Pseudomonadota bacterium. Taxonomy (GTDB): domain Bacteria; phylum Pseudomonadota; class Alphaproteobacteria; order Caulobacterales; family Caulobacteraceae; genus Brevundimonas. The sequence continues at coordinate 3,049 of JAZKHL010000181.1, read as the reverse complement.
GGAGTGAAGCGCTATCTCCTGTCCAAGAAGGCCTGGCTGGAAGCGAATCGGCCGGGTATCGCCCACTCGTTGGTGGTGCCAGGCGCCAAGCATCAAGCCGGTCGCGACGGCATCATTCAACTGCATGCGACAAAGCTTCCGTTCGGCGACGGCTATCGCTGGCCCAGTTCCGTGAAGCGCTGGGGCGCCTGGGTCGCCTCGATGAAGCCTTCGCTGATCGAGGCTGGCGATCCCTACACGCCGGGGCAGGGGGCCCTCGAGGCCGGTCAACGGGCGGGCTGCCCGGTCGTCGGCTTCTGCCACTCCGATCCCGCAGGTCTCGCCGCGCTCCATTTCGGCGAATGGGCCAAGAAGCCGGTCGAAAAACGCTGGGCCCGTCTGTTCGGCCAGTTCGACCGCGTCGTCTCACCCAGCCGCTTCATCGCACGACGCCTGGAAGAGGCTGGCGTCAAAGACATCGTGATCCGTCCGCTGGGGGTGGAGATCGACACCTTCCGCCCGGACCGACGCGATCGCGACTGTCTGCTGAAGAAGCTGGGCCTGCCCGCCAGCGCCCGTCTGCTGTGCTTCGCGGGCCGACCGGCGCGCGAGAAGAACATCGATGTTCTGATCGAGGCCGTCCAGAAGCTGGGCGCGCCCTATCATCTGGTGCTGGTCGGGGCGGGGCAGGGGATGCCCGCCGAAGACAGGGTGATTGCCCTGCCGTACGAGCGCGATCCAAAGGCCGTGGCCCGCATCATCGCCAGCTGCGACGCCTTCGTGCACGCCAATGACAAGGAGCCCTTCGGCCTGATCGTTCTGGAGGCCATGGCCTGCGGCCGTCCTGTGGTCGGCGTCAACGCCGGCGGCGTGGCGGAGACAGTCAATGACAGCGTCGGACAGTTGGCTCGAAGCGCAGATCCCGCCGACTATGCCGAAGCCATCGAAGCTCTGTTCGCCCGCGACGTCGAGGCGATCGGCGCAGCCGCCCGCGTTCACACGGTCGAGCAGTTCGCGTGGAACCGCGTGTTCGAGGACCTATGCATGACCTATGGCGAGGTCAGCGGCCGGCCGGAGTTCGTCACCCCGGGAGAGGCCTTGGCCGTCCACTAGACCTCGGGTTCAGTCCGCTCCCCGTCGCCTGGTGTCAGGCCGTAGGGCTTGACCAGCGCCCAGACGTGGTCCGGGATCATCGATTTCATCCGTCGCGGCTCCTCGCGACGCAGGTGGATCACGGTCTCGGCGGCCTTCATTTCCAGCCGGGTGCGCGCGAACTCGAGCCCGCGCGGCCCGGTGCGGGGTTGCAGCCAACTGACGATCGGCCGCACCCAATCCGGCATTCGCCGCAGCGGCAGGCCGCCCGCCGCCCGCTCCACATTGGCGATGAACCCTGCGACGGCGGCCTTGCGCTTGCCATGGCTCTGCGGCTCAGACAGCCGAACCTCGTCGCCCAGCAGGTCCAGCAACGCCTCGCCGCGTTCGTTGCGGACGATCAGCCACTGCTCGCCCTGCCCAGCCATATAGCCAACCGTGATGTCCGCCAGCGCGTTGGTGTAGTCGACGCAGGTCCGGCAGGTCAGGGGGAAGAAGTCCGGGGCCAGCTGCGAGATCGGCAGCGACAGGAAGGGGATGGTCTTCACCCGCCCGTCGGCGAAGCGCAGTTCGACATAATAGTCGGCGCGGAACTCCAGATAGGTGATGCTGTCGGGCGCGTCCGACAGCAGACCCAGAAACGTGTGAAAGCTTTCGGTCGTCGTGTTGTCCGAGCAGGGCGTCCCGACGACATACAGCGCCTCGAACCATAGCTCTGCTTCCAGACTGCGCAGCGCGTAGACTTGGCAGGGAATGCCGATGACAGCGAGGCGCCGATACCCTTGCGCCCGCGCCTGTTCCAGCAGGGCCAGAAGCGGCGCATAGCCCATCCGCATGCCCCTGACCTCGGCCATCGCCGTCGGATCGGTCACCAGCACCGGCACGGGCCGCCAGCGATCGTTCGGATCGGCCGCCATAGTCAGGACCGCGTCCACCGCGCCGGTCTCCAGCAGTCGCTCGCCGATCCGCGTGGTGATCCCGGTCCACTGTGCGCCTTCGGCCGGGGCCTTCAGCGAGGCTCGCACCATGCGTCGGATCGGCCCGAAGAACAGCTCGTCGCCCTTCCCAGGATCGCGCGCCCGGCCGTGGACGCGGGTCTCCATCGCCGGATAGTCGGGCTTGATGAACTGACAGGCCTTGCCGCACAGCGTCGGATCTTCCATCCGCGACACGCCGCAGTCGGTGCACAGGTTGCGGGGAACGGCCGGACGAACCGGCGGCGACCAGATCGGCGCGGACGGATCGGTCGAGAGTGTCAAACGGAATGCCCCAGCATCCTCACACCGTGCACCTCGGTGAAGGTCGCGGTCCAGATGGAAAGCATCGGCTCGGACCAGTGAACGATCGGGTCGGGGCCAGCAATCTATCACGAGGAGAGGGGGGCGGACGCGCCACTTTCTGCAATCACAGAAAGTGGCGCGAGTGACGGGACTCGAACCCGCGACCTCCGGCGTGACAGGCCGGCACTCTAACCAACTGAGCTACACCCGCGTTTCCCGACGCGTCGTTTCCGGCGCGGCGAGGGGCGTCGTTTAGGCGGGGGGTCGGTTGCCTGTCAAGCGACGATGGCGCGTGACCGGACAGATTTCTCCCTCCTATGAACTCGGGCTCGAACTCAGCAGAACGGCGGCATTTCTGCGAACCATTCTCAAGAAAAATCCATTTGGTCCATGGGTTTGAACCGTCGCGAGGTTGGGTCTAGAAAGCGCCGAATCCGCCGCCCTCCCCGGCGGCGCGGACCTATCCGAATGAACGCATTCCTTCTGCAATATCTGCCGATCGTGATCTTCCTCGGGATCGCGGCCATCCTTGGCATCTTGTTCATGGTCGCGGCCTGGGCGATGGCGCCATCGAACCCTGACTCCGAGAAGCTCTCGGCCTATGAGTGCGGGTTCAACGCCTTCGACGACGCACGCATGAAGTTCGACGTGCGGTTCTATCTCGTGTCGATCCTGTTCATCATCTTCGACCTGGAAGT
>JAZKHL010000180.1:6535-13892 GCA_040385365.1 Pseudomonadota bacterium | reverse complement strand
ATGGTACGTCCTCTCGGGCTCGAACCGAGGACCCTCTGATTAAAAGTCAGATGCTCTAACCAACTGAGCTAAGGACGCACATCGCAGTGCGCGCAACGGCTGGGCCGTTTCGCGGTTGCGCCTTCTGGTTCATCACATCCCTCGGGTCAAGGCCCGAACGGCTCGCAAAGCCCGTCACAGACCGAAAGCCGACATGAAACCTCTCTCGGATGTCCGGATCATCGAGTTCGACGGTCTTGGCCCTGTCACACTGGCCGGCATGATCCTGGCCGACCTGGGCGCCGAGGTCGTGCGGCTGACACGGGCGGACGGGGCCGGTGCGTTCGCCGACGTTGGCGGCGACGTCCTGCACAGAGGTCGAGCCGCCGTCCCGGTCGATCTGAAGTCGGAAACGGACCGCGCTCATGTCCTTGATCTGATCGCAGGCGCGGATGCCGTCATCGAGGGCTTTCGGCCTGGCGTCCTGGAGCGGCTGGGGCTTGGTCCCGAGGTCTGCGCGGCCCGCAATCCGCGCCTCGTCTTCGGCCGCATCACAGGCTGGGGTCTGACCGGCCCCCTGGCCCAGACGGTCGGCCATGACATCAACTACCTGGCCTTGACCGGCGCCCTTCATGCCATGGGCGAACCGGACCGTCCGCCCCGCCCGCCGCTGAACCTCGTCGGGGACTATGGCGGCGGCGCCATGCTTCTGGTCGTCGGCGTGCTGGCCGCCGTCATCGATGCGAAGTCCACCGGCAAAGGCCGGGTCGTCGACGCCGCCATGACGGATGGCGCCGCCATGCTGTCGAGCCTATTCTTCGCTCTGTCCGCAAGCGGTCTGTGGTCGGAGATGCGGGGCGCGAACCTGCTGGACGGCGGCGCGCCATTCTATCGCTGTTATGCCTGTGCCGACGGACGCTTCGTGGCCGTTGGAGCACTCGAACCCCGGTTCTACGCCGCTCTGCTGCAGGGGTTGGAGATCGATTCCGACACCGCGCCTCAGTATCCGCCGACCGCCTGGCCGGCCCTAGAGGCGCTGCTCCAGGCCCGCTTCGCGACCCGTAGCCGCGACGACTGGGCCGAGCATTTCGCCGGCACGGAAGCCTGCGTCACACCTGTCCTGACCTTCGCCGAAGCGGCGGCCCATCCGCATAACGTCGCGCGCGGAACCTTTGCCGGAACGCCGATGCAGCCCACGGCCGCGCCCCGGTTCGACGGTGATACCGAGACGATCCGACCGGCAACGACCCTGTCGATGACAGACGCGATCGAGCGTTGGCGTTAGGCGATAGCCGCGACCTGAAGCGCATCATCGCCGGTCTCGGCGCAGGCTTCGGCAAGTGTCGCCGCCAGCAGCACCGGGTCGATCGGCTTGGTTAGGAAGGCATGCACGCCCGTCGCGTCCCAAGCGGCGCGATGCACATCCATCGCATTGGCGGTCAGGGCGATCAGCGGCGTGCGTCGATTCAGACCCTCGGCCCGGATGCCGGCTGCGGCCTCCAGACCGTCCATCACCGGCATCTGCATGTCCATCAGAATGGCGTCGAACTGCTGCGTCTGCGCAGCCTCAACCGCCTCGGCTCCGTTTTCGACCAGCACCAGCGTGCAGCCATGCGGCTCCAGCAGCAGCGACAGAATGCGACGGTTCACCGCGTGATCGTCGGCCGCCAGGATCAGCTTGCCCTGCAGACCGCCCTGAACCTCCAGCTTGCGGCGCGGCTCCACAGCCGCCTTGGCCACTGCCTCCACGAGGAGACTCAGGGTGAAAGTCGATCCCTCACCCTCGACGCTCTCGGCGTTCAATCGCCCGCCCATGATCTCGGCAAGACGCCGGCTGATGGCCAGGCCAAGGCCGGTGCCGCCGAACTTGCGCGTCGTTCCGGCATCGACCTGTTCGAAGCTGTTGAAGATATGCGTCAGACGTTCGGCCGGGATGCCGCAGCCGGTGTCGGCGACGGCAATGATCAAACGACTGTCTGCTTCGCGCCAGTCGACAGACACGGTGATGGTCCCGTCGGCCGTGAACTTCACCGCGTTGGACAGAAGATTGAACAACATCTGTTGCAGCCGAAGCGGGTCGGTGCGGATGCAGTCGGGCACGTGCGGCTCGATCTCGATATTGAGTCTGACACCGTTGGCGACGGCTTTGGGATTCCACAGGCGGCCCAGCGATCCCAACTTCTCCCGCAGATCCATGACCGAAGATTCCAGCTGCATCTTGCCGGCTTCGATCTTGGAGAAGTCGAGCACATCGTTCAGCAGGCCGACCAGAACGTCGCCCGCGTCCAGCAGCATCGACACATGTTCGCGCTGCTCGCGATCCAGCCGGGTCCGGCGCAGAAGGTTGGCGGCGGAGATGACCGCGTTCATGGGCGTGCGGATCTCGTGGCTGACGACAGCCAGGAAGTCTGACTTCGCAGCGCTAGCCACCTCCGCCTTTCGACGTTCGGCGCGCGCCTCTTCATTCGCATCCTGCAGCGCCTTGGTGGTCATGGAGCTTTGCCGGACGGCAACGACCAGATGCATCATGTACAGGGCGCCGCCGAGCGAGATCAGCATCTCGACGGGTTGTCGATCAAGGACCGCGCCGGCGATCGGCATTCCAAGAAAATAGAGGCTGTGCGGGATCACGGCAGAGAACAGCAACGGCCGGACATGGTGCATATGCAGACTGACGTGCAGAAGGCCGCCCGCGACCTGGATGATGGCGAACAGCCGTCCCGCGTCACCTCCCGCCATCCACAGGTAGCCGGCGATTCCGGAATAGACGACCACATTGATCGCCGCCGTGGCGCACAAGAGAACCTTGTATGCTGCCGTGGGCTCGACATCCGGCCTCTGGCGCAGTGCCCGGAAAGCCAGCCAGTCGAGCGCCTGGGTGGCGATCACGGCCCCAAACCAGACCGCAGGCCATAACGTGTGCGTCAGGAACCAAGCTGTCGCGGCTATAAACGCGGCCAGAGCAATGCGGGTCTTCAGCTCGCGATACCGCACCAGGGCGATCATCGCATAGCCGTTCGTCGCGATCGCCCGTGTATTCCCCATCCCGCCGTTCTGGCAGCAATAAACGAAGGATTCGTTGCCGCCGGACGCTCGATCCGAGGTGACCTCGGCGGCTGAAGTGGCTATGGAACAGGCCAATAGACGAGGCGTTTCGACGCGGACCTCGGGGAGACACGATGATGAAGCGTTTGGTGTTGCTGACGGCCTTGGGCGCGGGCCTTGCCTTGGCCGGCTGCGAAGAGCCTGCCTACGAGCAGGCCGAGACCGCCCCGCCGCCGATGGAAGCGCCTGTCGCGCCATCGGCACTGGATCAGGGCGTTCCGGCGGCCGACACGACCGCGCCCACGGATGTGCCGCCGACCGACACCCTGCCGCCCGAGAAGCGTTCGTCAGAAGAAACGGTCAAGCCGGAAAGCGAGACCCTGTTCTATTGAGATCGCCTCAACGCGGTCCTTTTTCGCTGCTCGAGGGTGAGCAACGCGCCTTTCGCGGTCCACGCCGGGCCACGTCGCCGACCAGGGTTCACGATTGACGTCGAGGCTTCCCCTCCTTCGTATTTCAACGGCCATTCGCGTCGCCGGGCTGGTGTGCGCGTTGTCCGCTTTCGCGGCAGGACAGGCGGCGGCCGACCCGCGCGCGCAGATCCGGGGAAATCTCGACGCGGATTTGCGAGCGCAGCTGGTGCGGGCCATCGGCGAGGTCGACGAAGCGCCAACCAATCGGTTCGACGCCCGGCGGCGAGCCCGCGCCGCGATGGCCTCGGCCGAGGCGCTCCTTCGATCCGAAGGTTATTATCAGCCCGTGCTGGAGGACATCGTCGAGGGCGACGAGACGCCCGTCGCCATCGTGTCCATCGATCCAGGCCGACGCTTTATCCTGACGGTTCCGACGATCCGCTGGGCCGCGCCCGAACCCGGGCCGGAGGTGATCCAGACCGCGCGCGACGAGCTCGCGCTGGAGCCCGGCGAACCGGGCCGGGCCCCCGACATCATCGCCGGCGAGGGTCGGATCATCGCCAGCCTGACGCGTCAGGGCTATCCGGATGCGGCGACCCAGCCACGCCGCGTCGTTGTCGATCACGCCGCCTTCACCGTCGCCCCCACATTCAACATCGCGACCGGCCCGCTGGTGACCCTGGACGGTATCCGCCTGGAAACGCGCGGACCGACCAACCCGGCCTGGGTCGCGGGGCTGGCGCCCTGGCGTGAGGGCGATCGATACGACCCCGAGCAGGTGGCCGAGCTCGAGCGGCGGCTTCTCGAGACGGGCGTCTATGACGGCGTCGCGGTGGCCGTGTCACCGGCTGAGCAGACCAACGCCGCCGGCAACCGACCCATCATCGTTACCCTGACCGACCGGCCGAGGTGGATCCAGGAAGCCGCAATCACCCTGTCCACGGCCCAGGCGACAGTCACGACCACCGGGCAAGCGTCTTCCACCACCGGGGGCTCGGCGATCGAGGGGACCTGGACCTACCACAACCGCTTCGCACGCGCCGACACGCTGCGTTTTCAAGCTCGCCTGGCGACGGTTGACAGCCGCCTGGGCGTCGATCTGACTCTGCCTCACTGGCGTCGGCCGGGACAGACCCTGACCACGGGGACAGCCCTGGTGAACGAGGTCACCGACGCCTACAGCCGCTCCGCCGTCGTGGTCTATGCGGACCTGAGACAGCGCCTGGGCAAGAGCTCCTGGTACAGCTACGGCGTCGGGATCGATGCCGGCCAGTACGACGAGAACCGCTTCGATCCGGTGACGCAGGCGCCGCTGTCGATCACGCGCGATCTGGCCTTGTTGACGTTGCGCGGCGGCGCCTACATCGACCGCTCGGATGATCCGTTGAACCCCAAGAGCGGCTTTCGTCTGCGCGCCAATATTCAGCCCACCGCAGTGGCGGGCGAAGACTCTCTGTTCTTCCTGCGAACCGACGTTCAAGGCACGGCCTATCTACCCATCCAGGACGGCGGCAAGACGGTTCTGGCGGGTCGGGTGCGGGTCGGCTCGATCCTTGGCGGGGAGGAACTGACCATTCCTTCGGACCGGCTGTTCTACGCGGGCGGCGGCGGTTCGGTTCGTGGCTTTGAATATCAAGGCGTCGGACCGCGCCTGCCGGACGGAACGCCTCGGGGGGGGCTGTCTCTGTTCGAAACCTCGCTGGAGGTTCGTCGCGACATCGGCAGGGGGTTTGGGGCCGTCGCCTTCATCGACGCCGGGGCGGTCGGGTTCACCGAGACACCCGATTTCGGCAACCTGCGCTACGCCGTCGGGATCGGGGCGCGATACGACCTGTCCTTCGGCCCGATCCGCGCCGACATCGCCTTCCCACTCGACAAGCGTGATGGGGACGCCAACTTCCAAGTCTATGTCAGCATCGGCCAGGCGTTTTGACCGACGAAATGCCCGAAACGCCTGAGGTCGAAACGCCGGCGAAGGTCGAGAAGCGCCGCCGCACGCGGCTGCAGGCGATCGGGTTCTTTGGCGGGTTCGCGTTGATTGGCCTGGTCGTCCTGGCCCTGATCCTGGCGCTGGGCGGGCGAATGTATCTGGTCTCCGGGCCCGGCCGCGAACTGGTCACCAGCTTCGTCGCCGGCAAGAAGATCAGCCGCTATGGCCGGATCAATGTCGAAGGCCTGTCCGGCGATCTGTTCGACGACTTCACCCTGGCCAGGGTGACGATCACAGATGCCAAAGGGGTCTGGCTGGACGCCCGCGACGTCCATATCGACTGGAGCTACTGGCCCCTGGTCACCCGTCGGTTCCACGCTACGGAGATCACCGCCAAATCCATTCAGCTGCTTCGGCGTCCGGAGATCGATCCACCGGACGGCAGGCCGCCTCAGCCCATGCCGATCAGCATCGATATCGACAAGTTCACCGCCGACGTCGAACTGATGGAGGGCTTTTCCAAGGAGTATGGCCGCTGGCGGCTGACCGGTGATGCGCTGGTGCCCCGCGCGGGCGACAAGGTGGCGCGCGTCGCAGCCTACAGTCTGAACCGTCCCGGCGACTTCTTGCGGATCGCCGCCACCCTGGGGGACAAGCCCGAGGACCTGCGCCTGAACCTGCGCGCCAGCGAGGCCCAGGGCGGACCGCTGGCGGGCTCGCTCGGCTATTCGCCGGATCGGCCTTTCTCGGCCATGGCGCTGGTGAACGGCGATATCGTCAACGCCACGGTTCGCACCGGGGACTTCACGCCCCTGACCATCCGGGGTCGCTACGGATCGGAGGGCTCGCGCATCTCCGGCTATTTCGACTTCAGCGGTTCGGACCTGCTGGAGCCTTTCGTGCAGCGGATCGGCCGCACGGCCCGGTTCGGCTTCGCCGCCGTGCCCGATGCGAAGCGCGACGACTATCAGGGCATGGCCTGGCGGCTGATCGCGGACAACGTCCAGTCCAGCGCACAGGGCATGATCCGCATGTCGGACCGAAGCGCGCCTGACGGGTTCGCGGTCACGGTCTCGACCGGCTCGCTGACGCGTCTCGCAGGGACCAACCTGGGCGGCGCGGCCGGCTATACCGGCGTCTTCACCGGCGATGCGACGCGCTGGAACGTCGATGGCGACGTTCGCCTGGCTGACGCCAACCTCGCCAGCTATGCGGCGCGAACGGTCGGCGGCTCGCTCGATATCGCGGCGGCGAACGGACGCTACACTCTGAAAGGCGACATGGCTGTCGCGGGCGGACGAAGCGCCGGAATCGCCGGGGCCCTGCTCGGGGCGACGCCGCGCATCGCCTTCCAGGCGGCACGCCTGGCGGACGGCGCCCTCCTGCTCGAACGCCTCGACGCGCGTGGTCAGGCCCTGACACTGACGGGATCGGGCGGTCGCAACCTGATCGGCGGGCTCGGTTTCAGAGGCCGGGCGGACATCACCGATATCGGAAAGATCAGACCCGGCGCGCGCGGCCGCTTCGGCGGTCCGATCCAGGCCTCCTCGGCCCGAACTGGCGCCCCCTGGCGGCTGAGTTTCGATGGACGCGGGGTCGGCCTCGCGTCGGGCATGGGCGAACTTGATCGACTGCTGGGTGCGACGCCCCGATTGCAGCTCGCCGGAATGCTCGACGACGGGCGCATCGCAATCGAGCAGGGCGTCGTCACCGGTTCGGCCGGCACGGCGGCGGCGCGTGGCCTGATCGAGCCTGACGGCCGCTTGCGCCTGGCGCTGAACTGGAACGCGCGCGGTCCTTTCGGCGTCGGGCCGGTGGCCATCGACGGCGCGATGACGGGCAACGGCGCCCTGACCGGCACCCTGGCCCAGCCGCGCGCCGACCTGACCGCCAGCTTCGCCAAGGTCGCCGCCGGCCCGCTGACCCTGACCCAGACCGACCTGGTCCTGAGCTTTCGCAGGGGCGCGGATTCCTCGGATGGTCGCGTGGT
>JAZKHL010000180.1:0-6525 GCA_040385365.1 Pseudomonadota bacterium | reverse complement strand
GCGCAGTGCGCACCGACTTCATCCTGTCGGCCGAGATCATCGTCATTTCGCTCGGCACGGTGGCGGCTGCGCCGTTCGGGCGACAGGTCGCTGTGCTGGCCACGATTGCGGTGGTGATGACGGCCGGCTCGAACTACGGCCCGGCGCGCGCGTCTGGAAATTTCTTCCTAGGCGGCAGTCAGATCCGGCTGACCGAGGTCGATCTGAACGCCGGCGGCGTGACGGCGCAAGGATCGATCGCCCTGGCGAACAATACCCCATCAAGCGCGGACCTGACCTTCACCGCACGACCCGGCGCCTTTCTGGCGTCGGGCACGGCGGACGGCCGCATCCGCCTTACGGAGGGCGCGGGCGACGAGACGGCCATTCTGGACGTCAGCGGCCGCAACGTGCGCTTCGCCGGCTCCGGCTACGTCATCCGCACCCTGGAGCTGAACGGTCGCGGGACCTTGGCTCGCCTGCCCTTCACGCTGAAGGCCGACGTCGGCGGGACCACGCCCGTGTCGTTCGACGGATCGGGCGTCTACGCGCGCAACGGGCCGGCCCAGAGCGTGACCCTGAACGGGTCGGGCAGCGTTCGCGACGTCGATTTCTCCACCCGAAATCCGGCCGTGGTCGCGCTGTCCGGCGATGGCCGCGTCGTTCGCGTCGATCTGTCGGTCGGCGGCGGGGTGCTGCTGGGTGAACTGCGTCAGGATTCCGACGCCGCCGTGATCCAGGCCGATCTGACCAGCGTCGAACTGGGCTCGATCGCGCCGGATCTGAGGGGCCGCGTCACGGGGCGAGTCTCGCTGCGCGGCTCCGGCGACGACCTATCCGGGTCCGCCAACGTCACTCTGGCCCAGCTTCGCAGCATCGACGCGCCGCGCGGTCTGTCGATCGACGGGGCGGTCAACGCCACCCTGGTCAACAACACTCTGCGGATCCAGGCCAATGCCGCCGGCACGGACGCCGTCGAGGCGACCGCCGACGTCACCCTGCCGGTCGAGGCGTCGGCCGCGCCTTTGCGGCTGGCCATCGCCCGCACCCGCCCAATGTCCGGCGAGATCGCCATGCGCGGCCAGATCCAGCCGATCTGGGACGTCTTCTTTGGCGGCGAACGCACTCTGGCCGGCCAGGTCGACGCCCAGGCCACGCTGAACGGCACGCTCGCCGCCCCGCTGCTGAATGGCCGATTGAACCTGACGCAGGGCCGGTTCCGGGACAACGGGACCGGACTGGTTCTGGACGACGTGACCCTGGCCAGTCGCTTCGACGACGCCACCGCCTTGATCCAGACGTTCACAGCCACGGACGGCTCGGGCGGGACGGTTTCGGGCGACGGTCGGATCGGCTTGCGTCAAGGATCGGGCTCCAGCTTCGAGCTGGCCCTCACCCGCTTCCGCATTATCGACAACGACATCGCCGAGGCCCGCGCATCTGGTCCGCTGACCGTCGTGCGCGCCGCCGATGGCAACATCTCGCTGACCGGCGAGATCAATATCGACGAGGCCCAGATCGAGGCGAACCCTCCGGGGTCCAACGGGATCGTCGGCATGGATGTGGTCGAGATCAACCGGCCCGGCGGAAATCCTGAGGACGCCGAGCAAACGACCTCCAGCCGGGGACCCCAGATCGGTCTCGACATCCGGCTGCGCTCGCGCGGCGGAGAGGTCCGGGTCGCGGGCCGAGGTCTGAACGTCCTGGTAAACGTCAATGCGCGCGTGACCGGCACGGTGGCCAAGCCCAATCTGAGCGGAACAGCGGGCATCATCCGCGGCGACTACGACTTCGCCGGCAAGCGGTTTGTCTTCGACGATCAGGGGTCCGTCGCCCTGTCGACCGATCCTGCCCGCATCCGCCTCAACCTGTCGGCGGTGCGAGAAGACCCGGCTCTGACCGCCACCATCCGCGTGACGGGCACGGCCGCGCGACCCGAGATCGTCCTGACCTCGACCCCCGCCCTGCCCCAGGACGAGATCCTGTCTCAGGTCCTGTTCGGCCGCTCCGCCTCGCAGCTCTCGGCCTTCGAGGCCGCCCAACTGGCGGCCGGGGTCGCGTCGCTGGCTGGCGGCGGCGGCTTCGACGTCATCGGCAATCTGCGCGAACTGGCTGGGCTGGACCGGCTGTCGTTCGGCGGAGAGGCCTCGGCCCTGACCGTCGCCGGCGGACGCTACATCACCGACGACGTCTATCTGGAGATCATCGGCGGTGGCGAAGGTGGCGCGGCGGTCAACGTCGAATGGCAGGTCCGTCGGAACCTCGCCATCAGCTCCAAGTTCGGCGGCCAAGGCGACGCGACCCTGTCGATCCGCTGGCGGCGTCAGTCCCGTGTGCCCGGGACCGGCAGCGAGGATCGCCGCCCGAACCGCTGAAGTCAGGGCGGGGTTCACCTTTGGCTCCGCCGCGGCTAGGATCGCGCCATGCGGATTCTCCCACAGGATCATGCCGCCCTCGACCTGGTCGGGCGGGGCGCGGCGATCCTCGTCGAACGGGCGATCGGCTGGGCGAACGTCAACTCCGGCAGCGATCATGCCGAAGGCCTGGACGCGACGCTGGCCCTGCTTGAAGCCGAAGCGCGCCGTTTGCCCGCCGAAATTGCTCGCATCCCGACGCAGGGGTTCTCGACCGTCCGCGACGACGGCTCGGTCCAGCCCCAGTCTCGCGCCGATGCGCTGAAGATCACTGCCCGGCCCGAGGCGCCGATCCAGGTCGTCCTGACCGGGCATTACGACACCGTCTATCCAGCCGACAGCGCCTTTCAGACCGTCACGACCCGCCCCGACGGCGCCCTGAACGGCCCCGGCATCGCCGACATGAAGGGCGGCATCTCCGTCATGCTCGGCGCGCTTGAAGCCTTCGAGACCCATCCAGATTGCGAACGCGTCGGCTGGACCGTGTTGCTGTCGCCCGACGAGGAGATCGGTTCACCCGCCTCCGCCCCGCTGCTGGCCGAGCTCGGCGCGCGAGGTCATGTCGGCATGACCTATGAACCGGCTCTGGCCGACGGGACTCTCGCCGGGGCCCGAAAGGGCAGCGGCAACTTCCACCTGGTCGTCACGGGCAGGGCCGCCCACGCCGGCCGGGCCTTCCATGAGGGATCGAACGCCGTCGCGGGCGCCGCCATCGTCGCCGCCGCGCTGCACGCACTGAACGGCCGGCGGGAAGGCGTCACCGTTAACGTCGCCCGCATCTCCGGCGGCGGGGCGCTGAATGTCGTGGCCGACAACGCCATCGTCCGCTTCAACGTCCGCGTGCCAGACGCCCAGGCCGCGGCCTGGATCACCGACGGCGTCGCCGAGATCGCGGCCTCCCCTCCGTTCGAAGGGCTGACGCTGGATCTGCACGGAGGCATGACGCGCGCACCCAAGCCGATGGATGCCTCCCAGACCGCCCTGTTCGAGGCCGTGCGAGAAACGGGCGCCCTGCTGGGTCAGACCATCGCCTGGTCGCCCTCCGGCGGCGTCTGCGAAGGCAACAACCTGCATGCGGCCGGCCTGCCCAATATCGACACCCTGGGCGTCCGGGGCGGCCTGATCCATTCGGCGGAGGAGTTCGCCTGGCCCGACAGTTTCGTTGAGCGGGCTCAGCTTTCGCTCCTGATGCTGTGCAAGATCGCCTCGGGCGAGATCGACGCAGAGCGCCTGAAGCGGCTCCGTCTGGAGACCCTGTAAGATGCTTGTGATCCGCCCCGCCGGCCCCGCCGACCTCGACCACCTGCTGGAGCTGGCCATCCTGTCCGGTCCCGGCTTCACCAGCCTGCCCGAGGATCCGGACCAGCTCGCCGAGCGGCTGGACGTCAGCCGCGACAGCTTCGCCGGAGACCTCGCGCCCCAGGCGCGCTGGTACACGCTGATGATGGAGGAGACCGAGACCGGCGACGTCGACGGCATCGCCTCGGTCAAGGCGGCGGTCGGTCTGCAACGCCCGTTCTTCTCGTTCCGGGTGGCCAACAACGCCTCCTCCTCGCCGTCGCTGGAGATCAAGCTGGATCACCAGACGCTCCAGCTGGTCAACGAATGCACCGGCTGGACCGAGGTCGGGTCGCTGTTCCTGAAGGCCGACCGGCGAAAGGGCGGCGCGGGCCGACTGCTGTCCCAGTCGCGCTATATGCTCATCGGCGCCCAGCCCGATCTCTTCGCCGAGACCGTGCTGGCCGAGCTGCGCGGCGTGTTCACCCCCGACGGGGCCTGCCCGTTCTGGGATCATGTCGCGCACAAATTCTTCCCGATGGAGTTCGATCAGGCCGACCTGATGACTTCATCCACCGACAAGCAGTTCATCCTCGATCTGGCGCCCCGCCATCCCATCTACGTCGAACTTCTGCCCGAACCCGCGCGCGCCGTGATCGGCAGGGTGCATCCGCAAGGCGTCGCCGCCATGGCCCTGCTGGAAAGCGAGGGCTTTCGCCCCAACGGCCTGATCGACATCTTCGACGCGGGCCCGACCGTCAGCTGTCCGCGCGATCACATCCGCACCGTCCGGGACGCTCGGCGTCTGACCGTCGCCGTAGCCGACGAGGTCGAGGCCGAACTTCCCGCCCTGATCTCGACCGACAGCATCGGGGACTTCCGCGCCGTACGCGCCAAGGCCGCGATCGAGGGCGAGACCGTCCACCTGCCCGCGGAGGTCGCCGACGCTCTGAAGGTGCGATCCGGCGACGTCGTCCGCGTGAAATCCTGAGGCCCCGATGATTGACGGCAAACTGTACCTGAACGGGGCGTGGACCGAAGGCGCCGGCGACGGTTTCGCCTCCTTTGACCCGGCGACCGAGGCCCGCGTCTGGCGGGGCGACGAGGCCTCGACCGCCCAGGTCGGCGCCGCCGTCGAGGCCGCTCACGCCGCCTTACCCGACTGGGCCGACCGCCCGCGCGACGAGCGGATCGCCGCGATGAAACGCTATCAGGCCGCCCTCAAGACCCGCGCCCCCGCTCTTGCCGAGGCCATCAGTCGCGAGACCGGCAAAGCCTTGTGGGAAACCACCGCCGAACTGGGCTCGATGGCCGGCAAGGTCGATCTGTCGATTCGCGCCTATGACGAGCGCACCGGCGAACGAACTGCCGAGACCGCTTTCGGCCAGGCCACCCTGCGCCATCGTCCGCACGGCGTGGCGGCCATCCTCGGCCCGTTCAACTTTCCTGGCCATCTGCCGAACGGCCACATCGTCCCGGCCTTGCTCGCCGGCGACACCGTCGTGTTCAAGCCGTCGGAGGAGACCCCGCACGCCGGTCAACTGATGGCCGAATGCCTGGAAGAGGCCGACCTGCCCAGGGGCGTCTTCAACCTGGTCCAGGGCGGCCGTGACGTCGGCGCCGCTCTGCTGGATCAGCCCATCGACGCTCTGATGTTCACTGGTTCGGGCGCAGCGGGCGCTCATTTCCGAAGGAAGTTCGCCGACGATCCGCACGTGATCCTGGCGCTGGAGCTTGGCGGCAACAATCCGCTGGTCGTCTGGGATGCGGCGGATGCGGCTGCGGTGGCGGGCATCGTCGTCCAGTCCGCCTTCGTCACCACCGGCCAGCGTTGCAGCTGCGCCCGCCGTCTGATCTTGCCGGAGGGCCCGGCCGGAGACTCCATCGTGGAGGCCGTCAACAGCCTCGTCGACCGGTTGATTTTCGCCCCCTGGAACTCGATGCCCGAGCCCTATGGCGGCCCCCTGATCTCTCAGCGCGCGGCGGAGCAGGCTCTGGCCGCGCTGCAGCAGCGGATCGACATAGGGGCGAAGGTCATCCGCGCCTCCGGCCCCGTGGGCAACCTGCCCGCCGCCTTCGTCCGTCCTGCCATCCTCGACGTCACCGGAATCGATGTCCCGGACGAGGAGATGTTCGCCCCCTTCCTGTCCGTCACCCGCGTCCCATCGTTCGACGCGGCGATCCAGGCCGCCAACGCGACCCGCTACGGCCTGTCCGCCGGTCTGGTCAGCGACGACCCAAAGAACTGGGACCGTTTCATCCGTCGCATCCGCGCGGGCGTCGTCAACTTCAACCGCCCGACCACCGGCGCCGCCGGCGACATGCCGTTCGGAGGCCTGGGCGCCAGCGGCAACCACCGCCCCAGCGCCTACTACGCAGCCGACTACTGCGCCTATCCGGTGGCCAGTTTCGAGGCCGGGGCGGTCAAGAACATCGAGGGCGAGATCAAGGGGTTGAGAGGGTGAGCGGCGCCCACGTCCCTTCTCCCCTTGCGGGAGAAGGTGGCAGTCCCAGGCTGACGGATGAGGGGTCACATCGGCCCAACCGCTGGCCCTCACCCGCCCGCTCCCGGACGGATGCTGTCGCATCCGTGCGCGCTCTCCCTCTCCCGCAAGAGGAGAGGGACCAGTGACCCCCGCCGTCGAAGCCAACGCCGACGGCCTGATCGGGCCGACCCACTCCTACGCCGGTCTCAGCCCCGGCAACCTCGCGTCCAGCCTCAACAAGGGCGAGGCGTCGAACCCTCGGGCGGCGGTGCTGCAGGGCCTCGACAAGATGAAGCGGCTCGCCGAACTCGGCCTGCCCCAGTTCGTCCTGCCGCCGCACGAGCGGCCGGACATCCCCTTCCTGCGCA
>JAZKHL010000179.1:0-3565 GCA_040385365.1 Pseudomonadota bacterium | reverse complement strand
CACGCCGCGTGCGCCGGTCGTGGCCATCATGGGCCACGTCGACCACGGCAAGACCAGCCTGCTGGACGCGCTGCGCACCACCGACGTGGCGGCGGGCGAGGCCGGCGGCATCACCCAGCACATCGGCGCCTATCAGGTGAAGACGCCGTCGGGCGACGCCGTGACCTTCCTGGACACGCCGGGCCACGCGGCCTTCAGCGCCATGCGGACGCGCGGCGCCAACGTCACTGACATCG
This sequence comes from Pseudomonadota bacterium, assembly GCA_040385365.1. Taxonomy (GTDB): domain Bacteria; phylum Pseudomonadota; class Alphaproteobacteria; order Caulobacterales; family Caulobacteraceae; genus Brevundimonas. The sequence goes on along the minus strand of JAZKHL010000179.1, from coordinate 3,329 downwards.
TCATCCTGGTGGTGGCGGCGGACGACGGCGTCATGCCCCAGACGATCGAAAGCATCCAGCATGCCAAGGCCGCGGGCGCGCCGATCATCGTGGCGGTCAACAAGATCGACAAGCCGGACGCCGATCCGCAGAAGGTCGTCAACGAGCTGCTGCAGTACGAAATCATCGGCGAGGCCCTGGGTGGCGACACCCAGATCGTTGAGGTCTCGGCCAAGGCGCGCACCAACCTGGACGGTCTGATCGAGGCCATCCTGCTGCAGGCCGAGGTCATGGACCTGAAGGCCGATCCGGAACGCTCGGCCGAAGGCGTGGTCATCGAGGCCAAGCTGGACAAGGGTCGCGGCCCGGTCGCCACCGTCCTGGTCAAGCGCGGCACGCTGAAGAAGGGCGACCTGGTCGTCGCCGGTTCCAGCTTCGGTCGCGTCCGCGCCCTGCTGAACGAGCGCGGCGAGCAGCTGTCCGAGGCCGGTCCGTCGGTTCCGGTCGAGATCCTGGGTCTGGACGAGGCGCCCTCGCCCGGCGAACCCCTCGCCGTGGTCGAGAACGAGGCCCGGGCCCGCGAGCTCACCGAATACCGGTCGCGCATCAAGCGCGAGAAGGCGACCGGCGGCATCAATCAGGTCAGCCTGGTCGACATGATGGCCAAGCTGGGTTCCAAGAAGATCTCGGAGCTGCCGGTCCTCATCAAGTCGGACGTCCAGGGCTCGGGCGAGGCCATCCAGGGCTCGCTGGAGAAGATGGGCAACGACGAGGTCCGCGCCCGCGTCATCTATTCCGGCGCAGGCGGCATCACCGAAAGCGACGTGCAGTTGGCCAAGTCGGCCGGGGCGCCGATCCTGGGCTTCAACGTCCGCGCCTCGAAACAGGCGAAGGATCTGGCCGAGCGCGAGGGTGTGGAGATCCGCTACTACGCGATCATCTACGACCTGCTGGACGACATGAAGGGCGTGCTGTCGGGCATGCTGGCTCCGCTGCAACGCGAAACCTTCCTGGGCAATGCGGCGGTGCTGCAGGTGTTCGACATCTCCAAGACCGGCAAGATCGCCGGTTGCCGGGTGTCCGAAGGCGTGGTCCGCAAGGGTGCCAAGGTCCGGATCATCCGCGACGACATCGTCGTGCTGGAACTGGGCACGCTGGCCACGCTCAAGCGCTTCAAGGACGAGGTCAACGAGGTTCCGTCGGGCCAGGAGTGCGGCATGCATTTCCAGGGCTTCCACGACATCAAGGTCGGCGACTACGTCGAGTGCTTCACCGTCGAGGAAGTGCAGCGGACGCTGTAGGCAGGGCGCTCTCGCTCGTCGTGCGGCGGCTCGCTGCTTGAGCGCGGGGAGATCGTCTCCTCCCTGTTCGCCGCTTGGCGAATGGGGAGGGGGACCGCCGCGCGCTTGCGCGGGGGTGGAGGGGTTCTTGAAACCCCACTGGCCGAGCGCGCTTCAAGAACCCCTCCGTCACGGCGCGAAGGCGCGCCGCGCCACCTCCCCATCGGCTCCGCCGATAGGGAGGAGACTTGGTGGACGCCTCCCTTCCGCCGCAAGTCGCGGTATCAGTGACGCCATGTTTCATCGCTTGACCCCCGCTCTGTGCCTACTCCTCCTCGCCACGCCGGCGGCGGCCGACACACGCTATCTCGCCTTCGATGCCTCGGACCGGGTGACCACCGCCCTGACGCGCGGCGTGACGCTGGAGGTCGAGCGGGGGCTGTTCGGCGCGGTCAGCGTTCGGCGACTGATTTCCACAAGCGCCAGAGGCTCGGCGACGATCTCGCGGGGCGGGCCGGACGAGGCGCGGCGCGTTCTGCCTGAGGGCGCGGCGGAAACGACCGTCTATTCGATTGCTCAGGAAGGCGACGGTCGAGGACTGGCGCGGGCGCTGTGTCCAGGCGCGGATGAGACCTTTCTGGTGCTCGGTCGCGTGCGGGCAGGACGGCCGATCGTGATGCAGGCGTCGGGGCGCTGGCCGGACGGCGCGTTCCGCCACTGCGTGACCCTGAACTACACCTATCGCGGCGAATGGAGCCTGCCGTCGCGCGCGCCCGTGGCCGACACCAAGCCGTAATGCTGCGCCTCGCGATCTTCTTCCTCGCCGGGCTGCTGGGCCTGGCGGGCGCGCTGTGGACCTGGACCCGACCGGGCGATCCGGCGCTCTATCCCGGACGCGGCGAAGGCGTGACCGTCCATGTGTTGAACAACGGTTTTCATACCGACCTCGCCGTGCCCCGCGCCGCGCTCGAGGCCGCAGGCGGTCCGCTCGCACAGGCCTCGCGCTCGATCGGCGCCGGCGACTGGGTGCTGATCGGCTGGGGTGATGCGAAATTCTTTGTCGACACCTCGCCGATGGAGGATCGGATCCCGGATGGCCTGCGCGCCTTCTTCCGGCCGGGGAACGCATCGGTGGTGATGCTGGATCCCGAGAGCGGCGATCCTGCGACGCGGTTTGCGCCGGAGAGCCGTCGGACGCTTGTCCTGTCGCCGGCCGCCTTTGCCGGCCTGCGGGAACGGGTGCAGGCGTCGCTGTCGCTGGTCGAGGGACGGCCCCGTCTGTCCACGGCGAGGGACGGCGAGGGGGCGCACTTCTTTGCCAGCCGCGAGCATTTCTGGATCGGCTATCTTTGCAACAGCTGGACCGCCCGGGTGTTGAATGCGGCCGGGCTGCCGGTTCGGCCGCTGCGGGCGGAAACGGCCGGCGAGGTCATCGCCACGATCGACCGGGCTCAATTGGACACCGCCGTCCCACGGGACTAGACCCCGCGCCTTCGCTTTTTGAGGCTGGGTCCGATCCCCGGCGGCGAACAGGACAAGACAATGGCCAACAAGAAATCCAAAGCCACCGCCGGACTGGTCAGCCAGCGCCAGCTGCGGGCCTCCGAAATGATCCGCCACGCCCTGGTCGAGGTGATGCGCGAGAACGAGATCCGCGATCCGGCCCTGGTCGGCGTGTCCGTGACGGTGACCGAGGTCCGTCTGTCGCCCGACCTGAAACACGCGACCTGTTTCGTGGAGCCGCTGGGGGCCGGGATCGAGACCTCGGACACCGCCGGGCACATCGACGAGATCATCAAGGCGCTGAACGTCCATGCCAAATTCCTGCGTGGAGCGCTGGGGCGCCATATCGACATGCGGTTCACGCCGGACCTGCGTTTCCGCCACGACGAAAGCTTTGCGGCCGCCGAGCGGCTGAACCGGCTGCTGGATGATCCCCGCGTCCGGGCTGACTCGTTTGTTCCTCCCGTCGAGGACGATGACGCGTGACAATCCTCACCCGCCCCTTAGCGGGGGAGGGGGACCGCGAAGCGGTGGAGGGGGCGACCCCAGACACGCTGCATGGTTCCG
>JAZKHL010000178.1:0-10241 GCA_040385365.1 Pseudomonadota bacterium | reverse complement strand
AGATAGGGCTCGTAGACGTCGTAACGCTGCTTGAGGAAATAGTCGCGCGCGTAGCCGTCATGGACCGGCACGACAGATTTCGGCTTCATCCGCTTGGCGAAGGCATGGGCGGTGAGCTCGGTCAGAAAGGGCGCCATCACCGGAAGGGCCAGCACCTCCACGCCGACGAATCGATCCAGACGGCTGTCGAAACTGTCGCCCGGGTTGAGGAAAACGTCGTTGACAAGGAAGGCGGTCAGTTGCGTGCTCTCGTCCGACAGGATGGGCTCATGCGCGACCGCCTGAGCCTGCAGTCGGAACGCGCCGAAGATCCGTTCACCCTCTTCGAAGACCGTGACCGACAGGCCCTTCTCGCTGAGCTTGTTGGCGACCTCGCCGTTGCCGACGAGCGTTGCGCCACTCGCATGCACGATCCTGCCCAACGCATCAGGGTCGATGTGATCCGGATGGCCGTGCGTCAGGACGATCGTCGAGACGTCCGAAAAGACAGCGGGATCGACCCGTCCGTCGACGAACGAGAACTTGCCCGGATCGAAGAGCAGTCGCTCCTGGCCGATCGTCAGGCGCAGGCAGCTATGCACGAACTTGTCGATACGCATGGCGGCCGGTCCTATTCCGACTGTCTCTGGACGACCGGGCCGATCGCCTCGGGCGTTCCCGAGGCGATGACCAGCCAACGGCGGGGTGCGCCGGCGTCGGCGGCGACCACCTGACGGATCGGGCCCACGGCATTGACGACCGCGGACCCGGCCGGATTGGTCATAAACTTCGCCAGAGGCTGCAGCGTCCCCGATCCGTCCGCCGTCTCGGCGAAGGCGAGGACATAGGGCTTGCCGGGTTCGAGGCCTGCGGCGGCGATCTGCAGCATCTGCACCTGCCCCTGCTCGAACAGGGTCGCCTGCGACCGGGCGTCGCCGTCGCCCGTCAGGACGAGTTGACGCGAGGCGCGGGCGGTGCCCAGGGGCATGAGGTTGGCCTTGCCGTCACCCTCGGTGACCGCACGCGGCACATAGGTGACGCCCTGCGGTCCCTGACCTACCGGCACGGTGGCGATCACGCGATTGGCCAGGGTGTCGATGACCGCCACGCCGTCGCCATTCTCCAGTCCGACGTAGATCCGCGAGCCGTCGCCGGAGGGCCACAGACCGTGCGGCAGGGACCCCACCGCGATCGCGGTCACGGGGTCGAAGGTGTCGGTGCGGAAAACCTTGACAACGTTCTCGGTCCCCACCGTGACATAGGCGAACTGACCATCCCGATTTCGCACGATGTTGACGTGATTGGTCAGCGGGCCGGTGTCGAGCGTCTGAAGCACGGCGAACGGCGGACGGGCGTCGAACACCATCGTCTTGCCCACGTCCTTCAGCGTCATCCAGACCTGGTTCCCATCGGGCGTGGCGGCGATGTCTGGGCAGAACGGACTGGCCTGGGCCACCCGACCGACGATCTGACGGGTCGCGGTCTCGACCACGACTGTCTCGGGGCTGAAGCTGGAGCAGATGTAGGCGTAACGGCCGTCCGGCGAGAAGATGGTCATGCCTGGCCCGTTGGGCGTCTCGACCCGGGCGGTTTCCTGATAGGTCGCGGCGTCCAGCACCGAAATATAGGCCTCGCCCCGCACCGTGACCCAGACCTCTTTGCCGTCAGGCGTGAAGAAGGCCTCGTGCGGAGAGCGTCCGACATAGGTGGTGTGTTTGACGACGTTGGTGGCCGTGTCGATGAAGCTGACCGAGTTCGACCCGATCGAGACCACGGCGATCGTCTTGCCGTCCGGCGCCGCGCCGATGCCGTGGACCAGCAGCTGACCCCTGTAGAGCGGGCTGAGGTTGGCCGGGGTCGGCTCGCCGAGGGAGATCACGCCCAGAAGGCTGTTGGTCGAGGGATCGACCACCGAGACGGTGTTGGAGAACTGGTCGGCCGAATAGAACCGATCCTGGCCGCTGATCGGGATGGCGGGCGCCGCCGCCGCGCCGGGAACCTGATCGGCCAAGACCGGGGATGCCATCAGGGCAAGCGCCAGGACGAAGGGCGTCTTCGAAACGAAAGTCATGGGTCAGTGTCCGGTATGAGGTGCGGCGGGCGCGTTGGACGTCGGGCGGGTGGCCGAGCGGTCGAGGAAGGCTTGCATCAAGGCGATCTCCTGGGTCTGTTCGACGATGATCCCCTGGGCCAGACGGCGCATCGGCTCGTCCTTGCCGTAGGCGAGTTCGATCCGCGCCATGTCGACCGCGCCCTGATGGTGAGGGATCATCATGGCGGCGAAGTCGCGGTCAGGATCGCCGGTCGGCGCGATCGTCATGGCGGTGTGCATGCGCGACATGGCCTCGGCCATTTCCGTATCGAAGGGGGAGCGTGGCGTCTGGGCGAAGGCCATAAGTCCTGCGCCAAAGAGGGCGGCGACAGCCAACAGGCCGGTCAGTTTCAAGGAGGAGGTCATCATCGGGACTTTCGGTTCATCGCCATCCTGACGGTTGGACAATCGACCATCCAACGGAGATTGTTGCTGAGAACGTTCGCGACCGCCGAACGATCCATCTGTTTTTCCGGCGCGAGCGGGCTAGGTTGCGCCCATGACCCTGGATCAACTCCGCATCTTCGTCGCCGTCGCCGAGCGTGAGCACGTCACACGTGCTGCCGAGGCCCTGAACCTGACCCAGTCTGCCGTCAGTTCTGCGGTCACCACGCTGGAGGCACGTCACGGTGTTGCGCTGTTCGATCGTGTGGGGCGAAGCATCGTGCTGAATGCGGCTGGACAGGTGTTCCTGATCGAGGCCCGCGCCGTCCTGGCTCGCGCGGCGGCGGCACAGGAGGCACTCAATGACCTCGGTGACCTGAAGCGCGGCAGGTTGTCGATCCAAGCCAGCCAGACGATCGCAGGATGGTGGCTACCGTCTCGTCTGGCGGCGTTTCATGCCTGCCACGCTGGCATCCAGATCGATGTCACCATCGGCAACACCCGAGACGTGGCCCGAGCTGTGATCGAGGGCGAGGCCGAAGTGGGTCTGGTCGAGGGCGAATTGGACGAGCCCGTCCTCAGCCGCACGGTGCTGGATCACGACGAATTGGTGCTGGTCGTCGCTGCAGGACATCCGCAGGCCCAGGACGGGGCGGCCCGACCGGACCTGAAGGCCATGACCTGGGTCTTGCGCGAGCCCGGCTCCGGCACGCGCTCAGCCTTCGAGGCCGCGCTGGCGGCACACAGTCTGAGCGTCAACGATCTGGATGTGGCGATGAGCCTGCCGGGCAATGAGGCGGTGGCGGGTGCGGTCGAGGCGGGGGCTGGGGCCGCCGTCGTCTCGCGAAACGTCGTCGCCGCGCGTCTGAAGGCCGGTATCCTTACGACCCTGCCATTCGACCTTCCGGCCCGACCGTTCTGGCTGCTGCGTCACAAACAGCGATATCGGTCAAAGGCTGGGGACGCATTTGTCAGCCTGCTTGCGTCAAGGTCTCCGATGGCTTGACGGAAAAACCATCAACGAAGACGGACATCTGCTCGGATGATCGGTTCAACCGAATGATCAGTTCGATACATCGCATTGGACCTTCTGGGCGTCGATCCTTGAAGATGAGCAACGATCCAGCCCGGATTGATCTTTCAAGGATATCGCGATGCGACTTCATGCTCTTTCGGCCTTCGTCCTGACGTCAGCCGTGCTGATGACGGGGGCTCCCGCCTTCGCCCAGTCCCACGAGGCTCTGGCCCGAACCCGGATCGCAGCGATCGCCGCAGGGTCGGTCAATACGGTTCTGTCGGCCTATGCACCAGACGCCGACTTGCAGTGGGTTGGCGGACCGCTAGACGGGCATTATGACGACCCGGTCGAACTGCGCGACGTCTGGTCACGATTCGCCGGCCTGGGTCCGCTCAGCGCCAACATCGCCGCCATGACGATCGCCGAAAACCCGGCCGGCGCGACCGTCACCGTCGATGTGACCTTCGAGGGCAAGCAAGCGATCCCGGTCCGCTATGTCCTCTTGTATCGGGCGGGTCTGCTGGTTGATGAAATCTGGCAGGTCAATCCGCCTCATGCCCACTGATAGGCAATATGGTCGCGGCGGCCCAGGTTCTCTTTCGGATCTGGCCGTCGGAGTCAGTCGCGCCCGGCCTGCTTCTGACATCCGTTCGCCGCTGTTCAGGGAGGGAGTTGCATTGGTCCGCGCGGTCAAAACCGCGTATGCAGCAACGCCGTTTCAATCCTCTGAACGATGGGGAAAGGACGGAGGCTCTGATCCTTTTGGAGAAGCCTGGACCTGGACCCGTTCAGGTCCCTTCGGGCTCGCCGGAAAATCCGAACCGCACGGCGCGTGATCTCCGACAGCCGTGCATTGGGCGGAGATCAACACCAGGAGACTGGCACCCCGGAACTGCGATCCTCGGGACAACCCGCTTGCCAATAGAGCTGAAACATCGCCTGATGTGTGCGACGGTTAAGGATATCGACATGGCTTCAGCCAACGACCCCATATCTCACGCCGTTGGACGCCGCTTCGTTATTGGAGGGGGTGTGGCGGCAGCCGCCTGGTCGGCCCCCGCCTGGGGGCAACAGGCGGTGGACCTGGCTCTACCGGGTGGACCCTCGTCGCGCCCACTGACCTCCAGCTTTCCGGGCAAGGGATCGATGATCCTGCAACGCAGCCGACCGCCGCTGCTTGAGACGCCGATGTCGGTGTTCGACCAGAGCGTCTTCACACCCAACGACCAGTTCTTCGTGCGCTGGCACTGGGCCGATATCCCGACCTCGGTCGATGCCACGACCTTCCGGATCAATGTGCACGGCCATGTGGTGCGCCCGTTGTCGGTGTCGCTGACCGAGCTTCTGGCCATGCCGCGCGTGCAGATGGCAGCGGTGAACCAGTGTTCCGGAAACTCGCGCGGCCTGTTCCAGCCCCGCGTGCCGGGCGCGCAATGGGCGCATGGGGCGATGGGCAATGCCATGTGGATGGGCGTCAGTCTGAGGCACCTTCTGGATGTCGCAGGGGTCAGACCCGGAGCCCTGGCCGTCCGCTTCGGCGCGCTGGACCAGCCCGTCGTGGCGGGTGCGCCGGACTTCTCAAAGTCGCTGGCCCTGGATCATGCGCGCGACGGCGAGGTGATGGTGGCCTTCGCCATGAACGGCGAACAACTGCCTCTGCTGAATGGATTTCCCGTCAGGTTGATCGTGCCGGGCTGGTTCTCGACCTACTGGGTCAAGATGTTGAACGATATCGAGGTGCTGGACAAACCCGACGACGGGTACTGGATGGCAAAGGCCTACAAGATTCCCGACACCCCGATGGCCAATGTCTCCCCGACCGACAAGGAATATCCCACCGTGCCGATCAACCGGATGGTCCCTCGGTCGTGGATCACGAGCATCGCGGGCGATCACCCCGTGGCCTGGCAGCCCACCCTGCCGATCGGCGGCATCGCCATGGGCGGGGACACCGGAGTGTCGAGGGTGGACCTGTCGTCCGACGGCGGGCGAACCTGGCGACCCGCGCAGCTGGGACCGGACCAGGGCCCCTACAGTTTTCGACGCTTCGACGGGGTGGTGCCGATCCGTGGCCGAGGGGCCATTCCCCTAATGACGCGCTGCACCAGCACTGCGGGCGTCGTTCAGCCGATGACGCCGAACTGGAATCCGGGCGGCTTCATGCGTGGATGTGTCGAGACCACCACGGTGACTTTCGGATGAGCAAGTCCAGAACACCGTTGTCGACCGGGATGTCGATCCTGCTGGCCGGCGGGCTTACGAGCGTGATCCTGATCGGAGCCATCGCGGGCGGCAATGAGCCCCGGGGACGGAAGATGGTCGTACCTCCTGTGGTCCCTGCGGCCCCGGTCGCGCCGCCGCCGTCGTTCGTGTCGGCAAGCGGCTTCACCCTGACCTCGGCCAGTATCGAACTGCCGGACGAGGCCTCGTCATTCCCCGACGGCCCTGGCGCCGATGTCGTCAATGCCAACTGCACATCCTGTCATTCGGCTAGCATGGCCCTGACCCAGCCCCGGCTGACTGAGGCCCAGTGGCATTCTACCGTCGTCAAGATGCGGGAAACCTATGGCGCCCCGATCGCGGTCGGCGACATCGACGCCATCGTCGATTATCTCAGGGCCATGCCGAGCCAGGCGACACCTGCGGGCGCTGCTGCGGGACTGGCTGTGAACGAGGGCGACGGCGCGACGGGCTGATCAGCATTTCATTCGCCTCAATCGATTAAATAGTTCGCATCATTGCGTTGGATGGAACGAATCCTTGCGATCAATATCGGCGTCGAGGAGCGCGCCGACTGTCGGCCTCCACTCCATTAAAGGAGACCGATCATGACCCCCGCCTGCACGTTCGATACACCGGCACGCATCGTCCAGCCACAACCCCGTCGAGCCGTTCGTGACCTGCGGGTGCCGGTAAAACCTCTACCGCCCACTATGGTGACCGCCGTCGAATCCGAGACGGCCCACATCCCCGATGTCGGCGACGGCAAGACGCTTCACCGCATCCAGCTTGATGTCGGTCAGACCGGTATCCACCCGATCATTATCAAGGCCGTCGCCGGCCTTTATGCCAGCATGGTCCTGGTGTTCTGGATCACTTTCGGGCGGGGTGAGGCCACCCTCGCACTCGGCTTTATCAGCCTGCTCGGTGCGATGTATTTCGGCCTGCTGACCGGTGGCACCCTGGTGTCGGATACGCCAGACGCGGGTAATGGTGTACGCAGCTTCAGCCAGTTCCTGAATGGTCGCGTCGTGACCTACACCGGCTGGATCACGGGACGCGAGGCCACACTTCAAATCCTTACCCTGTCGGCTCTTCTGGTCGTGACGGCCGTCGTGCTGGGCGTGATCTGTCGCCTCAACGCCCATTAGTTTCATTCCAGCATTGTTCAGGACACTTCAGATGGCGCATGACCTTCACCTTCGCGACGTCGCCTTCGGCCTGCGGCCTCTGGCCAAACTCCAGCGGCCCAGCGAGGTCGTTCGCCAGTTCACCCCGAACTGGTTCGCCGCCACCATGGGCACAGGCATCCTGGCCATCGCCCTGAACCAGATTCCGATCGACATCCCTGGCGTGAAGCTGGTCGCCGAAGGTCTGTGGGTTTTCAACATCGGCCTCTTCGCCCTGTTCACCGTCCTCTACGCCGCGCGGTGGATCTTCTTCTTCGACGGCGCGCGCCGCATCTTCGGCCATTCGGTCGTCTCGATGTTCTTCGGCTGCATACCGATGGGACTGGCGACGATCATCAACGGCCTGATGGCCTTCGGCCTGGCGCGGTGGGGCGACGGCATCGTCCCTCTCGCCGAGACACTGTGGTGGATCGACGTGGCGATGGCGGTCGCCTGCGGCGTCGGCATCCCCTTCATGATGTTCACACGCCAGGAGCATTCCATCGACCAGATGACGGCGGTCTGGCTGTTGCCCGTCGTGGCCGCGGAGGTCGCGGCCGTCACCGGCGGGCTGATCGCGCCCCACCTGACCGACCCGAACGCGGCCTTATCCGTGCTGGTGGTCAGCTACTCTCTTTGGGCGCTGTCGGTGCCTCTGGCGCTAAGCATCCTCGTCATCCTGGTTCTGCGCATGGCGATCCACAAACTGCCGCACGCCGGCATGGCGGCGTCCAGCTGGCTGTCGCTGGGTCCGATCGGGACCGGCGCTCTGGGGATGCTGGTGCTGGGTCAGGCCGCGCCGGCGATCTTCACCGCCTCCGGGCTGGGTCAATACGGTGACGCGGCAGGAGGCATCGGACTGATCGGCGGCCTTTTGCTGTGGGCCTATGGCCTTTGGTGGGCAGCCATGGCTGCATTGATCACTCTGCGTTACCTTCGTCAGGGCCTGCCCTTCAACCTCGGCTGGTGGGGCTACACCTTCCCGATCGGCGTCTTCTCGGTCGCGACCCTGAAGCTGGGGACCTTGCTGCCGATCCCAGCCTTCAACATCTTCGGCGTGGCCCTGATCGCCGGCCTTGCAATCCTCTGGCTCATCGTCGGCGCCCGCACGATCCGCGGCGCTTGGCGCGGAGACCTGTTCGTCGCCCCCTGCCTTACGGACGCGGCCAAGCGCGACATTCCCTGCGCGCGCTGAGTCGCTCGTCAGTTTCCTGCCCGGAGGCCTCATGAATCCCGATATCCTTCTTCCCACTCGTCGCTCGATCATCGCTGTGGGAGCCGGCGCCCTGATCACGGCATGCGCGCCCCAAGCGGCGGAAGCCGATGACATGGTTCTGGGCCGTCAGGACGCCCCGGTAACCCTGATCGAATACGCTTCGAGCACCTGCGGCCCCTGCGCCCGGTTCGCGATCGAGGTGCTGCCCGAACTGCGCCGTCGCTATATGGATACCGGCCAGGTCAAGCTGATCTATCGGGAGTTCATTACCGGCCCTGCGAATCTTTCCGCCGCCGGCGTTCTTCTGGCGCGCTGTGCGGGGTCTCAGCGGTATTTCGAGGTGATTGACGCCCTGATGCACGGCCAGTCTGAATGGACCGGTGGACAGAGCCCGCGGGCTCATCTGGTGCGGGTCGCGGGTCGTTTCGGGATCGACGAGGCCCGACTGAAAGCCTGCATCGCCGACCCTGACGCCATGGCCGCGTTGGAACGGCGTGTTCGCCGGGCGCAGGATGCGGGCGTCACCGGCACGCCGACTCTATTCGTTCAGGGCCGCCGGGTGGATGGCCCGCTGACTCTCGACAGCGTGGTCATCGCTATCGACACAGCTCTTTCCCAATCTTCCAAGCCCTGAGGTCCACAATGCCCAATACTCCCATCAAGGTCGCCGTGTCCGGTGCGGCCGGCCAGATCGCCTACGCCCTGCTGTTCCGTCTAGCGCAAGGCGACGTCTTCGGCCCCGAGACGCCGATCGACCTTCGCCTGCTCGATCTTCCCCAAGCTCTGTCGGCCCTCAAGGGCGTGACGATGGAGTTGGACGACTGCGCCTTCCCGCTCCTGACCACGATCCGGACGACGGACGATCCGAGGGTCGCGTTCGACGACATCGACGCCGCCTTCCTGGTTGGCTCGCGTCCCCGATCCAAGGGCATGGAGCGCCGTGACCTGCTGGCCGCCAATGCCGCCATCTTCAAGACCCAAGGCGCCGCGCTCGACGCCGTCGCCAAGCGGAGCGTGAAGGTCCTCGTGGTGGGCAATCCCGCCAACACGAACGCCTGGGTGGCGATCCAGTCCGCGCCGAACCTGCCCGAGGGCGCCATCACCTCCATGATCCGGCTGGATCACAATCGCGCCGCCGCGCAATTGGCGCGAAAGGCAGGCGTGTCGGTCGATGCGATCGATCACCTCGCGGTCTGGGGCAATCACTCGCCCACCATGTTCACCGATTGGAGCCACGCCTCGGTGAGCGGCGAACGACTGGCCGCGCGCATCGGCGATGACGGCTGGTATCGCGACACCCTGATCCCGGAGGTGGCGCGGCGCGGTACGGCGGTCCTGGAGGCCCGCGGCGCATCGTCCGCCGCTTCCGCCGCCAATGCTGCCGTCGATCACATGCGTGACTGGGTCCAGGGCTCGGACGGTCGCTGGGTGTCGATGGGCATCCCCGCCACAGGAGAATACGGTATTCCCGCAGGCTTGGTCTGCGGCGTACCGGCGGTCTGCCGCGATGGGCGCTATGCGCCTGTGAACAGTCTGGACCTCGACGCCTTCGCCCGCGCCGGTCTGGCGGCGTCGGTTCAGGAACTCATCGGCGAACGCGACGCTGCGCTTTCGATCGTCTCCACCTGAGGCGCGTCGATCGCGCGACAATCACCGAACAACCCCTACTCATTCAGCAAGGCGCCCCATGACGGCTTCCACACCCCGATCTTCCTTCGCCGACGATGCGGGCCACGGCGGCCTGCAACTCGTGGTCCGCGCCGGCCCTGCCAGCTTCGTCGTCGATGAGCCTGTCGAACTGGGTGGGCTGGATCTCGGGCCGACCCCGCATGAACTGGTGCAGGCCGCTCTAGCCTCCTGCACCGCCCAGACCCTGCGCCTCTACGCGAACCGCAAGGGCTGGGCGATAGGCCCCTTGTCCGTCGAGGTTGTTCTGGTCCGACAGCCGGAAGCGACGCCCTCCGACCACTTCGTGCGGACCATCAGCCTGCCGGCAGACCTCCCACAGGAGCAGCGCGACCGACTTCTTGAAATCGCCGACCGATGCCCGATCCACCGCATGCTCGTTGGGGCCGTCTCGATTGAAACCGAGGTCGGTTGATCTTAGCGAATTGTGTCGCCCGCCGCCGCTAAGCAGACATTCCAAACCGCCGCTAAGAGTCA
>JAZKHL010000177.1:0-10395 GCA_040385365.1 Pseudomonadota bacterium | reverse complement strand
GGGGGCTTATCGCTCACGTCCGCATCCGCTACTCAAGCCCGCGAACACCGGAGCCAGACTGCCATGATGACCGCCATCTTCGTCTTCATCAAATGCGAGCTGGGCCACGCCAACGACGTCGCCGCCGACATGGTGGACAATGTCGAGAACGTTTCGGAGGTCTATTCCACCTCGGGCCAATATGACCTGCTGGCCAAATTCCAGCTGCCCAAGGAGATGGACATCGGCACTTTCGTGACCAAGTCGGTCCAGACCCGGCCTCACATCCGCGACACCTTCACGGTCATCACCTTTTCGCCGTTCCTGCCTTCGCGCGTTTGACCGGCCGGTCCGCCTCGGCCTGATCGGCGTCGTCCTCGGCCTGATCGTCGTCGCCGACCTTCTCTTCGACCGTGGCCGACAGCCGCTGGAAGATGCCCAGCCCAATCAGAACGAACACCGAGGCGGCGATCAACGCGGTCGGATAGCCGAGCTGCGTGACGTCCTCTCGCGCCGTCTTGAACACCATGACCAGCCCCTCCAGGAACAGGGCAATGATGATGGTCGACAGGAATTTGGTCAGGCTGCGACGCGCCTCGGCGGCGCTGCGCTTTTCGTTGCCGCGTCTCACCTCGTCCTCGAACAGGTATTTCGCCACGTCGAACACGGCGATGGCCACGATGACATAACCCAGCACGTCCAGGATCGCGTCGGCGCCTGACGCATCCTGACCGGACAACCCGCCCCATGCCTCCTGTAGTCCCAGCCCGACCAGGCCCACGGCCAGCAGCATCAGAAGAAGGCTCGCTCCGGCGAACACGCCGCGCATCAAATAGGTCATGGTCAAGCTTCTCCAATGGTGGGGTCACGAACGCGCGAGCGAGGGCGATGTTGCCGCGACGACAGCGTGGCCAAACGCAACTGAACGCTGCTAACCTTCGCTTCAGGACGCAGGCACAGGCGTCAGGGAGCGAAGACGATGTCATCCAGCGGGTCCGATCTGGAAACCTTCCGCGCCGAGACGCGCGCCTGGCTGGAGGCGAACTGCCCCGCGGAATGCCGCGGTCCGATCGAGAACGACGAGGACCGCGTCTGGGGCGGTCGCAATGCGAGCTTCAAGACCCCCGCCCACAAACAATGGATGGACGCCATGGGCGCGCGCGGCTGGACCGCGCCGGAGTGGCCTACCGAATACGGCGGCGGCGGCCTCTCCCGCGAGGAGGCCAAGGTGCTGGCCAGCGAGATGCGCCGCATCGACGCCCAGTCGCCGCTGTCGTCCTTCGGCATCTGGATGCTCGGCCCGGCGCTGCTGCAGTTCGGTACCGAAGAGCAGAAGAAGCGGTTCCTGCCCGAGATCGTGCGCGGCGAAATCCGTTGGTGCCAGGGCTATTCCGAACCTGGCGCCGGCTCCGACCTGGCGGGCATCCAGACGAAAGCGGAGGATCATGGCGACCACTGGATCGTCAATGGCCAGAAGGTCTGGACCTCCTACGCCGACAAGGCCGACTGGATCTTCTGCCTGGTCCGCACCGACCCCGACGCCCCCAAGCATCTGGGCATTTCTTTCGTGCTGTTCGACATGGCCACGCCGGGCGTCACGACCAAGCCGATCGCCCTGATCAGCGGCAAGTCGCCCTTCTGCGAGACCTTCTTCGACGACGTGCGGGTTGAGAAGGATAACCTCGTCGGCACGCTGAACCGGGGCTGGGACGTGGCCAAGGCGCTGCTTGCTCACGAGCGCACCATGATCGGCGGCATGGGCGACATGGGCCGCCCCATCGGTCATGTCGCGGTCGACTCCATCGGGCTCGATGACACCGGCCGTCTGGACGAGCCGATGCTGCGCGCAAAGATCGCGAACCTCGACATCGACGTCGCCGCCTTCCGCCTGTCGATGGAGCGGGTCGGCGATCAGGTGAAGGCCAAACAGGTCTCGCCCGCTATTGCCTCGATGCTGAAATACTATGGCTCGGAGCTGAACAAGCGCCGCCACGAGCTCGCCATGGCGGCCGGGGGCTCGGACGCGCTGGAGTGGGAAAGCGATCGGTCGAAAAAGGGTACGGCGGCGCGGGACTGGTTGCGTACCAAGGCCAACTCGATCGAGGGCGGCACGTCCGAAGTGCAGCTGAACATCATCGCCAAACACCTGCTTCAGTTGCCGGGCGCATAGCGGTGCGAAAGGCGGCCACGGTGATCCTATGGTCGCTCGCCGCCATCAGCTTTGCTGCAAGCCTCGGGCTGGTCTGGATTGCCTGGTCTTGGATGATGTGGGGCGCGGACGGCAATCTAGGCAATGCGAACGTCCGGCCGATCTATATCCTGATCTTCATCACGCCCGTTATTTCGGCCGCTATCGCAGCCTCGACCTACCAGGCCAGGTCCAGATCCGTATGGCCTCCAATCGTCGTTGCCCTTCTCCTGCCGCTGGTCTTCGCGGCCGGACTTCTCACTGGTGAATAACCCATGCCCCTGATCCTGACCGAAGAGCAGACCATGCTGAAGGAGGCCACCGACGGCTTCCTGACCGAGAACGCGCCCATCGCCCACCTGCGCCAGTTGCGCGACAGCCAAGATGCCGACGGCATCTCCCGCGACCTGTGGAAGGCGTTCGGCGAGATGGGTTTCGCCGGTGTCATCATCCCCGAAGAACACGGCGGCTCCGGCCTGGGCGCGGTCGAGGCGGGCATCGTCGCCGAAGGCCTGGGCCGCACCCTGACCCCGTCGCCCTTCTTCGGATCCAGTATCCTGGCGGCCCGCATCCTGATAGACGCGGCTTCCGCTGAACAGCAGGCCGCCTGGTTGCCCAGGATCGCGGCGGGAGACGCCATCCTGTCGCTGGCGCTGGACGAAGGCCCCAAGCATCAGCCGTCGCGCATCGCCACGACGGCCGAGCGCAGCGGAAATGGTTTCAAGCTCAACGGTGCCAAGGGCTTCGTGCTGGACGGCCATATCGCCGACGCCCTGATCGTGGCCGCGAAGACGGACGCGGGCGTAACCCTGTTCCTCGTCGATCCGAAGACATCGGGTATCGAGATCGAACGCACCGTCATGGTCGACGCCCACAACGCCGCTCGGATCACCCTGACCGACGTCCAGGTCGATGCGGATGCGGTGATCGGCGAGGTCGATGGCGGCGAGGCGGCGCTCGAAGGCGCGCTGAACCTCGGTCGCGCGTGCGCCGCCGCCTGTCTGACCGGCGCGGGGGATCAGGCCTTCCTGACCACCGTCGAATACCTTCGCGGACGCAAGCAGTTCGGCAAGGCGATCGGCGAGTTCCAGGCCCTGCAACACCGCGCGGCCCACCTGTTCACCGAGCTGGAACTGGCCAAGGCGGCGGTGCTGGGCGCCCTGCAACGCATCAATGCCGGCGCGGACAAGGCCGAACTCGCCGTCTCCGTCGCCAAGGCCAAGGCCGGCAAGGTCGCCGAACTAGCGGTTCAGGAGGCGGTCCAGATGCACGGCGGCGTCGGAATGACCGACGAATATGACGTCGGCCTGTACATGAAGCGGGTCCGGGTGCTGAACGAGTTGCTCGGCGACGCGGGCTTCCACGCCGAGACGCTGGCGCGCGCGGGCGGCTACTAGCCAGCCTATCGACGACGGACAGCGAATAGCGACGCTCGCGCCTTGTTGCAGCGCACCCGTCACGGCATGGTCTCGCCGTGACCGTCGCTGTCGATCAGATCGCCCTGCCCAGCCCCGCCGCCTCCCTGCGCGCGGCGCGCCGGATCGTGGTCAAGGTTGGATCGTCGCTCGTCGTGGACAGCGGGCGGCGGGGGCCAGCGACCGCGTGGCTGGCCGCCCTGGCGAGGGATTTGGCTGCGTTGCGAGGCGGCGGGCGACAGGTGGTCGTGGTGTCGTCCGGCGCCGTGGCCCTGGGGCGCGGTCGTCTCGGCCTGGAAAAAAATGCCCGTCTCGATGAGAAACAGGCCGCCGCCGCCGTGGGCCAGTCGCTGTTGATGCAGGCCTGGGAGGCTGCGCTGGCCGGCGCCGACCTGATCCCGGCGCAAGTCCTGTTGACCCGCGACGACACCGAACGCCGCCGTCGCTGGCTCAACGCCCGCGCGACGATGGAGGCGCTGCTCAAGCTCGGCGCCGTGCCCGTGGTCAACGAGAACGACACCGTCGCCACCGAGGAAATCCGTTACGGAGACAACGATCGGCTGGCGGCGCGCACAGCCCAGCTTGTGCGGGCGGACCTGCTGGTCCTGCTGTCGGACGTCGATGGTCTGTATACGGCCGATCCGCGCGGTAACCCGGGTGCGAAACACCTGCCGCTGATCGAAAGCCTTGGCCCCGAGATCCTCGCCATGGCGGGCGGCGCCAACGCCGAGGCCGCGATGGGCACCGGGGGCATGGCGACCAAGCTGGAAGCCGCACGGATCGCACGCTCGGCCGGGTGCGCGACGCTGATCGTCTCGGGCCTGACGATGCGGCCGCTATCGGCGGTGACGGCGGGGGCGCAGGCCACCCTGATCACCGCGACGGCCACGCCCTTGCAGGCCTACAAATCCTGGATCGCCGGCAGTCTGGAGCCGGCCGGAGTTCTGGCCATAGACGATGGCGCCGCCGAGGCTCTGGCGAGCGGTCGCAGCCTTCTCGCGTCGGGCGTACGACGCGTCGAGGGACGGTTCGACAGGGGCGACTGCGTTCGCGTGGTTCGGACGGATGGAGGCTCAGTCGGAGTCGGCCTGGCCGCCTACGCCCATGACGAGATGGATCGCATCCGGGGCAAACACTCCGGCGAGATCGAAGCCCTGGTCGGCTACAAGGGGCCGGGCGTCGCCATCCACCGCGACGATCTGGTGCTGAACCGATGAATGATTTGCCATCCCAGATGCAGGCCATGGGCGACCGCGCACGGGCGGCGGCCGACGCCGTTCGACTGGCCCCAGCCGACGTTCGATCGGCGGCGCTGACGGCGATGGCTGTGGCGCTGCGGGTGCGCGCCGACGCGATCCTGCAGGCCAACGCGATCGATATCGACCGGGCCCGGACGAACGGCATGGCCGACGCCCAGATCGACCGACTGGCTCTGACGCCGGCGCGCATCGAGGCCATGGCGGCGGCGGTGGACGAGGTCGCGGCCTTCCCTGATCCTCTGGGTGTGGAAACGGCGCGCTGGACCCGGCCGAACGGGCTGGATTTCGCGCGCGTACGAACCCCGCTGGGCGTTCTGGCCATCATCTATGAAAGCCGGCCGAATGTGACCGCCGACGCGGCGGCGCTGTGCATCCGATCCGGCAATGTCGCCATCCTGCGCTGCGGCTCGGACTGCCTCGACAGTTCGCTGGCGATCCATGCGGCGGTGGCCGAGGGACTGGCTTCGGCGAGGCTGCCAGCCGACGCCGTTCAACTTGTGGACACTCCGGACCGCGCGGCCGTCGGCGCGCTGCTGACCGGGCTCAGCGGAACCATCGACTTGCTGATCCCGCGCGGCGGCAAGAGCCTGGTCGCGCGGGTGCAGGCGGACGCGCGCGTGCCCGTGCTAGGCCATCTGGAGGGGATCAATCACACCTATCTTCACGCCTCCGCTGACGTCGAGATGGCCGTAGCCATCGCCGTCAACGCCAAGATGCGGCGCGTCTCCGTGTGCGGATCGACGGAGACGCTGCTGGTGGACCGCGCCGGAGCCGCGCGGCTCCTTCCGCGCGTGGCGCAGGCCTTGATCGCCGCAGGATGCGAGTTGCGGGGCGATGCGGAGGCTCAAGGACTGGCCCCGATGTCGGCCGCGACCCCTGACGACTGGGGCCGGGAGTTTTTGGCCCCCATCCTTGCGGTCAGGATCGTCGATGGACTGGACGCCGCGATCGACCATATCCGCGCGCACGGCTCGGGCCACACCGACGCGATCGTGGCGGAGGATGCCGAGGCGGCGGCCACCTTCCTGAACCACGTCGACAGCGCCATCGTGCTCTGGAACGCCTCGACCCAATTCGCGGACGGCGGCGAGTTCGGGTTCGGTGGGGAAATCGGCATCTCCACCTCGCGGCTGCATGCACGCGGACCCGTGGGAGCCGAACAGCTGACCAGCTACAAATACGTCGTGCGCGGCACGGGTCAGACGCGGCCCTAGCGGCCGATGGTCAGCTCCAGCGGCCGCGAGGCATGCAGGGCCCCTCCTCCCAGGTCGAGCACCAGCCGTCGCCCGGCGAAGGCTTCCATGCCCAGAAGCGCCGTGGGAAACCCTGGCAGAGCCACATCGGCATAGATGGGCGTCTCTACGTCTCGGTAGATCTGATCGCCCACGGTGATGGTCCGGGATCGGACGATCTGCGATGCGATGGCTCCGCCGAGGACGATGCTGGATCCTGTCTCGGCGTCGCGACCATCCAGCAGCCCCGCGTTCTCAGCAGCCTCCCGCGACAGAGCCAGCAAGGCCGAGGCCCCGGTATCGACCACCGCCTGGATCGTTGCACCTTCCACCGTGACCTCGGTCGAGAGCGCGCCCCGCGAGCGATTGACCGTCAGCGGCAAGACGTCCGGGGGCATCGCGTGGCCGTCCCGCGCCAGGAACCGCAGCCTGCGCTCTCCGGTATCCAGCTCCAGGATCGTTTCGCCCAGAATGTCTTGACCCAGGATCAGCGGCGCCGACAATCCATCGCGCATCGCCAATGGCCCCAGCGAAAGGATGGCGGTGCGCAGCGCCTCGATCCGCATCGAGCCGACGCTTAGGTTCAGCGTCGTGCCACGACCCATCTGCGCGCCGCCGCCGACGCCGTAAGCCACCAGCGGCAGATCGAACGCCCGGGTGAGGCCCAGCGCATCGAACAGGCCGCGATCGATGACGGAGAACTGCGCGCCGGAGTCCACCAGCGCCCGCACCGTCTGGCCCGCGATGGTCACCTCCACCGTCGGCACAGAGGCGCGGGGTTCGTCGTAATCCAGCCAGCCGCTCGACCCGTCGGCTGGAAATGCGACGCCGGGATCGCGCCACAGCACATTGTCCCGAAGCCACCATGCGCCTGCGACGCCACCGGCCAGCAGGGCGGCTCGGGTCAGAAAGGCGCGACGGTTCATCCTCAATAGAGTGGGGGCGTGCAGAGGCGGTGTCGAGGCGCCGTCACGTCGCGCTCAGACTTCGAACCGCACCCCTTGCGCCAGCGGAAGGTCGGCCGAGAAGTTCACCGTCTGGGTCTGGCGACGCATATAGGCCTTCCAGGCGTCGGAGCCTGACTCGCGCCCACCGCCGGTTTCCTTTTCGCCGCCGAACGCCCCGCCGATCTCGGCGCCCGAGGGGCCGATGTTGACGTTGGCGATGCCGCAGTCCGAGCCCCAGGCCGACAGGAAGGCTTCGGCTTCGCGCACGCTGTCAGTGAAGACGCAGCTCGACAGGCCCTGCGGCACGGCGTTCTGCATCGCCACCGCCTCGTCGAAGTCGCGCCAGGTCAGGACGTAGAGGATGGGCGCGAAGGTCTCGTGCATCACCACCGCGCTCTGGGCAGGCATGCGGACGATAGCGGGCCGGACGTAGACGCCGTCGCGGGTCCCGCCGGCGACGATCTCCCCGCCCTGCTCCACCGCTTCGGCCAGCGCGCGATCGAAGCCGGTCGCGGCCTCCTCGTCGATCAGCGGCCCGACCAGAACGCCGTCCTCGCGCGGATCACCGATGGGCAGGGTGGCGTAGGCCTTGGCCAGACGCGCGATCAGGGCCTCGGCGACGCCCTCATGAACCAGCAGCCGACGCAGGGTGGTGCATCGCTGGCCGCAGGTGCCGACCGCGGAAAAGGCGATGGCGCGCACCGCCATGTCCGTGTCCGCGCTTGGCGTGACGATCATGGCGTTGTTGCCGCCCAACTCCAGGAGCGAGCGACCCAGGCGTGCGGCGACGGTCGTAGCGACCGCCTTGCCCATCCGCGTCGAGCCGGTGGCCGAGACCAGGGCGACCCTGGGATCGGCGGCCAGGGTTTCGCCGATGTCGCGCCCGCCGACCAGAAGCTGAACCAGGCCCTCGGGCGCATCGCCGAAACGGGCCACGGAGCGCTGCATCACGGCATGGACGGCGATGGCGGTCAGGGGCGTCTTCTCCGACGGCTTCCAGATCACAGGATCGCCGCATACCAAGGCAAGGGCTGCGTTCCACGCCCAGACGGCGACCGGGAAGTTGAAGGCGGAGATGACCACGACCGGCCCCAGAGGTTGCCAGGTCTCGCGCATGTGGTGGCCCGGTCGTTCGCTGGGCAGGGTCAGGCCGTACAACTGGCGCGACAGACCCACGGCGAAGTCGCAGATGTCGATCATCTCCTGGACCTCGCCGAGACCCTCGGACGTGATCTTGCCGGCTTCCAGGGTGACGAGCGCTGCGAGGTCGCCCTTGGCGGCGCGTAGTTCCTCGCCGAGCAGCCGGACCAGTTCGCCGCGGCGGGGGGCGGGCACACGACGCCAGGCCTCAAAGGCCCTAACGGCGGATGACAGGCTGCCCTCGATCGCCGCGCGGTCCGCGACCCGCACGGAAGGGCCGACCGAGTCGTCGATGGGCGAGCGGGTCGCCAGGCCGCCGGCATCGAAGGCCGCCTCCAGGACGCCTAGGCGGGTCAGGATGGCGCGAGCTTGATCTGTTGCGGTCATGGCGGCGGCTTAACCGCGCGACGGACAAAGCGAAAGGGCCGCCTCCCTTTCGGAAGGCGGCCCTCGTTCAGGCAGCGCCGAAGGTTACCAGCCGCGACCGTCGCGGTCGCGACGTTCCTCGCGCAGGTCGCGCCGGATCCGGTCCAGGCGGTTCTGCAGGTCACGCCGTTC
The DNA here is from genome assembly GCA_040385365.1 of Pseudomonadota bacterium. Taxonomy (GTDB): domain Bacteria; phylum Pseudomonadota; class Alphaproteobacteria; order Caulobacterales; family Caulobacteraceae; genus Brevundimonas. The sequence goes on along the minus strand of JAZKHL010000177.1, from coordinate 1,677 downwards.
CCAGCCGCTCAGGCCATCGCGGCGATAGCGCCACTCGACGCGCTGATACTCCTGGAGTTGGTACCGCAGGCTGGCGGCCTCGCGGCGGCTGATGCGACCCGAGTAGGCGGCGCGATCAATGCGTTGGGCCAGCTGAGCCTGTTCGCTGTTCAGACCGCCGTTGCCGCCGCCGTTCCAGCCTCCGTTGTAATCCCCGTTGTTGTTATGTCCCTGGCCGTAGCCTCCGTGATCGCGGTCGCGATCACGGCCATAATCCTGAGCCAACGTCGGGGTCGCGATGGCGACCGCCGACGCCGCGAGCAACGAAAGCAGAGCTTTCTTCGTCATTGCGGTCGTCATGATCTTCTTCCCTCAAGCGGCCCGTGATTGGGCGGCGAGGTGCAGAAAACCACGGTGAAGCTGACCGATCTCTGAGCCGGTCGTTGTCCAGCGTTCAGCCAGATGAACGGCCACGCTTAGGAACCGGCGCCGAATCCGGGGGTTCGGTGGGTTGAACGCAACAGCAAGGAGACTCCGTCGTGAAAATCCGTGACGTGATGAGCAAGGATGTTCAGGTCGCCGGCCCCGGCGAACCGATCCAGGAGGTCGCCGCCCGCATGGCAGCCGGCGATTTCGGCTTCCTGCCCGTCGCCGACGCAGACGCTCTCGTCGGCACGATCACCGACCGCGACATCGCGGTTCGCGCGGTCGCCCTGGGCAAACCGGCCTCGACGCCGGTGACCGAGGTCATGACGGCGGGCGCCACCACCGTCTTGGACTCCGACGATCTGAAGGTGGCGCTGGACCTCATGGGCGACGGCAAGATCCGCCGCCTTCCCGTGGTGGACAAGAAGGGTCATCTGGTCGGCGTGCTGTCGCTGGGAGACCTCTCGGCGCGGGTGAAGGAAAAGTCCGCAGGCGAAACGCTTGAGGCGATCTCTCAGCCGCACTGACGCAGGCCCCTTCACCTTCGCTTCACCCTGTCTGAACACCACGCGTCAATGCCGACGCCTGCAAGGTGACAGGACCAGTGAGAGGTGACGATGGCGCGCGCGCAATTTCAAAAGGGCCAGAAGGTCTGGGTCGAGTGCGTCGGTGCATGGGCCCAGATCGAGAAAGTCCAGCCCGTCTGGGCCAAAGGCTTCGAGGAGCCGGTCAAGGTCACCTATGACGTCGGACTGGGGCGCGAGTTCCAGGCGGCGGAACTTCTTCTGCCCGCCGACGACACGGCCGCTGGTGATCTGGGCGACTGGCGCATGTTGCGCGCTCGCAACAAGTGGCAACCGGCCGAAGAGGTGCCGCACCATCCCTACCCGGGCACCTATCCTGTCGTCGTCACCGACGCCGCCGATTGGGGCGGGTGGCGCGTGCCGGGAGCCGAGTATGATCGCGATCCCCAACGGATAGAGTTCCAGGCTCGCCTGATCGCTGCGGCGCCCCGCTTGATGGAACTGGCGCAGATCCTGATCGACGCCGTCGCCGAAGCCCCAGACGACGCGCCGCCACAGACCCTGGCCCTCGCTCGTCAGGCGCGGGAGGTGCTGAAATCCATCACCGACGTCCTCGGTCCGGCTCCGGAATTGTCCGCGGCGCCCTCCCCTCGTGCCCAGGCGGCCTAGAGCTCGTTCCGGCCCTGAAAACCGCCTACAGGTTTCGTTAACCAAACCTCGACAGGATTCCGCGACGCAGCCTAGATTC
>JAZKHL010000176.1:0-6467 GCA_040385365.1 Pseudomonadota bacterium | reverse complement strand
AAAGCGGTCCGTCTTCGGCGCAGCCGAACAGGACCGATGGGGGAGCTTTCCTGCTAATGGAAGCAAGCCAAGCAAGACTTCCCCCATCGGTCCTGGTCTCGCTTCGCTCGACGACTGACCGCTTTCCCCCATGAAGGATGGGGGAAGGGCTAAGCGTCAAACCAGCCCCGTCGCCTCGTCGAGCCCCAGCATCAGGTTCAGGTTTTGCACCGCCGCGCCCGACGCCCCCTTGCCGAGGTTGTCGAGCAGCGCGACCAGCCGCGCCTGCGACCCGCCACGATCGCCGAACACATGCAGCCGCATCCGATTGGTCCCGTTCAGCCCCTCGGGGTCCAGGCCTGTCATGGCCTCGGTCTCGTCCAGCCCGGCGACCTCGACGAAGCGGCAGCCGTCATAGGCCTCGAGCAGAGCTCCGTGCAGCCGGTCGATCGACGGCGTCTCCGGCAGGGCCGCCAGATGCAGTGGAACCTCGACCAGCATCCCCTGGCGATAGTTCCCCACTGCGGGGGCGAACAGCACCGGCACATGCAGGCCGGAGTGTTTCGTCATCTCCGGCACATGCTTGTGATGCAGGCTCAGACCATAGGCCCGGAACGCCGAGGCGCCGTCTCCCTCGAACTCGGCGATCATCGCCTTGCCGCCCCCGGAATAGCCGCTGACCGCGTTGACGGTGACGGGCCAGTCGACGGGCACGAGCCCTGCCTTCACCATCGGCCGCACCAGGCCGATGAAGCCCGTCGGATAGCAGCCCGGGTTCGACACCCGGCGTGAACCGCAAATCTCGCCGCGCTGGACCGCATCCATCTCCGGAAAGCCATAGGTCCAGCCGCTCGCGACCCGGAAGGCGGTGGAGGCATCGATGACCCGGACGTCGGGGTTCTCGATCATGGCCACGGCTTCCTTCGCCGCCTCGTCCGGCAGGCACAGGATCACCGCATCCGCCGCGTTCAACGCCTCGGCGCGGGCGGCAGGGTCCTTGCGGCGGTCGCCAGTCAGGGAGATGAACGCCAGATCGGCGCGCCCCTCCAGGCGCTGCCGGATCTCCAGCCCCGTGGTCCCGGCCTCCCCGTCGATGAAGATGGTGTTGGTCATCTTAGTCACTCCATTCCCTCTCCTCCGGAGAAGGTCTGCCCGCAAAAGCTATCTCACGAGCCAGAAACGCAGATCGAAGCCGAGCAGGTCAGTCGCAAGCCCCACGCAGAAAACGAACAGGCTGGCGGCGAAGGCTACCGAAATCCAGAACCATCTGGGCTGCGACGTGCGTCTTGGAAAAGTCCCGTCCAGTAGGGGGATCATTCTTATTTCGCCCACCGCAGCCGCTCGCCAAAGCTCTCGTACTTGAGCAACCCCGATGACGACGGAGACGGCTACGCCAATCCACTTGATCAGGTCCGGCGCCATTCCCTCGTCCTCTACGCCAAAGAAAAAGGCGCTCCAGGTTTCCCCGAAGCGCCTTTGTATTCCAAGTCGCGGTTGCGACTAGCGCTTCGAGAACTGGAACGAACGGCGGGCCTTGGCGCGGCCGTACTTCTTGCGCTCGACGACGCGGCTGTCGCGGGTCAGGAAGCCGTGCGGCTTCAGGACCGGGCGCAGCGCCGGCTCATAGTGGGTCAGGGCGTGCGACAGGCCGTGGCGGATGGCGCCGGCCTGGCCCGACAGGCCCGAACCTTCGACGGTGCAGACGACGTCGAACTCGGTCTCGCGACCGCAGACGACCAGCGGCTGGGCGATCATCATGCGCAGGATTTCGCGGGCGAAATACTGCAGCTGATCCTTGCCGTTGATGGTGAACTTTCCGGTGCCGGGCATGACCCAGACGCGGGCGATGGCGTTCTTGCGCTTGCCGGTCGAATAGGCGCGCCCTTGGGCATCGACCTTCTTTTCGTAGACGGGCGCCGAGTTGTCGTAGCCGTTGTCCGAAGTGGTCGTGAGGCCCTTCAGGGCGTCGAAGCCGGTCGCGGTTTCTTGCGTGACGTCGGTCATGGCTTAGACGCTCCGGGTGTTCTTGGCCGAACGGCCGGCGAAATCTATGGTCTCGGGCTGCTGGGCGTCGTGCTCGTGAGCCGCGCCGGAGAACAGACGCAGGTGGGTCATCTGACCGCGAGCCAGAGGGCTTTCCTTGGGCATCATGCGCTCGACGGCCTTCTCGAGCACGCGCTCGGGGAAGCGGCCGTTCAGGACCTTCTGCGGGGTCGTCGACTTGACGCCGCCCGGGTGGCCGGTGTGGCGATAGTAGACCTTGTCGGTCAGCTTCTTGCCGGTGAACACGACCTTGTCGACGTTGGTCACGACGACATAGTCGCCCGAGTCCACGTGGGGAGTGTAAGTCGGCAGGTGCTTGCCACGCAGGCGCATGGCGATGAAGGTCGCGAGACGGCCCACGACGACGCCTTCAGCGTCGATATGGATCCACTTCCTCTCGACCTCAGACGGCTTCAAGGCAGCCGTGGTGCTCTTCAGCATGAGGTGTTCCTAAAACAGGAGGCGAAACGGGGTCGCTCCGAAACGCTCGAAGCGAGCGAAGGCGCGCTAGTAGGGGAAAGGTCCACAGGCGTCAATGGCGGTTGAAGCGCGCAATCCGACTTAACAGTTTGTTCTGAGACGACTTTCTGACAACGGTATTAAAATACCGCATGATTCTGCGGTTATCGACGTGGTCCCGACATGAAGATCCGGGGCTGAGACCGTCGCACGAGCCACAGATTGGCTGTCGCCAATGCCAAAACGACGGCCGCCCCAGCCTGATGAAGCCCGCCCAGCCACATCGGCACGACGTTAATCAGGGTGATGACCCCGAGTGTCGCCTGTAGCCACAGGGCGCCGGCCACGACGAACGCCGAAACGCCCAGCCCTTCGGCCAGCCGCCAGCGCCAGGCCTGCACCGCATAGACCGTCGCCCCCATCAGCAGGCCATAGCCCCAGAGCCGGTGATTGAACTGGACCAGCGCATGATCATGCAGGAAGGCCAGCCCGCCCTTGCCCCAGTCGACGGGCGCAAGCAGCGCGCCGTTCATCAGCGGCCAGTCGGTATAGATGAAGCCCGCCTTGGCCCCGGCGACCAGCCCGCCCAGCAGGCATTGCACGAAGACGGCGCCCAGCAGGATCGCCGCCCCCCGGCTCCACCCCGCCGGCGAGCGCGAGTGTTCTTCGCCCGACCAAGCCTCCAGTCCGTTCCAGATCAGTCCGGCGAAGATCGCCAGCGCCAGACCGAGGTGCGTCGCCAGCCGTTCCGGCGCGACATCGACCCGCTCCGACAGCCCAGACGACACCATCCACCAGCCGATCAACCCCTGTAGCCCGCCAAGGGCCAGCAGCACGGCGCAGCGCCAGATCAGCCGCGTCGGCATCGCCATCCGCCCGAAGAACGACCGCTCGGGCAACAGGCGGAACGCCAGGAAGGCGAAGAACGGCAGGGCGAACACCATCCCGACCAGCCGTCCGACCAGCCGGTGCAGCCATTCCCACCAGAAGATGCCCTGGAACTCCGACAGGCTCATGCCGGCGTTGACCTGGGCGTACTGCGGGATCGCCTTGTATTTCTCGAAAGCGTCGGCCCAGTCGGCCGCGTTCATCGGCGGCAGGGCGCCCATGATCGGCTTCCACTCGGTGATCGACAGGCCCGATCCGGTCAGGCGGGTAATGCCCCCGATGACCACCATCGAAAACACCATGGCGGCGCAGACGAACAGCCAGATGGCCACGGCCCTGGACTGATCGTCACTCCTGAAACGGTTCATTCGACGCCCGACGCTCCTGCGGATACAGTGTCGCATTCGCGACGACCGGGGCGGTATGCCCGCCGATCGTGGCGAGATCAAAGTCCGAAGTCATGACGTGAGGTCGCAACCGGCGACCGACCTGGAGGCCGTGTGCTGGAATACGCCGATATCATCCTCGCCGTCGTGGTCTCGCTGGTCCTCGCCTGGATCGCGGATCTGCTGACGGGCCGCAGGGGATTCTTCGCGACATCGCTGGTGTCCGGCACTGCTGCGATCTGCGGCTGGTTCCTGGCGGTGCGGGTCTTCGGCGTTTCGACCATGGATGAAATGGGCTGGACCGTGTGGTCGGCGATCGGATCGGCCCTGGGCCTGGTCGCTTTCTTCCTGTTCCGGAACAAGCGCTGATGGGCCTGCGCACGCGTCGCGCCGTCGCCTCGATCGGGATCGTGGTGTTCCTGGGATTCTACGTCTGGCTGGTCATCGCCATCGGTGCGCGGGTGCCGGATCACCCGCTGGCGACACTGCTGTTCTATGGCGTCGCCGGGACCGCATGGGGTTTTCCGCTTCTGCCACTGCTGTCGTGGGCCGAGGGCAAGCCGATTTGGACCCGACGATCCAAACCCTAGGCAAGACGGCCTGAGATAGCGTCGTTCAACAAAGCCCTCGACATCGCCCGTGAACCGGCGCGTCCTGTCCTCGGGGGATTTGGGAGGACGACATGACACGACCGATTTCCAGAAATGCATGGATCAACCTCGCCGGCGCGGTGGCGATCGCGGCGCTGATGACGCTTGTCAGTGCAGCCGAGGCCGGTCAGGCCGAGCGATATAAGGGCGGCGGCAACAGCGCAGCGAAGGGTCACAGGACCGAGCCTCAGAACAGCGTGGTCGGGGCCGGACAGATCAGCGCGATCACCGGCGGCGCCGTCGCGGGCTTCGCGGTCGCGGCCGATCAGACCGCCTGCAGCAACGGAACGGCGACGGCCTGCCGGACGCTGGAAGCGGGCTTGGCGACAGGCGGCGCTTGGGCGTTCGTCGATGGCGGCATCAGCGCCATGGACGACTGGGAATCTCCCAATGTCCGTCGTAGCAGCCCCGCGCCTCGGATTGCTTTGACACACCGGGCCCTGGCCGCCTGCGACGCGGGCGACGTCAGCGCTTGTCGGGCGTTCGCGGCATCGGTGCGACCGGCGACTGCGACCGAGCGCACCGAACGTCGGACTTACACCGGCGGTTGGTGATCTCTCTACGGACTGGGATTTGGCCCATCGCAGCGGCCCGATGTCGGCGACGCGGCGGATCACCGCCGCGTCGTCGGCACGTCGACCATTGAAGCAATGGTCGGAGCGACAGGATTCGAACCTGCGACCCCTTGACCCCCAGTCAAGTGCGCTACCAGGCTGCGCCACGCTCCGAGAGGTCGGTCCTATAGCGACGGGTTGTCGTCGCCGCAAACGCAAATCGCGATCACCGCCAGATCGGCTGCGTCAGCCCGCCAGAACGGCGTCGAGCCGCGCTTTCGCGCTTTCGAGACCGGCCAGGACATCCCTCAGTCGAGCCTCGGAGTCGCTTCCGCCGGGACGGAGTTCGCGCGCGAACGGCTCACGCTCCACGGCCTGCTCGGCGTCCATGCTGAACGCCGCCGAAGGATCGCCATAGGCCGCCAGTCGGGTCAGACCCTGCTCCTTGTGCAGCCGCTGCACGCCCTTGATGGTCAGGCCTTCGTCGTGAAGCAGCCGGCGAATGGCCTTCAGGACCACCACGTCCTGCGGACGATAGAATCGCCGGCCGCCGGCGCGTTTGACCGGGACGACGAACGGAAACTTGGTTTCCCAGAAGCGCAGCACATGCTGCGGCGCGCCCACGGCCTCGGCGGCCTCCGAGATCGTCCGGAAGGCGTCGGGGCCTTTGGCCATCAGGCGCTGGCGCCGTGAACGCGCGACTTCATGATCTGGGACGCGCGGAAGCTGATGACGCGGCGTGGATTGATCGCGGCAGGCTCACCGGTCTTGGGGTTCCGGCCCATTCGTGCGCGCTTCTCACGCACCTGGAACACGCCGAAACCGGACAGCTTCACGGTCTCGCCGTTCTCGAGGCTCTCGACGATCAGCTCCAGAGTGCGTTCGACCAGGGCCGAACATTCCTGCCGCGACAGGCCGACTTCCTCGTGAACGGACTCGCACAGGTCTGCGCGCGTCAAGGTCTGAAGTTCGCCCACGGTCGTCCCCTTAAGTCCCAACCCGCTCATAAAAGGGCGAAAGCCCGGCCAAGTCAAAGCCAGGCATGGCCATTACAGGCGGAAAGCGCAGGCGCCCCAGGTCAGCCCGCCGCCCATGGCCTCGAGCAGGACCAGATCGCCACGCTTGATGCGGCCGTCCTGGATCGCGGCGTCGAGCGCCAGCGGGATGGATGCGGCCGATGTGTTGGCGTGCATGGCGACGGTCGAGATGACCTTGTTCTCGTCCAGGCCCAGCCGGTCGCCGACGCCCTTGATGATTCGCTGGTTGGCCTGGTGCGGCACGAACCAGTCCACCTCGGGCACCGTGATGCCGGATGCGGCGCAGCAACCGGTGATGGCCTCGGCGATGTTGACGACGGCGTGGCGGAAGACCTGATTGCCGGCCATTCGCAGATGCCCGACGGTCCCCGTGCTGGAGGGGCCGCCGTCTACGTAGAGCAGGTCGGTCTTGGTCCCGTCCGAGCGCAGGGCGAAACCCAGGATGCCCTGGTCGGCGCTGGTCCCCTGCCC
>JAZKHL010000175.1:0-8927 GCA_040385365.1 Pseudomonadota bacterium | reverse complement strand
TCCTGGCCCGCGAAGGCAAGCTGGGCCGCAGCTACGGCTGCTTCTCCACCGCCCATACCGACCTCCCGATGCTGCGCGAGCGGATGGGCGAAGGCCGCCTGATGTTCGCTTCCGCTTAGGGGCTAGCGTTCGGGGCGTTGGGCGCCGTGACGAATCTTGAGGATCCGGACCTCGTCGTCGGTGACGACATACCGAATGATGTAAGGCTGGATCACGACCAGATCACGCACCGACCCGCGCCAAACTCGACCCCGGTCTGGCAACGTGTCGAGACTCGCGGCGGCGTACACTAATCGCTCATTCAAGCGCCGCGCAGCCGCAACGCTGAAGTTCGCGACATAGGCGAATATCGCCTCGGCATTCTCAGTGGCTTCTTCGGTCCAGATTACTCGCCGCATTTCGGACGAGGCAGAGGATTGTCGGTTCCGAGGGACAACAGCCAACGACTCACGGCCTCGTGACTGATGACCCGACCTGCCTCGATGTCAGCAAGCGCGCGCAGCGTTGAAGCCTCATCAGCTGCCTCGTCCGGAATATCGAATACCCCAGGCTCTTCGTCGTCAGGCTGGATCGCGGGATTTGCCATGAGTCCACTCTACCACAACCGTCAGTCGCGCTCCAGCGCGCGCCAACCGATGTCGGTGCGGTTGAAGCCGCCCGGCCAATCGATCTTCCTGACCGCCGCATAGGCCCGCTCGCGCGCCTGGACGATGTCGTCGCCCTCGGCGCAGACGCTCAGAACCCGTCCACCGGCGGCCACCAGGGTGCCGTCATCGCGCCGTTTGGTCCCGGCGTGGAACACTTCGACGTGCGGGCCGAAATCCTGGTCCGCGCCCCGGATGATCGATCCTTCCAGCGGGCTGTCCGGATAGCCCTTGGCTGCCATCACGACACAGATCACCGTCTGCGGCTTGAACTCCGGCTCCGGCATCCGCGAAACGTCCCCGCGCGCGCAGGCCAGCAGATAGGGCACCAGGTCGCCCGCCATCCGCATCATCAGGACCTGGCATTCAGGGTCGCCGAACCGGGCGTTGAACTCCACCACCTTGCCGCCCTCGGCCGTCGCCATCAGCCCGACGTAGAGCACGCCGCGATACGGCGCCCCCTCCTCGGCCATCGCCTTCAGCGTCGGCTGCACGATCTCGCGGCTGGCGGCGGTGACCAGCGCCGCATCGAACACCGGCGCCGGCGAATAGGCGCCCATACCGCCCGTGTTGGGCCCGAGGTCGCCGTCGAACACGCGCTTGTGGTCCTGCGCCCCGCCGAACAGAACCGCGCGCTTGCCGTCGCACAGAGCGAACAGGGAACCCTCCTCGCCCTCCATGAACTCTTCGATCACGACGCGAGAGCCTGCCGATCCGAACCGCCCGCCCAACATCCGCTCGATCTCGGCCTCGGCATCGGGCCGGTCTGGGCTGATGGCCACGCCCTTGCCCGCCGCGAGACCATCCGCCTTGATCACGTAGGGCGGTTTGAACACTTTCAACGCCGCCTTGGCGTCCTTGATCCGGTCGTAGACACCGTAGTGCGCGGTCGGGATCTCGTGCCGCTCGAGGAATGCCTTCGAGAACGCCTTTGAGGTCTCGAGCTGGGCAGCCTTGGCGCTGGGTCCGAAACAGGGAATGCCAGCGGCGTTCAGCAGGTCCGCCAGCCCCGCCTGCAACGCGACCTCAGGCCCCACGACGACCAGCCCGACCTTCAGCTCGCGCGCCAGCCTGGCGAGACCCTGAGCATCATCAGCCTTCACATCCGAAATGCACTCGGCGACCTTGGCGATGCCGGGATTGCCGGGCGCGCAATACAGCCGATCGACCAATGGCGATTGCCGTATTTTCCAGGCCAGGGCATGCTCGCGCCCTCCCGATCCGACCAGCAGGATGTCCATGGGCTGCGGAATGGCTGTGCGCGTCCGGCCGGTCAAGACCGCAGACGCCTAGAGGACGGCGGAAACCACATAGACGACCGCGCCCAGGAGCAGGATCACGCCCAGGATCAACCACGGGCTCACGGCGGGTGCAATGCTGCGTCTCGCCAGATCGCGCTCGCGCGGGTCTTCTTCGTCTCGGGGCGGGATGTGTTCGTCGGTCATGAGCCGTTCGATATAGCCTGAATGCGGCGGTTTCCGCGCGGCGTCCCGCTCGCTACACTCCGACGATGAGTGACGACTACGTCTTCGCCGGCGCGCCAGAGCCTGATTCCGCAGCCGCGCCGCGCGACAACAACCCGCCGCTGTCGATTTCGGAGCTGTCGTTTGCCCTGAAGCGGACGCTGGAGGACCGGTTCGGCCACGTCCGGCTGCGGGGCGAGATTTCCAAGGTCAACCGCCACGCCTCGGGCCATATCTATCTGACCTTGAAAGACGACAAGTCCGCCATCGACGGCGTGGTGTGGAAGGGGTCGGCGCGCGGCCTGGGCGTCCAGCCGGAGACAGGCCTCGAGGTCATCGTCACCGGCAAGATCACCTCCTACCCCGCGCGTTCCTCGTATCAGATCGTCATCGAATCCATGGAGGCGGCCGGCGCCGGGGCCCTGCTGGCCCAGCTCGAGCGGCTGAAGGTCAAGCTCAGCGGCGAAGGCCTCTTCGATCCGGCCCGCAGGAAGCCAATCCCGCTCTATCCGCGCACAATCGGCGTGATCACCAGCCCGACCGGCGCCGTCATTCGAGACATCCTGCACCGCATCGCCGAGCGCTGGCCGTGTCGCGTGATCGTCTGGCCGGTCGTGGTCCAGGGCGACGCCGCCTGCGGTCAGGTCGGCGCAGCGATCCGGGGCTTCGACGCCATGCCCCCCGGCGGCCCGATCCCTCGCCCAGACCTGCTGATCGTCGCGCGCGGCGGCGGATCGGTCGAGGATCTCTGGTGCTTCAACGACGAAGGCCTGGCGCGCACCGTCGCAGCGGCGACAATCCCGATCATCTCGGCCGTAGGGCATGAGACCGACACGACCCTGATCGACTTCGTCTCCGACCGCCGCGCGCCCACCCCGACAGGCGCCGCCGAATTGGCCACGCCAGTGCTCGCCGATCTGCGCGCGTTCGTCACCGATCTGGAGCGCCGCCTCGACCGCGCCGGCGCCCGCCTGCTGGAGGACCGCCGCGTCCGCCTGCGCGCCGTCGCCCGCGGCCTGCCCGTCAGGCCCGAGGACCTGGTCGCCTTGGCCCAGCAACGCCTCGACCACGCCTCCAGCCGGCTGGCCTCGGGCCTGAACCGCAATACCGAACTGCACCATCGCCGCCTCGTCGCGATCGGCGGGCGCTTCGCCCCCGCCTTGCTGGACCGCGCCATCGAACAGCGGGCCGCACGGCTGGAGGGCCAGTCCGCTCGCCTGACGGCCGGCCTCGGCGCCAACGCCGCCGCCCATGAGCGCCGTCTGCTTCGGATCGCCGGCCGCCTCAGCCTTACCCCCATCCACCGCCGTCTGGACCAGCGCGCCTCTCGTCTGGAAGGTGTCGCCGCCCGCCTCGAACGCCCGATTCCCCAGTCGCTGGAGCGTGCGCAGACCCGTCTCGCTTCGCTCGCGCGCGCCTTGGCCAGCCTCGATCCGAAACGCCCCAAGCCCGGCTTCGCTCGGATCGACGACGATTCAGGCGCCATGATCGCCTCGGCCGCCGCCCTTTCGCCGGGCCAGGCCGTGACGCTGGTGTTCCCCGATGGATCGAAGGGCGCGCGGATCGACGGGGATGGGGCGGTTCGGCCGAAGCCCGCCGCGAAGCCGAAGTCGGCCGCCATCGCGCAGGGCGATCTGTTCTAGACCAAGCCGCTTCTCGCCCCCTGCGGGCCGCCGAAGGCGAGGGGGAGGAGACGAACGCCGCGTCTCCCGCTATTCTTCGTCCATGACCACCGTCCCCTCCCCCGCGACCGTCCACTACGGCGATGGCGAGTTCGCCATTCTGAAGCCCGGCCCCTTCGTCCTGTGCGCCGTCACCGGCCGGGGCATTCCGCTGGAGACCCTCCGATACTGGTCGGTCGATCGCCAGGAAGCCTATGTCGGGCCGGCCGAGTACCTCAGCCGCCTGGTCGAGGCGTGACACCCTCGCGGCGCGGTCTTATTCTGGGCGTCGGCGCCGCAACCCTGTCCTCTTCGGCCTTCGCACAGTCCGGCGACGGCCTGGCTCTCACCGGCCGTCTGGTCCAGGGCGGCTTCGCCATGGGCCGCACATGGCCGCGCGCCATGGTCTTCCTGGACGGCGAGGCCCTGACCACCGCCTCGGCGACGGGGCTGTTCGTCATCGGCTTCGATCGCGACGCGCCCTCCAACGTCAACGTCGAAGTCAGGAACACTCGCGGCGGCGTCGCCCGCCGCACCCTCTCCATCGCGCAGGGAACCTTCCCGTCTACGAGCATCAACGGCCTGCCCCCGTCCACGGTCGAGCCGTCCGACCCGGCCTTGCTCGCCCGCATCCAGCAGGAGATCGCCCTCAAGACCGAAGGCTTCGCCAGCCGCGCCGAGGCCGACGACTTCCGCGCCGGCTTCATCTGGCCGCTCGACAGCTATCGCGTCACCAGCCTGTGGGGATCCCAACGCGTTCTGAACGGCACGCCGGCCCGGCCCCACTACGGCATCGATCTGGCCGCGCCAGCCGGAACCCCGATCCACGCTCCCGCCGACGGCCTCGTCACCTTCGCGCGGCCGGGGATGCATTTCGAAGGCGGCCTGACCCTGATCGATCATGGCCAGGGTCTGATCACCGCCTATCTGCATCAGTCGCGCATCGACGTCCTGGCGACCCAGCGAATCAGCCGAGGCGATGTCATCGGCCGGGTCGGCATGACCGGCCGCGCCACCGGTCCCCACCTGTGCTGGCGCATGAAATGGCGAGATCGGAACCTCGATCCCTCGCTGATGGTCGGGCAAATGGCGCCAGAAACCGGTTACCTGTCCGGCTAAGCTTTCTCCGGCATGGACCGTGAAAGCCTTTGCCTCTAGATTCATCTGCTTGATCGCCCGTGAGGCGGTGCCGGCGCCCTTCATCCATGACAGCCCTGCAATCGCTCAACATCCTGCTGGTCGACGACAATCAGCACATGCGCGCCATCACGTCCGCGATCCTGCAGTCGGCCGGCATCCGCAACATCCGCGAGGTATCCGACGGGGCCATGGCGCTGGATTCAGTGCGCGATCATCCGGTTGATCTGGCGATCGTCGACTTCAACATGTTCCCGCTGGACGGGGTTGAGTTCACCCGCCTGGTCAGGAACAGCCCCGACAGCGCCAATCCCTATCTGCCCATCATCATGATGACCGGCCATTCGGAAAAAAGCCGCGTGACCGAGGCGCGCGACGCCGGCGTCACCGAGTTCGTGGTCAAGCCGATCACGGCCAAGGCGGTATTCGACCGCATCCAGGCCGTCATCATGCGCCCGCGCCCGTTCGTGAAGACCGATGACTATTTCGGCCCGGACCGTCGCCGAACCACCTCCGCCAACTACAAGGGGCCGCGCCGCCGTTCGACCGATGCGCCCGAGGACATCGTCGCGACATCGGGATCTGCCTCGAACGCCGACTGAACGCATTAGCCGCTAAGGCTGTCTCGCTTCATATCCACGATCTTGTAATCGCCACGGTAGACCAGAGCGTGCGTGTAATCGCGCGTCAGGAGCAACCGCATCTGCGCCAGGTCCGCCGCTTCGAGATCATCACGAGCATCGACCTCCTCGCAGAGCGGGGGCGTTTCGGGTCCATCATGCAGCCGGAAGGTATAGCGAGGCATGACCAAGCCTTTCAGGCAGTCAGTCGCTCATATTTCAGCGATCTCGCAATCCGTCTATCCGTTAGCCGACTCATCCTGGCGTGGAGAGGTATTCAGCTTCCAGCCCGCGAGACGCCGTCGGCGATGCCCTTTGTGACGCCGTAACACTCGCACGCGGCGAGTTCGAGCGCGTGCCGATCCTTGACCAGGACACGGCCCCGCGAATAGGCGATCGCGCCTTTTCGGGTCAGGTTCTGCGCCGCCTCATTCACCGTCGTGCGCTGAGACCCCAGCATGTTGGCCAGGAATTCCTGCGTCATCTGCAGAACCCCGTCGCTCGCGCGATCGTGCGCGCGCAAAAGCCATTTGGAGAACCGCTGCTCGGACGTGTGGATCGCGTTACAGGCCGTCGACTGCTCCAACTCACGTTGCAGGGCGGCGTGGTAGGTGGCCAATGAGACCCGCAGGCCCTGGCTCTTGGTGACAAGCTCCCGCACGCGTTTGGCGTCGACCTTCCTGGCCTTGCCGGCCATCTGGGCGACGTAGCGAACGGCGGTGGTGGAGGGTATCTGCCAGGCGGTCGAGCCGATGAAGCCTTCGCGGCCAACCATATAGGCCTCGACGCTGCGACCATCCTTCATCAGAGCGACGGCTGATACGATGCCCTCATCCACGAAATAGATGTGATCCACGACATCTGCTGGTTCCATGAAGACATGGCCCAGTTGAAAGTCAAAATCAGTAGCAACAGCGATGAGCAGCTCGCGATCCTCGAGGCTCAAGCCGTCGATCAGGATATTCCCGCGCGAAATCATAGCCATGTCGGCTGATACGCTTATTGCTCCATGGCCGTCTGTCGAAAATTGACAGAGGCGAGAGCATTCAATCCCCTCTAGTCTTTTAGGCCCTGGGCTGATAGTTCTTTCTACAAATAACAAGAAGTCGCCGGATCCACTCGCCGTCACGCCAAGATTCGCGCTTTCGGGCGGATCAACGCCCTCGGTGGTCAGAGTCGCGCGCAACCTCCTCTGTGCTGTAAAGCTTGACGAAGAGGCTCGCCAGTATTCAGCCGGCGCTCGCTCGTGGCAGACGCGGGGCTTGCCTATTCGCCCTCGGACAGCGCGGCATAGACCCGGTCGGGCCACCGCTTGTGGACCCAGAACCAGTCCACGGGGCTCTCGCGTACCCGGTCCTCGATGAAGCGCGTGATGGCCTGCACCCCGCGTGCGATATCCGCCTGGCGGTCATCGCTGACCCGCAGTTCCATGGGATCATAGAGCGTCACCCGAAACCGGACGCCCGGCAGCCGCACCACCGACATCGGCTGCAGCACCGTGCCGAACCGCAGCGCCAACCGGCTGGGACCCGGCGCCGCATTGACGGGCTGACCGAAGAACTCGACTTCGGGGCCTTCGGAAAACTTCTGGTCGTTCATCAGGGCGACGCTTTCGCCGCGCGCCAGCCCGGCCAGCAGTTCGCGCGCGCCGTCGCTGCCCTTGGGGGCGAATAGGGTAACCCCGTAACGCGCCCTCGCCGCGACGATCTGGGCGTCGACATAGGGGTTGTTGGCCGCGCGGTAGGTGACCTGGCACCGCACCCCCGACCGGACGATGGTCGCCGGCAAGGCCTCGATGTTCGCGAAATGGCCGGCGACGAACACCACCGGCTTAGCGGACACCCGGATCGCTTCCAGCCGCTCCGCCCCAACCACCTCGATCCGCCCCTGGGCCACCAGTTGGTCCATCACCGCCGTCTCGGCGAAGGCGCGGCCCGTCTGCTCCCACTGTTCGATCGCCAGCCGTCTCCGCTCGGCCTCGCCCATCTCGGGAAAGGCGATCTTCAGATTGCGCTGAACCGTTCGGTGCGTCCCCGTGAGCGGCCCCAGCGTTCTCAAAAGCCACCCCCCCAGCGCCGAGGCCCGCTCGACCCCGATCAGGCGCATGAAGCCGATGAAGCCGGCGAACGCCGCCCCTTCCAGACGCCAGATCAGATCCTGACGCCAGGACACCCCAGGCCTGTCGTCACCAGGCAATCGTCAACCCGCCGTCGACCACCAGGGTCTGGCCGTTCACATAGGACCCAGCCTTCGAACACAGATAGACTGCCGTGCCCGCAATCTCGTCCGGCTGGCCAATCCGCTTCATCGGGTTGGGTTCGACCGTGACCTTCAGCACCTCCTCGTTCTCCCACAGATAGCGGGCGAAGTCGGTCTGGATCAGGCCGGGCGCGATGCAGTTGACCCGCACGTTCGACGGTCCCCACTCGACCGCCAGGTTTCGCGCCAGCTGCATGTCGGCCGCCTTCGACACGTTGTAGGCCCCGATCAGCGCGTTGCCGCGCAGACCTCCGATCGACGAGATGATCACGATCGCCCCGTCTTTCCGTTCGATCATCTGCGGCGCCACCATCTGGGTGAGCCAATGGTTGGCCAGCACATTGTTGTGGAAGATCTTCTCGAACTGCTCGTCGGCGATCCCCGCCATCGGTCCGGCATAGGGGTTGGACGCCGCGTTGCAGACCAGGATGTCGATCTGGCCCCAGGCGGCGTTGGTCTCGTCCACCAGCCGCTGCAGGTCGTCCTTCGACGCGATGTTGGCCGGGATCGCCATGGCCCGGCCTTCGCCGAACTTCGCATTGATCTCGGCCGCCACCTCGTCGCACGGCCCGGCCTTGCGCGAGGAGATCACGACCCTGGCCCCGTGCTCGGCCATGCGCTCGGCGATCGCCTTGCCGATGCCCTTGGACGAGCCGGTGATGACGGCGACCTTTCCGGTCAGATCGAACAGTTCCATCGCGTATCCCCTGTGATCGGCGCGCTTTATTGCGGCGACGCCCTAGCTGTTTTGCCCTGATACCCTGATACTCAACCGATTCCATCCGGGAAGACGGACAACCCCGCTCCCATGCGCGCACTGACCAACGGTTTCCTGTTCTTCGGCTACGTCTTCCTGGCGATGACGGCCGGCGCCTTTCTGTGGCGTGCGGGGCTCGGCATCGGCCCGGGCGTCGCCGCGACCCTCGGCATGCTGGGCGTGCTGACCGCGATCCACGCCATCGTCTCCGGCCTCAACGACAAGAAGGCTTTGCGGGCCGAAATCTCTGGCGTACGCGAGGCCCACCGACTGCTCGCCGACGCGATGGAACAGACCCAGACCGCGCTCGGCGACCTCGCCTCCGCCATCGAGGCCGGCGCGCTGAGCCGCACCGACGAACTGACCGGCGAAGTGCGGATGCTGGA
>JAZKHL010000174.1:0-20625 GCA_040385365.1 Pseudomonadota bacterium | reverse complement strand
CCTCCGCGACCAGTTCCGCCACGATGGCCCGGCCCTGCTCGATCGCCCGCGCGGTGCCGCCCGCCTCCTGGATCGTCAGGGTCCGCAGCGTCGGCCCGGCGCTCAGACCCTCGCGCGCCAGCCAGTCGGGGATCTGGTTCGCCTCGCACCCAAGCCCCACGATCAGGACGCCAGAGACATTGGGGTGCCGCGCATAGCCGGCCAGCGTCCTCTGCAACAGTTCGACGTCGCCACCCATCGACGCCCCGCCGCAGCCCCCCTGATGGGTGAAGGCCACCACCCCGTCCAGGCCATCAGGCAGGGTATCATCCGGAAATCCGTCCGCGATCCGCCGCGCCACCGTCGCCGAGCAGTTGACGCTGGTCAGCACCAGAACATGGTTCCGAACCCCGCCCAGAACGCGCCCTTGGCCGTCTACGCGGGCATAGCCTTGGAAGGTCGCTTGGGGACTGGCCGGCGTCACCGCCCGCACGCCTGCGCCGACCTCGGCGCGCCGCGCGTCGTCGCTCATGATCAGGTTGTGGGAATGGACCCAGTCGCCTGGCGCGATAGCGACGGCCGCCCGCCCGATCACCTGCCCATATTTGTGCACCGCGTCGCCCTCAGCCACCGCCCGCCGCGCGACCTTGTGCCCGGCCGCCACGCCGTTCGGCTGGTCAGTCAGGGCCACCGCGACATCGTCGTCGGGATGCAGGGCCAGCAGGCTCATGCCGCGACCTCCGACAAGGTCACGGCCTGGCGGGCGCCGTCTCGCATCAGACGTCGGTAGGCATCGGTCACGGGGCCGATGAAATGCGGGTCGTCGGCCAGCCGCGCCGGAAAGACCGCCTGCAGGGACAACAGCGCCGCGGCCCTTGCCGTCAGGTCGGTCACGCCGGCCAACAACTGCGCCGTGGTCTCCGCCAGCGGGTCGTCCACCACATGCACCGTACCGTCATCCGCCTTGCCGTCCTGCCACCGCATCCAGGCCGCGATGCCCAGCGCCATGGCGTCGATGCGAAGGCCCCGGTCCAGGCGGATCGCCGCCCCGGCCAACAACCGCTGCGGCAGCTTCTGCGACCCATCCATGGCGATCTGATGCGTCCGATGCTCCAGCGCAGGATTGGCGAACCGCGCCTTCAGCTCCCGGCGATAGGCGGCGAGGTCCAGCCCCGGCGGCGGCTCCAGCGTCGCTTCCGCCTCGTCCCACAAACGCTCTGCGTAGGCTGCGAACACCTGTTCGGCGACGACCTGATGCATGAATGTCAAACCCGCCAGGCCTCCCAGATAGGCCAGTGCTGAATGGGCTCCGTTCAGCAGGCGCAGCTTGGCGTCTTCATACAGTCCGACGTCCTTTGTCACCTGCACGCCGACGTTTTCGAAGTCCGGCCGTTCGCCCGCAAACCAGTCCTCGATCACCCACTGGGTGAAAGGTTCTGTCTTGACCATCCCCTGATCGACGACGCCGAGCCGGACGGCCAGGGCGTCGATGTCCTCGCCCGTCGTCGCCGGCACGATCCGGTCGATCATGGTCTGAGGAAAGGCGCAGGACGCCTCGATCCATTCCGCGAGAACCGGGTCATGCCGCCGCGCCACAGCGAGCACGGCGTCGCGGATGCGGGCCCCATTGTGGGGAAGGTTGTCGCAACTGATCACCGTCAGCGGACCGAGCCCTCGCGCGAGACGCTTGGCCAAGCCTGCCGCCAGGAAGCCCGGCGCTGTGCGCGGCGCATTCAGCGACGCGAGGTCGGCCGCGACGTCCGGGTCGCTTTCGAGCAGGGCCCCCGACGCCGGGTCGAGCCGATAGCCCTTCTCGGTGATGGTCAGGGTCACCAGATAGGTCTCTGCCGCTGCGATCGCCTCGACGACCGCCGCCGGATCCTCGGGCGCGACCAGCACGTCCAGGACCGCCCCGATAACCCGTGTCGCGGTTGTCTCGCCGTCCCGAATCACCAGGCTGTACAGCCCGTCCTGCGGGTTCAGCTGGTCGCGCACGCCCGGCGAGCGCAGCGACACGCCTCGCACGCCCCAGCGCAGATCGCCCGCGGCCAGCGCGCGATCGAACACGTCTGCCTGATGGGCCCGATGAAAGGCCCCGATGCCCAGATGCACCACGCCTGGCTTGACCCGGGCGCGATCGTATGAAGGCCGGTCGAGCCCTTCCGGCAGGTCGCGGAGCGTCGCGTTCGACAGGCGAGCGACGCTCACAGCTTGTAGGCCGCCTTGACCAGATCATAAGTCAGGGCGCGGGCGACCTCGTGGGCCTCGTCCTCTTCCATCCGGTGCTCGACGACCAGTTTGGCCAGCCAGCCGCAGTCCATGCGCCGGGCCACATCGTGCCGCGCCGGGATCGACAGGAAGGCCCGCGTGTCGTCGTTGAAGCCGACTGTGTTGTAGAAGCCGGCCGTCTCCGTCGCCTGCTCGCGGAAGCGGCGCATGCCCTCGGGAGCGTCGTGGAACCACCATGGGGGCCCCAACTTCAGCGCGGGGTAGTGGCCGGCGAGAGGCGCGAGCTCGCGCGCGTAGCTGGTCTCGTCCAGGGTGAAGAGGATGATCGTCAGGCCCGCCTCCGACCCGAACCGGTCCAGCAAGGGTTTCAGGTCCGCGACATAGTTGGTCTCGGTCGGGATATCCGCACCCTTGTCGCGCCCGAAGCGCTCGAAGACTCGAGCATTGTGATTGCGGAAACTGCCGGGGTGAATCTGCATCACAAGCCCGTCCACCAGGCTCATCGCCGCCATCTCGGTCAGCATGTGGGTGCGGAACAGTTCGGCCTCTGCGGGCGTCACGGGACTTGCCGCGACCCTGGCGAACAAAGCGCGGATGTCAGCGTCGGACAGGTCAGCCGTCTTCGCCGTCGGATGGCCGTGATCGGTCGAGGTGGCGCCATGGGCGGCGAAGAAGGCGCGGCGGTTCCGCAATGCCGCCAAATAGCCGTCCCACGTCCGCGCGTCCTCGCCCGTGATCGCCGACAGCTGATCCAGGTTGGCGTGGAAGCCCTCGAAATCGGGGTCCAGAACCGGGTCCGGGCGGAAGGCGGTGACCACCTTGCCGGACCAGCCCGACGCCTTGATCGCGGCGTGATGCTCCAGAGGATCCAGCGGGCTTTCGGTCGTGGCGATGACCTCGATATTGTAGCGTTCGAACAGGGCGCGGGGCCGGAAGGCCTCGGTCTTCAGCGCGGCATCGATAATGTCGTAATAGTGGTCTGCGGTTTCGGCCGTCAGCCGTACGTCGATGCCGAAAACTTCGGAATAGACCCAGTCGTGCCACATCCGCGACGGCGTGCCCCGGAACAAGTGGTAGCGCTCGGCGAAGCGACGCCAGATCGTTCGGGGGTCAGTCTCGACCGGCCCTCCGTCGGCGCGAGGGACGCCCAGGTCCTCCATCGCCACGCCCTGGCTGAACAGCATGCGGAAGACGTAGTGATCCGGGGTAATCAACAGCTCGGCCGGGTTGGCCCAGAGTTCATTCGTCGCGAACCAGGCAGGATCGGTGTGCCCATGCGGGCTGACGATCGGCAGATCCTTGATCTCGGCATAGAGCCTGCGCGCCACGTCGCGGGTGGTCGGATCGGCTGGAAACAGGCGGTCGGGGTGCAGCTTCAGGGGCAGGGTCATCAAGAGGTCACTAGGCCGAGCGTGAAAACGATGGGCGTCAAGGTAAGCGGTGTCATTCCAGCCACCCTGTCTGACCTCGCGCGGTTGCTCAAGGTCGAAGCGTGGTTCGACCGATGCCAGAGGCGCAACGATGATTAGCGCGGCTTCAGGCCATTCAGAAGAATATCGACGAGGAAGGTGTTGAACCTCGCGGACAGTTCATCCTTGTCCGTGTCGGGCGGCAGAAGGGGCGCGATGACGGAATCGGCGGATACGAAGAAGTCGACGGCGCCCAGGATCAGGACGTGCAGGAATACCGGGTCCACGGTTCGCACCGTTTTGCCGCCATCCGCTTCCATGAGCTCGCGGTAGAACTCGACCAGATCGACGTTCATCTCCCGCGTTCGTGCGCGGGTTTCCTCGGTGCCGCTGTCGGTCAGTTCTTCGACCATGAGGCGGTGCATGAAGGGCGCGGAGCGGACCAGGGTCACCGTCTTGCGGATATGCTCGATCAGCGCCGACTGGGGCTCCAGCGTCCGCGCGCCGGCGTGCGGCGTGTTGGCGGTGACGCGGCCCGCGACCGCCATCAGCAGCCGGATCCGGTCCCCGAAATAGTATCGGACCAGAGCAGGATCGACGCCGGCTTCCTGGGCGATGCGCGAGATGGTGACGCGGGCCGGCGGCAGGGTTTTGAGCAGGCTTTCGGCGGCCGCCAGAAGCCGGTCGCGGCCCACATCGTTGTCGCCGGCGACGGGGCGACCTTTGCTGCGCTTGGTCTTGGCGGAGGCGGCCGGAGCGGCGGTCATGTTCATGCGCCTATTATTCGTGGTGACGCGGACAACGCAAACCTGCTGAATATTCTTGTATATAGGAATTGCGTCATACATGAAGCGCGCTATCATCGCTCTATAAGAAAATGAGCGGGAAACGGGATGATCGGGTTGCTGCGCCTTCGGGTGGCTCAAGGCGTTGATGAGATCATAGGGGGCGGCGTCGGCGCTTGCCTGAAAGGGCTCCGCTCATGAGCTTTGAACTCAACGAGACCCACGATCCTGCTCGACGCAGCTGGGTCGACAGCGCCAATGCGCCGGATGCCGATTTTCCGATCCAGAACCTGCCGTTCGGATTGTTTCGGACGGCGGGCGCAAACCCCCGCGCCGGTGTCGCTCTGGGCGACCGCATCATCGATCTCACGGTCCTTGCCGGCAGTCTTTCGGGGTTGGCGGCCGAGGCCGCGCGCGCGCCCGGACCCGACCTTGTTCCGCTGCTCAACCAGTCCCCTGCGGCTATTTCGGCTTTGAGGGCGGCGTTGAGCGATTTCTACCGCGTCGATGGCGCGGGCGACCGTGCGGCAGCCGAAGCGGCGCTGATGCCCATGGCCGAGGCGGAATTGCTGCTGCCGATCAAACCGCCGTCCTTCGCCGACTTTTGCTGTTCGGTGGATCACATCGCCCGGATGGCGGCGGGCGCCGGCAAGGGCATCGCGCCCTGCGCGATGTATCTGCCGGTCGGCTACAACAGCCGGGCCAGTTCCGTCGCGGTCAGCGGTACGCCGCTGGTCCGTCCCAAGGGCCAGTACGAGACGCGGCCGGGCAGCGCCGACGTCCGCTACGGCCCCGAACCCCGGCTGGATTATGAGTTGGAACTGGCCGTCTGGATGCGGGGCGGCAACGCCTTGGGCCAGACCATGACGGTGGCCCAGGCCGAGGACAGCCTGTTCGGTGTCTGCCTGCTGAACGACTGGTCGGCGCGTGGCATTCAGGCGTTCGAACAGCTGTTGGGCCCGCATCTAGGCAAGAGTGCTCTGACGACTGTGTCGCCGTGGATCGTGACCATGGAGGCTTTGGCGCCCTTCCGCGTCGCGGCGCGAGGGCGGGCTGGCGACGAGCCGGCCGTGCCCGAGCATCTTCTGGACGAACGCGATCGGACGAGCGGCCATTTCAACATCGTGCTGACCGCCGATCTGATCATTCCCGACGGCCAGAGCCGACCGATCTGCAAGACAAATTTCGACGTGATGTTCTGGACCATGGCCCAGATGGTCGCGCATCAGGCGTCCAGCGGCGCCCCCCTGGAAGCGGGCGACCTGTTGGGCAGCGGCACCATCTCAGGTCCGAGCCAAGACGCCCGCGCCTGTCTGACCGAGCGGACCGCGCGTGGGGCCGATCCCATCCTCTACGACGGCGACCTCAAGCGCGTCTGGATCGAGGACGGTGACTCCATCGCCATTCATGGCCGGGCCGAGGCGCCCGGCCGGGTCTCGATCGGGTTTGGTGAGTGCAGGGGAACGGTTCTGGCGGCTGGAAGCCGGATCTGATCCGGGCCTTGTCATGACCGCTGCGCCGATCTTCACCGTTCACATCCAGCTTGGGGCTCCGATCGATATAGGCGCGGTCGCGGGTGGTTTTCGGCGGGTTATTCTTATCCTCGGCGGACGGGTCGAGGGCGAGGCGATCAACGGGCGCGTGCTGGAAAGCGGCGCCGACTGGCAGCTGATCAAGCCCGAGGGTCACATCGATCTGGACGCCCGCTATGTGCTCGAAACCGAGCAAGGCGAGCACATCTACATCAGCAACATCGGGCGAAGGATTCTGACGCCCGAGGCCTGTGCTGACCTGGTCGCAGGCAAGCCGGTGGATCAGTCGCGGGCGACGTCGCGCGGACTGACGACGATGGAGTCGGGCGCGCCCCGTCTACGATGGCTCAATGACGAGAAGTTTCGTCCGCGCGGCAAGCGGGGGCCGAACGGTATCGAGATCGGCTTTTACCGGCTCGATGCCTCGGATGCAGGCGAGCATCCCTGGGCCTAGACGGCGGGTTCCAGCGCCACGGCCTTCATCGACACCGAGGTATCGGCCAGTTTGGCGAGGTCGATCGGCGTGCGCTTCTGGATCAACTGCTTGCCGGCCATGAACTCGGGCGGGGCGTTGACCGCCTCCACGCAGACGATCCGGTCGCCGCACAGGTGAAAGACGCCGAACTTCCCGACCGCCGGATCGCCTCGCACGATCATCCGATCGCCCTCCTGCGGCAGGCCGGCGATCTGCAGCTTGACCTCGTACTGGTCGGACCAGAACCAAGGCACTTCCGGCGCCGCTTGGGCTCGGCCGACGATGGCGTGTGCGGCCTGGCGCGCCTGTTCCAGAGCATTGGGCACGCTCTCCAGCCGCATGCTGAGACCATGGACGGGGACCGGGCGAACCGTGACGTCGCCGATGGCGTAGATGGCGGGGTCGGAGGTGCGGGCTTCTTCATCCACCACGATGCCGCCGGAGCCCGCGTCGTCGCAGGCGAGACCGGCGGCCCGCGCTAGGCCGTCGTTGGCCAGGGCCCCGACGCCCACAAGAACGGCGTCCGCCTCGACAAGGCTTCCATCCGCCATTCGCACGCCGCCATCCTCGAACCCGGACACCTCGACGCCGACCCGGATATCGACGCCCGCCGCGCGATGACGGTCGGTGAAGAAGGTTGAGAGCGGCTCGGACGCAACGCGCTTCAGCACCCGGTCCAACCGTTCCAGCAGCACGACCTCAGCCCCCAGTGCCCGCGCCGAGGCCGCCGCCTCCAGGCCGACATAGCCGCCGCCGACGATGACCAGCCGCTTGCCGGCGCCCAGCTCGGATTTCAGGCGTTCGGCGTCGGCGATGGTGCGCAGTTCGATCAACTCCGGCCGGTCGGCTCCGGGGATCGGCAGCCTGCGACCCTTCGATCCGGTGGCCAGGATGAGGGCGTCATAGGTTTCGACGGCGCCGTCCGAGAACGCCACGGTACGCCCTTCACGGTCGATGGAAAGCGCCGTGACGCCGGTGCGCAGCACGATGTTGTGCTCGACGTAGTAGGCATCAGGACGCAATAGCAGAGAGTCGAGATCGGCCTCGCCCTTGAGCCATGCCTTGGACAGTGGCGGGCGCTGATACGGAGCTGCCGGCTCCTCACCCATGAGAATGATCTCGCCTTCGAAACCGGAGACGCGCAGCAAAGCCGCAGCCGATCCCCCGGCATGGCCGGCTCCGACGATCACGACCTTCATTGCTGGATCCTATTCGGCGTCGGGCTGGCGATCCGGATGGGTCTCGGCAAAGGCGGGCAATGCCGAGCAGGCCGCCTCGATCGCCAGAAGACGCGGCCAACGGAGCTCTACGCCGAAACGCCGAGCATTGGCCATCTGAGGCACGAGACAGATGTCGGCCAGAGACGGCGTGTCGCCGAAGGCGAAGGGCCGAGACTGACCGGCGACCAAGGTTTCCAGCGCGTCGAATCCACCGGCGATAACCTCACGCGCCCAGAGTTGCGTCTCTTCCGACGTCTGACCGCGCGCCTCTAGCGCCTTCAGCACCTTCAGGTTCTGCAGCGGATGAATGTCGCAGGCTATGACCTGGGAGAAGGCGCGGACCTTGGCGCGCGTCACCGCGTCGGCGGGCAGCAAGGCGGGCTCGGGGTGGACCTCGTCCAGATATTCGCAGATCGCCAGGGACTGCGTCAGCACCGCTCCGTCGTCCAGGATCAGGCTGGGCAAAAGACCTTGCGGATTGACCGCCAGATACTCCGGCGACCGCTGCTCGCCCTTGCGCAGGTGCTGATATTTCGGCTCGGCGTTCAGCCCTTTCAGGCTGAGCGCGATGCGAACCCGCCAGGCGGCGGAGGAACGAAAATAACCGTGCAGTATCATGGTCAGACTGCGGGCGGACCGATGGTCACGGTCAGTTCGCCCAGACCGTCGATCGCGCCGATCAGGGTGTCTCCTTCGACGACGGGCCCGACGCCGGCGGGCGTGCCGGTGAAGATCAGGTCGCCCGGCTCAAGCCGATAGAATTTCGACAGGTGGGCGATGACTTCCGGCACCGACCAAATCAGGTCGGCGAGGTCGCCGGTCTGCTTGGTCACGCCGTTGACGGTCAGGGTGATGGCGCCGTTCGCCTCGTCGAAGCCGGCGGCCGGATGGATCGGGCCCATCGGCTTGGACTCCTCGACGTTCTTGCCGGCATCCCACGGACGGCCGGCATCGCGGGCGATGAACTGCAGATCGCGGCGCGTCATGTCCAGGCCGACGGCATAGCCATAGACCAAGTCCAAGGCCTCATCCTCGGACACGTCGCGGCCCGACTTGCCGATGGCGATGACCAGTTCGATTTCGTGCTGATAGTCCTTGGTTTGCTGCGGATAGGCGATCACGCTGCCGTCCGGGACGACGGTCTCGGCCCACCCGGTGAAGAAGAAGGGCGGCTCGCGGTCCGGGTCCTTGCCCATCTCCCGGGCGTGAGCGGCGTAGTTGCGGCCGATGCAGAAAAGACGGCGGACGGGGAAGCTTTCGCCGGTGGTGGTCGGCGCCAGGACGGTCGGGGCCGGCTCGAAGGTCAAGGTCACGCGTTTTCTTCCCTGTAGAGGTTCAGCTTTTCCTGGCAGGCCCGGTCGGAATAACCGAACAGGACCAGGGTGTCTTGGGCTTCGAACCGCAGTGTGGTCCAGGATGGCACGACCACGATGTCGCGCGGGCTCAGCGTCATCGGCCGATCATTCAGCCAGACGCTGCCTGACCCTTCGACCACCACATAGATGCTGGCGTCGGTCGAACGGCGCGGCTGGGTCTTGAAGCCTTGGGGCAGCAGCCGGACGTGGGCCGAAATCGTCGGCATGATCGAGCCGCCGTCGGCCGGGTTGGTGAACTCCAGCGCGTGGCCCAGATGCGGATCGGGCTCGGCCGACGCGGCCAGCCGATCCAGCGCCGGCCGCCATTCGGCGTAGGGGTAGTGGAACAGCGGCTGATGGCTCGGTCGTCTATCGGCGCTGCTGCCGCGCATCGGGCGCAGATTGTGGCCATACCGGCTGGAGGTGTCGCCCGGCTGGACCGTCTCGGGGTGGGCGTCTTCGCCCAGCTTTTCCGAGAAACTGGCGTCGAAATGACTGACGGTCGGGATGTCGAGGCCGTCCAGCCAGATCATCGGCTTGTCGGTCGGATTGCCGTGGTCGTGCCATTGCCCACCGGGCGTCAGCACCAGATCGAACGGCCGCATCACCGCCTTCTCGCCGTCGACGGCTGTGAAGGCGCCGTCGCCCTCCATCACGAAACGCAGCGCGCACTGGGTATGCCGATGACAGGGCGCGACCTCGCCGGGCAGGATCAACTGGAGCCCGGCGTAGAGACTGTTGGTGATCCGCGAGGCGCCCGGCAGGCCGGGGTTCTCAAGGATCACCACCCGCCGTTCGGCCTGGGCCGCGCTGATCAGATCGCCCGCCCGCATCAGATAGTCGCGCGCGTCGTCGAAGCTCCACTTGTGGGCCACCACAGCCGACGTCGGCTCCGGCGTCACCAGCGACGCCAGAACCTCCCACAGCGGCGTCAGGCTGGCCGGGCGCATCTCGTCATACAGCGCCTGAAGCTGGCTGGACTGTTCGTTGCTGAGGGCGGCGTGCGACATGGCGAGGGTCAGACCTGGATGACGACGCGGTCATCGACCGCCTTGAGCCCCGGCATCCCCATAGCATCGACGAAGGCGTCCCACACCTCGGGCGGCTGGCCGGCCTGGAATATGAACCGCTCCAGATGCCGGCCCATGTGCGGATGCGCCTTGTACTCTTCGAGAGGCATACCTTCGGTCAGATGCTCGCGCTCGGCGATCGGCAGGACGACCAGTTTGGCGACCTCGGGATCGCGGATGACGCCCTTGGGATCCTGGCCCGCATCGACGGCGTCCATATCGGCCATCAGCTGTTTGCGCAGCATCTGGATGCCGCGGTCCGACAGGCCCAGCTTCTCCTTGGTGCGGTCGGCGACGACGCCCTGGCCGACCCAGGCGATGAAGTCCTGGTTGATGACGTGGGTGCTGATCCAGCGGCCGGTCTCTGGATCGACGATCGGACCCTTCCAGGTCGGGATCGTCCCCTGGACATAGGGTTCGGCCTCGGTCGGCACGCGGTTGAACACCCAGGAGATGCTCAGCGTGTTCTCGTCGTCGATCGGCACCCGCCACTCGAAATGGTCGCCCAGGAAGAAGCAGTTGGGCAGCAGGCAGACGCGGCCCACGGTCCACATCGCGTGGTTCTCGGGCTGGCCCTCGCGCTCACGGCGATAGATCAGGCCGTAGTCGAACTCGTCGAACGCGACCTGCAGGTGTTTGGGGCCCAGTTCGGCCAGCGCATCCTTCTGGCGGCGCGACCAGTTGGTGTGCATCCACTCGAAGTGCACAGGATCGATCGAGTTCTCCTGGCACTGCAGCCAGTTGCACGGCACCTCGGTGACGATGATCTGGACGAAGCCGTTCTCCCAGGTGAAGGGCTCCCAGTTGGGCAGCTCAGGCGCGGGGAGGGGGCCCATATAGGTCCACAGCATCCCGCCGTGTTCCTGGACCGGATAGGCGGTGATCCGGACCTTGTCCTTGTATTTGGCTTTGGCCGCGACCGTGTCCTCGTACGGCATCTCGATACATTTGCCGGCCTCGTTGTAGGCCCAGCCGTGGTAGTTGCAGCGCAGGCCGCACTGCTCGACAAAGCCGTAGGACAGGTCTGCTCGCCGGTGGGCGCAGGCGCGCTGGACCAGGCCGTACTGGCCCGACAGATCCTTGTAGAGCACTAGATCCTCGCCCATCAGGCGGATCGCCTTGATACGCATGTCGTCGCTGAATTCGGTGACGCCGGCGATCGGCGTCCAGTGGCGGCGCAACATCGCACCCATTCGCGTGCCGGGTCCGACCTTGGTCAGCAGTTCGTTGGTTGCAGCGTCCATGACGGGCTCCCTTGCTTATTTGACGACGGCGGGTTCGACGGAGAAGCCGGCGATGCGCTTGTAGTTTTCCGACATCTGCCGGAGTTCGTCCTGCGTGATGTGGTCGTCCAGGTTCTTGAACGGCCGATCACCGATCAGCTCCTCGACGCGCAGATTGATAATGTCCGGCGGTGCGGTTCGGTTCGTGTGCACGATCTTGGAGGTCGGCTCCAAGCGGGCCGCCTCGTAGGCCTTCAACGCGTCCAGCGGATCGCCGTCGGCCGCCAGCAGATCGGCTAATGTGCGCGCATCGATCAGCCCTTGCGCGGAGCCGTTCGAACCCCGCGGATACATCGGATGGGCCGCATCCCCGGCCAGAGTCACGCGGCCGAAGGTCCACTGCGACAGAGGATCCTTGTCCACCATCGGATATTCCAGGATCGGATCGGCCCCCTTGATCAACGCGCCGACATCCAGCCAGTCGAACTGCCAGTTCTCGAACGTGGGCAGGAAGTCGTCCAGCCGACCGCCCGTGTTCCAGTCGTTCATGGTCGAGGAAGGACGCTCGATCTCGGCCACCCAGTTGACCAATTGATCGCCCGAACCGTCGTCGAAGTTGGAGATCGGGTAGATGACGATCTTTCCAGTCTTGATCGAGCCGATGCGGAAATAGGTTCGGCCGTCCAGGATCGGCTTCCTGCGCGTCACGCCGCGCCAGGTGTTGATGCCGGTGAACACCACCTTGTCGTCGGGGTAGAAGATCTTGCGGGTCGCCGAGTTGATCCCGTCGCAGCCAATGGCGATGTCGGCTCGAACCGGCGCCAGCGCCTCGTCCGTCGACGTCCGCTTGAACCGCAACGTGACGCCGTCGGCGTCCTGGTCCAGGCCGAGGAAGGTGCGGTCGGCGACAATCCTGTCCTCGCCAAGCCGCGCGACCGCTTCTTTGTAGAGCAGCGAATGCAGCTTGCCGCGATTGATGGCCACTTCGGGCAAAGGATAGCCGGCCGCGACGCCGCGTGGCTCGCTGTAGAGCTTCTGGCCGAAGCGGTTGTAGAACTCGCTGGTCTGGGTCTCGATGCCGTTGGCGCGGATGGCGTCGAGCAGGCCGAGTTCGGCGATCTCACGCATGGCATGCGGAAGCAGGGTGATGCCCACGCCGATCTCGCGGATTTGCGGCGCACCTTCGAAGACGCGGCTCGGGACGCCCCGGCGATGCAGGCCGATGGCCAAGGCCAGCCCGGCGATGCCGCCGCCGATAATCGCGATCTCCACGTCGCCTCCTCCGCCCCGCTTGCCCGGTTGGGCGACCCTGATTGAGCCGCTCCGGATCGTCAGCCGTCATACCAATGGAAAGACGTCTGTTCAATTGCGCTTTTGGAAAATCCCGTCAGTTAAATTCCTAGACAAAGGAAATATTTGATCCGGGTCTGCATAAATATCAGTAAGGAATAGTCTTTATGGCCTTGCGGGTGGTCGCCATTTCTCATCGCGACAATGCGTCTAGCCGATGCGAGCGGGTGAATGTATTACGTCTGATGAACCCGCCTCTTCCAGGTTCCGCCAGCTATCCGAGACCGCCGATGTCGACCTTGTCACTCGAACTGCTCGCCGAAGTCCGTAGGCTCGGGACCGCCACCCTGCACGAGGCCGCCGGACGGATCGGAGCCTTGCCCAGTGCGATCAAGCCCGTCGAGAGCAGCATGGCGTTGTCGGGTCCCGCCTTCACCGTGCACTGCCCGGCGCTTTCCAACCTGCAGATCCATCACGCCCTCTATCACGCCAAGCCCGGCGACATCCTGGTGGTCCACGTGAGCGGCGGCGTTGAGGCGGGCTATTGGGGCGACATCCTGAACGAGGCGGCCATGGCTCAAAAGCTCGGCGGCCTGGTCATCGACGGCGGCGTGCGGGACACCGCGGGCCTGGCGACGATGGGCTTTCCGGTCTTCTCCAACGGCGTCTGCATTCGCGGCACGGGCAAGGATTACGACGCGACCGCTTGGCTGCAGCAGCCGGTCCGCATGGGCGAGGTTCTAATCCGGCCCGGCGACCTCATCGTGGGCGACCGCGACGGCGTCTTCGCGCTGGCGACGGACCGTGTGGAGGAGGTTGTGGCCGGCGGTCGGCGCCGCGAAGCCGACGAGACCGCCAAGATTGCGGCCATCCGGCGCGGCGAGCGGACGCTGGATCTTTACGGGTTCGCGAAAGACGCGCCGATCGCGATCGAGGACGGCAAGCCGTTCACCGGCCGGGCGCGCTGATCCTGCGGCGCTTCAGTCGTCGTCCAGAATGATCGGCGCGCGCGTCACGCCGTTGAACTGAGCGACGAACTTCTCCAGCAGGCGCAAGAACTCGGCTCCCTCTTCCGGAGAGAAGGCCGAGAGCGAGCGATCGCGTGCGGTACTCGCGGCCTTACGCAGATTCTCCAGCTTGCGCTCGCCCTTGCCGGTAAGGACGATCACCTTGCGGCGGCGATCGGCGCGGTCTTCGACCCGCACCACCAGCCCCTCGCTTTCCAGCCGTTTGACAACCAGTCCCGTCGTCGATCGATCCAGCCCGACCTTCTTGGATAGGCCGATCTGGTCCAGGTTCTCGCAGCAACGCAGGATAACCAGCACACCGTACTGGGTCGTGGTGATGTTGAATTCGGCGCTCTCTTCCATGAACAGCGACACGCTGATCTGGTGCGCGCGCCGCAGAAGGAAGCCGGGGCGTTTATAGAGGGCATCGACGCTGTTGATGTCGGACGAAGGCGTTTGGGGACGTGCAGACAAGTCGAGGCCCCGATCGTGCGAAACCGTCCCCGACGGACGCTTCGATTCGAGTTCATCAGTACACCGCGTCATCGTCACTGTCGAACCAGGGGCGGGGCGACGCGCGGGATGCTCACTCGACATCGATGACCTCGGTCGCCTCAACCGCCCTCTGCCCGCCGCCTCTCAAAAGATTTGTCAGCGAGAAGCCAGCCGAAGTCAGAGCCAGTCCCGCCGAAATGAAGGCCGGTGTCGAGCCGGTCCCGAACGCCGTCGCCAGAAAGGCGGACGCCAGCGCCGCTCCCAGCGACTGACCCACGAACCGGGTGGATGATACCAGCGCCCCGGCCGATGCCGCCCGGTCGCGCGGCGCGGCGCCGACGATCAAATGCGCGGTGGGCGACATGAACACCCCCATGCCCGCCCCGATCAACGCCATCGGCACGGCCAGCATCCAGAAGGCGCTGGTGGCGGGCAGGAACCCTGCAATCACCAGTCCGACCGCCGCCATCAGCATGCCGAGGAAGCCGGCCAGACCCTTCGGGGCCTTGTCGGCCAGCAACCCTGCGATCGGCGTGGCGATCATCATCGACACGGGCCAGACGGCGAGCAACAGCCCGATCGTCCCCGCCGAAACGCCCGCCGCGCTGAGGCGGAAGGGCAGGGCGATCGTGAATGATAGCGAGCCGCAGAAGGCGAACAGCAGGGCTCCAGCCGGCAGAGCGAAGGTCAGGCGGCCCAGCAGGTCCACCGGCAGGATGGGGCGAGGCGATTTCAGCTCGCGCCGGACCACGAAGACGGCCACCGGCAAGCCCAGCGCAAGCAAGGTGGAGCCGATGCCCGGATCGCCCCGAAGAACCAGGCTCAGCCCCGTCATCAACAGCCCGAACATCACAGCGCACAGGCCGGCGCCGACCAGGTCGAACCGGCTGCTGTGCGCCTTGGGGTTGGGCAGGAAGAACTGACCCAGCAACAGCGACAGGACCGCGAACGGCGCAGCGGCCGCAAAGACCCACCGCCACGATGAAACGCTGAGGATCAGTCCGCCCAGGGTGGGCGCGGTCGCCGCCGCCACCGCGACGATCAGCCCGTTCAACGCGATCCCGCGCCCCAGCATGGAGGTCGGATAGGTCGCGCGCAGCAGGGCCGAGGCGACGCTCATGGCCGCGGCGACGCCGAGCGCCTGGAGACATCGTGTCGCCAGCAGCATCGGCAGGCTGGTCGCCAGGGCGCTGCCGATGCTGGCCAGCAGGAAGACGAGTTGGCCGGTCTGATACATCCGCCGGTGGCCGATCCGGTCGCCCAAGGCCGAGAAGGGCAGCAGGGCCATCAGCATCGCGACCTGATAGACGGTCACCACGACCACGGTCCGGGCGGGCGAGATGTCCAGCGAGCGCGCAATGGTCGGCAGGGCGATCGTGGCGATGGCGTTGTCGATCACGAGCATGCCGGTGCCGAGCGACAGCGCCAGGACGGCGATGTGGCGGCGGGGCGCCGCCAGGCCAGTATGGATGGCGTCGCTCACTCGCAGATGATGTTCAAAAGGACCTGCCGACGCTCGTCGCGGACCATGTGGATCGCGCGGCGGATAGCGTCCGGCACGGCGGCGGGGTCTTCGATCCGCTCGCCGTATCCGCCCGAGGCCTCGCAGTATTTCTCGAAATCTGGGACGGGCCGAAGGTCGCTGAGCGGAGCCGGCTTGGGGCCCCGGGCGGCGTGGCCTTCCGGAAAGACGCCGATCGTCGAAGTCTGTACCGCGCCCCAGCGGGCATTGTTGCAGAGGATGGTCAGGATCGGCGTCTCGTGCATGGCGATGGCCTGATGGCACGCAGCGGGATTGCAGAACAGATAGGCGCCGTCGCCCATGGTGCAGACCACCGGCCGATCGGGCGCCGCCAGCGCCGCTCCGATCGCTGCGGGCATCCCCCAGCCGAGCCCGGCAGCCGGGGAGTGCATGTAGAACCCACCGGCCGTCTTGGCGTCGAAGATCTCGCGATCGACCCAGTATTCGTTGACCACGATGGCGTCGTCGGGAAGCGCCTCGTTCAGGCAGTGGTTGAGCCAGTCCTTGGTCATGCGCGGCTGGTCCAGCAAAGGGGCCAGACGCTTGCGACGACGTTCGCGCCGGTTGTCGGCGAGGGCCGTGATCTTTTCCGCCCTCGCCGCGATGCGCTTTTTGTCGGCGACCTGAGCGAGCGACTCAGACAGCGGACCGAACAGCTGACCAGCCGAGCTGGTGACGAACAGTTCGCCTCGGAACGAGCGCAGCGGATAGTCCAGAAACAGCGGATCGACGCCGACATGGACGATGCGTGTCTCGGGCCGGGGCTCGCGCGTTTCCGGCAGCCACGGCACTTCGGTCTCCAGACAAATCAACAGATCCGCCTCACCCAGATAGGGATGGACCGACTGACCCAGGTGATAGGGATGGTCCGCAGCCGCGCAGACATAGCGGGACTTGGCCTCGACGATGCCGATGCCAAACCGGGCGCATAGGTCGCCCAGGGGGCCGACGGTTTTGGGATCGCGACCGGATGCCGACGTGAGCAGCAGCGGGCATTTCGCGGCGTCGATCATCGCGGCCAGACGCCGGATGGCCTCGGGGTCGGGCGCAGCGCGGCTGGTCGAGGCCAGGGGTCTGGCATTGACCGTATGCGGTTCGGACGCCGCGGACAGCACTTCACGCGGCAGTGTCAGATAGACCGGCCCGGCCGGCGCGGCCTGGGCTGTCATCAGCCCCCGGTCCAGCACGTCCTCGACGTTCAGGCCCGAGCGCAGCTCATAGTCCCATTTGACCAATTCGCGCAGCATGCCGGCCTGGTCATACATTTCCTGGGCCCAGTGGATCGCTCCGCTGCGGGCGCCCAGCGGGCCCTTTTCATACAGGGGCGTGCGGCCGGCCATGAACAGCATGGGGATTTCGTCACGCTTGGCGTTCATCACGCCGCAGACCGCATTGGCGGCCCCGACGCTGACGTGGACCATCACGGCCTGGGTCCGGCCCGTGACCATTGTGTAGCCATGGGCCATGCCGACGACGAGGTTTTCGTGGGTGCCAATGATCGGCGTCGGGAAGTCCAGGCCTGACAGCGGCTGGCGCGCATAGGCCTCCGCGATCGGCGCGGAATCGGTGCCGCTGTTGATGAAGAGGTAGTCCACGCCCTTCTGCTTCAGCAAAGTCAGAAAGGTTTCGGCCACCCCCTCGGAAAGCGCCGCGACGTCGGTTTCGATTCGACTTCTGGACGTGACGGCCATCGATCCCTGCCTGGCATCTTGATCTTTCGTCTATATGAGGAGACGTCTGACTGTTTGCCAAGAAAAAACGCGATGGACCCGAAGATCGGCGCAGGCTCACCCTTGCATGGGCCGCGATAGGGCGGATATACAGACGTCTGCGTAATCGCCCGTTCAGGGCTGCTAGACTGGCGAAGACCAGCGAGGGAGAGCCGAATGATCATCGACTGCCACGGCCACGTCAGCGCCCCCCCCGAACTCTGGGCCTATAAGGCCAACCTGCTGTCGCATCGCGGATCGCACGGTCGCGGCGGCGTGCGGGTCTCGGACGACCAGATCCGCGCCGCCGCCAACAAGGTCGAGATGGCCCCCTGCGGTCACCTGGATATGCTGGACAAGCACGGCACCGACATGCAGCTGATCTCGCCGCGCCCGTTCCAGATGATGTCGTCCTTCGAGCCGGGCCGGGTGGTCCATTGGTTCGTGGAGGAGTGCAACAACATCATCCACCGGAACACCAAGCTGTTCCCGGATCGGTTCATTGGCGTGGGCGGGCTGCCGCAGGTGGCGGGCGAGCCGATCGAGAACACGTTCAAGGAGATGGACCGCTGCATCAACGAGCTGGGGTTCAAGGGGATGATGCTGAACCCCGACCCCTACGAGAACACGCGCACCGACCATCCGGGACTGGGCGATCGCTACTGGTATCCGCTGTACGAAAAGCTGTGCGAGATGGACATCCCGGCGCACATCCACCCGACCGGATCGCGCACCGACCGTTCGCCCTACAGCCTGCATTTCATCAACGAGGAGACGATCGCCGTCTTCAACCTGGTGAACTCCGACGTGCTGACGGACTTCCCGGATCTGAAGATCGTGGTCAGCCACGGCGGCGGCGCTATCCCCTATCAACTGGGTCGCTTCGAGGCCGGGTCGATCAATGCGGGCTCGCCCAAACGGTTCTCGGCCGGGATGCGCAAACTCTATTACGACACCGTGCTCTATACCGAAGGCGCGCTGCGTCTGCTGATCGAGACGGTCGGCGTGGACCAGTGCCTGTTCGGCTCGGAATGCCCCGGCGTCGGCTCAAAGAAGCTTGAGCCCGGTCACGAACACACGATGGATCACATCGCGCCGACGATCGCCAAGTTCGACTTCCTGAGCGACGCCGACAAGAAGAAGATCTTCGAGGACAACGCCCGCAAAGTCTTCAAGCTGAACGTCTAGGAGCTACCATGGCCGAGATCGTTTTAGGCGCCTGGACCACCCACGGTCCGACCCTGTCCACGACGCCCGAGGAATGGCTGCTGCGCCTTCCCGCCGATAAGGCCAAGAAGGACCACCCGTTCCGGGGCTCGACCTACGACTTCCCGGCCCTGGTCGAGCTGCGCAAGGACGAGGATCTGGGCGCCAAGGCGACGCTGGAAGAACGCACCGCGCGGTCGATCAAATGCCGCGCCGGCATCGACAGGCTGGCCGACATCTTCGAGGAGGCTCGCGTCGACGTCGCGGTCATCTTCGGCAACGACCAGCATGAAATCTTCATGGACGACCTGATCCCGGGTCTGACCGTCTTCAACGGCGAGACGATCTGGAATGCCCCGGCGACCGAGGAACAGGCCAAGAAGTCCCCGCCCGGCATCCACGCCTCGGAATGGGGCCACAAGCCGCCGCATTACACCGAATATCCCGGTCACCCCGAGCTGGCCAACCGCATCATCCGCCAGGCCGTCGCCGACGGCTTCGACGTCGCCAAGTCGTCCAAGATCCCCGAGCATGAGGGCAACTGGCACAGCGGCATCGGCCACGCCTTCGGCTTCATCTACCGCCAGATCATGCGCGACAAGCCGGTGCCGAACGTGCCGCTGTTCGCCAACACCTTCTTCCCGCCCAACCAGCCAACGGCGCGGCGTTGCTTCGCCTTCGGCCAGGCCGTGGGCCGCGCGATCAAGGCCTGGGACTCCGACGCGCGCGTGGCCGTCTTCGGCTCGGGCGGCATGAGCCATTTCGTCATCGACGAGGCCTTCGACGCCAAGATCATCGCCGCGATCCAGGCCCATGACGCCGAGACCCTGTGCTCCATCGGCGAGGAGCATTTCCAGGCCGGCACGTCAGAACTGAAGAACTGGATCGCTGCGGCGGGCTGTCTGTTCGAGACCGACCTTTCCGGCGACCTGATCGACTATGTGCCCTGCTATCGTTCGGAGGCGGGCACCGGCACGGCCAACGGCTGGCTGGCCTGGGACAAGAAGACCCAGGCATGACCGACGAGATCCTGATCCGCTTGACGCGTCTCGACGCCTGCGCCGTCTCCGATGCGCTGGACCAGGTCGGCGCGCCGCCCTCGGTCACGGGCCTCAAGGCCCTCTCGGTGCGTCAGCGCATCTCGGGCCGGGTCACCACCGTCCGTCTCGCCGCCGGAAAGCCGCCGGAAGGGTCGCCGTCGCGCCACCTGTGCACCACGGCGATCGACACCTCGGATGCGGGCGCGGTGATCGTTGTCGAGCAGAAGACGGGCATCGAATGCGCCGGCTGGGGCGGCATCCTCTCCAACGCAGCGCGCGGGCGCGGCATCTCCGGCGTCATCGTCGAGGGCTATGCCCGCGACATCGACGAGGCGGCCGACATCAACTTCCCGGTCTATGCGCGGGGCGGCACGGCCCGCACGGCGCGCGGCCGCATCCATGAGGCCGAGACCGGCGGGATCATCCAGGTCGGCGAGACGACCGTGTCGAACGGCGACTATGTCGTGGCGGATTCGAGCGGCGCGGCCTTCGTGCCCGCCGACAAGATCGAGGCCGTCCTCGCCGCCGCCGAGAATATCGCGATGAAAGAGGCCGCCATGACCAAGGCCGTCATGTCGGGCCAGCCCGTAAGCCAGGTCATGGGCGGCAACTACGAACACCTTCTGGAGACCAAGGCATGACCGACACGAACGTCGAACGGGTCGGCCGCATCGATACCGCCACCCTGTCTGACGCGCTGGACAAGCTAGGCATCCCCGGCCAGTGCCTGGGCATCAAGCCGCTGGACCACAGGTTCCGGCTGGCCGGTCGGGCCTTCACGGTCACCTATGCGCCCACGGGCCCCGGCGGCACGGTCGGCGACTTCATCGATGACGTGCCAGCAGGTCACATCGTCATGATCGACAACGGCGGACGCCCGGACGCGACCGTCTGGGGCGACATCATGACGGCCTGCGGTCATGCGCGGAAACTGGGCGGCACGGTGATCGACGGCGCCTGCCGCGATACGCATCTGGCGCTCGATCTCGGCTATCCGATGTACAGCCGCAGCTATTCGATGCGTACCGGCAAGGACCGGGTCTCGCTGGAGGCCGTCGGTCAGGTCGTCAACATCGGCG
>JAZKHL010000173.1:0-5066 GCA_040385365.1 Pseudomonadota bacterium | reverse complement strand
ATCCGCTATCTGGCGGGCGAGGGGATCGGCGTCCTGATCACCGACCACAATGTGCGCGAGACGCTGGACATCATCGACCGCGCCTCGATCATCTCGAACGGCCGGGTGCTGTTCGAGGGCACCGCCGACGAGGTGATCCATGACCCCGAAGTGCGTCGGGTCTACCTGGGCGATCTCTACGGCTGATCGCCTGACGAGGAATTCTGCCGGGAATTGGGTCATGCCGATCAGGAAGACGCGGCGTCCCGCTGGATCAAGCAAACGCCTGTCCGGACACGGAAACGATCGCCGGACGCTCAGCTCACGCGGCGACCAAAGACCGGGGCGGGGGCGAATTCATTCGAGGGAGCCGAGCCGCCCCAATCGACCGTCGCACTAGCCGCCGGAGTGCTCTGGGCCGACGGCTCGGGGCTGAAGTCGAAGACAGGCTTGTAGGGCGCATCCGAAAGGCCTTTCGCCCGCTTGGCTTCGGCGAACAGAGCGTCCAGCCTCGCCTCGTCGAGCGTGGAGGCCCCGCCTCCGTCGCCATAGCACTGGCTGGGGTCGCGAGGATCCGGGCCAAATCCATTCTCACCGCGCGTGCCGGGCAAAAGCGTCAGTACGAACAGGATGACCTGGCAGATCATCCCGACCATGCCCAGCAGGCCGGCCGCGCCCAGTCCCGTCAGGGCTGTGGCCAGAAAGGCGTCGCGGCTCGCGCCCATGCCGACCGACCCGACTGCGGTCGCGATCGTGCCGATGGTCATCACCGAACTCAGAATGCTGGGCGCCATCAGGCCCAGCCACATGGCGCCGCGACCGCTGTCGTGCAGCCGGCGCACCAGCACCGCATAATTCGGCACGATCAGGCCGACGATAGAGATGACGATCACGCTGAAGACCAGCATGACGCCGACGGTCGCCTGGCCAGTATCGCTCTGGCCCATCGAACCGGCAGCCAGGCCGATCAGCATGGCATACCAAAAACCCTGAAAGATCGCGAACAGCCAGTATTCGCCGCGACTGGCCCGACCCTGGAAGTCGGCATAGCGGATCAGCGGTCGGAACATGATCATGGCGGGCGCGCCCTGTCGGCCTAAACGATGCCGCAACCTGCCTTCAAGGGGTTGAACGCGATGCGAAGGGGAATGGTTAAGCTCGCATCCCGATCACGGGCGATGGCGCGAAAGCCGGCGTTAACCGGTCGCGTTCATCCTGACAGCAAGTTCCGGGCCACGGCGGTCCGGCGGGAGCGCAAGCGGTGATCGGTCAGAGGCTCGAGGTCAGGCAGGGGCAGGGGCTGGTCATCACGCCCCAGCTGCAGCAGGCCATCAAGCTGCTGCAGCTCTCTAACCAGGAACTGGACGAATACGTCGAGGCCGAGCTGGAGAAGAACCCGCTGCTCCAGCGCGAGGAAGCCGAAGGCCAGATCGATGTCGTTCGCGACGCCCCGACCGACGCGACCGAACTCAGCTTTTCCGACCACGAGGCGCCCGACCGGTCTTCGACCGTCGATGCCCGCGAGGACGACGTCTACGGTGACGCGACGCCGGGCGAACGCACGTCGGATCGGCTGTCCGACGAGGCGGCGTCCCAACCGGGCCTGTCGGACTGGTCCGCCGCCGGCAAGGGCGGCTCTTTCAACGACGGCGACGGGGGCGAGCGCCCGGATCGCCACGACCCAACCCTGTGGGAGCATCTGCAGGAGCAGGCCTCTACGGCCGGCTTCTCGACAACGGACCACGCCATCGCCCTGTCGCTGATCGACGGCGTCGATGATGGCGGTTACCTGCGCGGGGACCTGGCCGAGATCGCCGACCGTCTGGGTTGCGGACTGGATCGGGTTGAAGCCGTCTTGGCGGTTTGCCACGGTTTCGAGCCCACCGGCGTCATGGCCCGCTCTGTGCCCGAATGCCTGAAGCTGCAGCTGGTGGAGCGCAACCGCTTCGATCCGGCCATGGCGGCGATGCTGGACAACCTGCATCTGCTGGCCAAGCGGGACCTCGCGGCCCTGCGCTCGGTCTGCGGCGTGGACGCCGAAGACCTGTCCGAGATGATCGCCGAGCTAAAAGCGTTGACGCCCCGGCCAGGCGCAGGCTTCGCCGGCGAGACGGCCCAGACCGTGATCCCCGATGTCCACGTCCGACCGGATCCGGCCGGCGGCTGGCGGGTGGAACTGAACGCCGACAGCCTGCCGCGCCTGCTGGTCGACAAACGCTATCATGCCTCCGTCTCGGCCGGAGCGCGGACCGAAACCGAGAAAACGTTCGTCGCCGACTGCGCCGCCCAGGCGAACTGGCTGGTCAAGTCGCTGGACCAGCGGGCCAAGACCATCCTGAAGGTCGGATCCGAGATCGTGCGTCAGCAGGACGCCTTCCTGGCCTTCGGCGTCGAGTTCCTTCGTCCCCTGAACCTGAAGACCGTCGCCGACGCGATTGGCATGCACGAATCGACCGTCAGTCGGGTGACCTCGAACAAATACGTCTCGACCCCGCGCGGCGTGTTCGAGCTGAAATTCTTCTTCACCGCCGCGATCCAGGCCACCGACGGCGGCGCGACCCACTCGGCCGAGGCCGTCCGTCATCGGATCAAGTCGATGATCGATCACGAAGGCCGCGACGGCGACGTCCTGTCCGACGACCGGATCGTCGAGATATTGAAGGAAGCGGGCATCGACATCGCACGGCGCACCGTCGCCAAATACCGCGAGGCGCTGCGGATTCCCTCGTCGATCGAACGCCGAAGAATGCTCAAAGTCGGCTGAACCAGCGCGCTCGATCGCGGAAGCGTGACCGTGAAATCGGTGTTCGACGTTGACACCAAACCCGAGCAGTCGCGTTCTACACCTATGCAAGTCCAAGTCAGCGGCAAGCACGTGGATGTCGGCGAAGCGTTAGGCTCGCGCATCTCCCTGGAACTCGAAGAGGGCGTCGGAAAATACTTCGAACGCGGCGGTGAAAACGCCGAGGTCGTGGTGTCCAAAGATGGCTACGGCTTCAAGGTGGACTGTTGGGTCCGTCTTGCGTCGGGTCAGACATTGGTCACCACCGGGCTGGGCGGCGACGCTCATGCGGCTTTCACCGAAAGCCTCGAAAAGCTCGAAAAACGGGTCCGTCGCTACAAGCGTCGGCTCAAGGATCATCACATCGGACCCAAGGGTCTGTCGCCTGAGAAGACCGAGGACGCGGCCCGCGATGTCGCGCGCAGCATCGTGCTGCGCGATCCCGACACCGTAGAGGACGATGATTTCGGCGACACGGGCCAGGATGGCCCGCCACCGACCGGCATGGTCATCGCCGAAAGCGTTTCGGAAATCCGTACGATCACCGTCGGCCGCGCGGTCCTGGAACTGGACATGACCGGTTATCCCGTCGTGCTGTTCCGAAACGCGGCCCACGGCGGTCTGTCCGTCGTCTATCGGCGGCCGGACGGGAACGTCGGCTGGATCGACCCGGAGCGGACCGGATCGCTCAACGGTTCGACCAACGGACACGGTTCTGTAAACGGTTCGGCGGCATAAGCCTTTCCAGGGGCGCGCGAACCGTCTAGACGGCGCGCGCCCGCAAGGGCCTGCACAAGACCACCTCAGCCAAAACCACCCAGTACGAGTCGGGACGATCAATGGACATCGGTGAACTGCTGGTCCGGGACGGGATCGTCCTGAAAGGCGGCGCGTCTTCCAAGCGGCAGGCTCTGCACGTTGTGGCGACGGCTGCTGCCGAGGCCCTGGGCGTAACCGAAGCCAAGGTGTTAGACGCCCTTCTGGAGCGTGAGGCGCTCGGATCCACGGGCCTGGGTTCCGGCGTCGCCGTTCCCCATGCGCGGATCGAAGGCCTCGATGCGGTGAAGGCCGTGTTCGTGCGGCTGGATACGCCCGTTGCCTATGGCTCTGTTGACGATCGCCCGGTGGATCTTCTGTTCGCCCTATTCGCCCCGCCTCGCGAGGGCGCAGAGCATCTGCGGGCTCTGGCGGCCGTATCGCGCGCTCTGCGCTCGTCGGAGATGCGGGAGCAACTGCGTCAGGCCAGAACCATCGATGCCATCCACGCCCTGTTTGTGCGCGATACAAACGTCGCCGCCACGGCGGCCTGACCGCCCGCCGCTTTGAATTTTAGTGGACGGACACCGGTGCGAGTTCGTGCGCCACGGCAGCCGCAAATGCGGTCTCTCGATCCATCATGACGGCCAAGCGTTCGCCGTCGGCGCTATGGACTGCGTACAGGGTCTGTTCTGGATCGATCAGCAGGCCTTTGGCGTCTTCCAGGGGTGCGTCGGCCAGCACATCTGCGGCGGTGATCTCGCGCACATAGACGAGGTCCGGAGCGCCCAACCCCTTGAAATCTTCTTTGGTCATCATCGGCGTCATCAAGACCGCCTCCTTGTTCAATAGGGACAACGCCTCCGCGCACGGCGGGTTCGCCGCCGCGGCGTCACGTCATTGAGAGGGTTGAGATCAGCCCAGGCTGATCGGGATGCGCCGCACCGCCTGGGCTTCGATCGGCCGGGTCAGATCGACGTGCAGCAAGCCATGCTCCAGCCGCGCCCCCTCGACCTCCAGACCATCCGCCAGAACGAAGCTGCGGACGAACCCACGCGCCGCGATGCCGCGATGCAAAAAGGCCTGGTCTGGGGAAGCGCCCTCGCGCTTGCCCGCGATCGTTAGCTGCCGGCCTTCCAGGGTTATGGCCAGATCGTCCGGCGCGAAGCCGGCCACCGCCAGCGAGATCCTCACCGACCCTTCGCCCGTTTGTTCGACGTTGTAAGGCGGATAGCTCTCAGCCGCCGCCTTCGCGGCACGGTCGATCAGGGCGCGGGTCTGGTCGAAGCCCAACAGGAATGGGCTGTCGAACAGCAGGGGCCGGGTCGTCATGGGTCAGTCCTCGAACAAGCGACTGCGCAATGGGCCCCCAAGTGCGGCGGGCTGGCTGCGTCGAAACAGCATATGGGATGTTGCAAGCGCACCATCAAGCGCGACGGCTGTGGCCGGCGAACCGCCCTTAAAGCCAGGACCAAAAAGGGGTCGGCAGCAGTGCTGCCGACCCCTCGGAATTTGGTGGAGCTTAGCGGAGTCGAACCGCTGACCTCTT
>JAZKHL010000172.1:0-16706 GCA_040385365.1 Pseudomonadota bacterium | reverse complement strand
TGGTATTTCGAACAGCTGACGCCCGGCGACACCTTCGTCTTCGCCGGTCAGGTCTGGGCGTTTCAGGGCATCAACGGCATGGACGCCCTGGTCACCCATGCGACCGACAAGGATCCCAAGATTCCGTCCTGGGGCGGGTCGCAGTTTCCGCTGGGAACGTCGCTGGCCGCGCGAGTGCGCGACATGATCCAGGACCGCGACCATTGGCGCGTCCTGCCCGTCGATGTGCAGGAGTGGCTGGAGCTGCAGGAGCAGCGCAGCCAGATCCCCGACGCCGACAGCCTGCTGATCGAGACCTTTCCGCGCGGCAGCCGCCATTTCATGGTCGCCTATCCGTTCGAGGGGCGCCTCGCCCACTCGACCCTGTGCATGCTGCTGACGCGGCGGCTGGACCGGTTGGGCGTCGGACCGCTGGGGTTCGTGGTCACCGACTATTCCTTCGCCATCTGGTCGATCAAGCCGATGGACAGCCTCGACTGGGACGCCTTGTTCCAGCCCGACATGCTGGGCGACGATCTGGAAGCGTGGCTGGAGGAGAGCTTCATGATGAAGCGCACCTTCCGCAATTGCGCCCTCGTTTCCGGCTTGATCGAGCGTCGACAGCCGGGGGCAGAGAAGACGGGGCGCCAAGTGACCTTTTCCACGGACCTGATCTACGACGTGCTGCGCCGCCACCAACCCGATCACCTGCTGCTGAGAACGGCCCGGTCCGATGCGGCGGCGGGGCTGCTGGACGTCGCGCGTCTGGGTCAGTTGCTGGCGCGGATCGCCGGGCATATTCGCCATGCGCCGCTGGAGCGGGCCTCGCCCTTCTGCGTGCCGGTGTTGGTGATGATCGGGAGGGAACGCGTCGGCGGCAATGCGGCCGACATGATCCTGGAAGCCTCCGCCCAGGATCTGATCGACGAGGTCATGGAAGACGCGCCGCCCGAACTGATGGGGGCGGCATGAACGCGGCCCTGCGTGAGACCCTGACGCCGGCGCGGCGGCCCTGCGGGTCTCTGTCGGTGCGGGTCATGGGGGAACTGTGTGTCCTGCGCTGTTCGGGGGCCCTGTGGCTGCCGGCGCACGGCACGCTGGTGGCGGGCGATCTGCACCTGGAAAAAGGGTCGGCCTTCGCCGCGCGCGGGCAGATGCTGCCGCCCTATGACAGCCGGGCGACGCTGGATAAGCTGGAGGCGGAGATCGCAGAGTTGGCGCCCGACCGCGTCGTCCTGCTCGGCGACAGCTTCCATGATACGAAATCCATCGGCCGGATGGCGGCGGACGACCGGACGCGGCTGGACCGGCTGGCCTTCGGACGCGACTGGGTCTGGCTGGAAGGCAATCACGACCGCGAGGCGCTGACGGTGGCCGATGCGAACGCGGTCTCGCGCCTGCCCGGCCGGATCGTCGGCGACATGGGGTTGGGCGCGCTGTTCCTAACCCACGAACCGCTGCCGGAGGCCGAGGCGGGCGAGGTGGCGGGCCACCTGCATCCCTGCGCGCGAGTGGTGGCCCATGCGCGGATGGTGCGTCGGTCGTGTTTCGTGACCGATGGGCGGCGGCTGATCCTGCCAGCGTTCGGGGCCTTCACCGGCGGGCTCAATGTGCTCGATGCGGCCATCGCCGGACTGTTCACGGAACCCCCTATGGCGGCCGCCCTGGGCAAGGATCGGGTCCACCCGCTGGCCTGGACCAGTCTGGTCTAGTCGGAACCTGCCTTCGACCGACGCGG
The DNA here is from genome assembly GCA_040385365.1 of Pseudomonadota bacterium. Classification (GTDB taxonomy): domain Bacteria; phylum Pseudomonadota; class Alphaproteobacteria; order Caulobacterales; family Caulobacteraceae; genus Brevundimonas. Next base: position 14,989 of record JAZKHL010000172.1, on the reverse strand, counting down.
TTTTACCCTCTCACAGAGAGGAGATCGCCATGCCGGACGCCGCACCCACTCAAGATGAAATCGTCGCCCTGGAAACCGCCTACTGGGACGCCATGAAGGCCAAGGACGGCCGCCGAACCGCCGAATTGTCGGGCGACCCCAGCGTGGTCAGCGGCATGGCCGGCGTCATGACGATCCCGCGCGACAAGATGCGATCGATGACCGAGGAGGGTGACTGGACGCTGGAATCCTATCGTTTCGACGACATCCAATTCAGCGCGCCGACGCCGGACGTCGCCGTGATCGCCTATGTCGTCAGCCAGGACGTCACTCACAAAGGCGAGCCCAAGAGCTTCCGCGCCGCCGATAGTTCGACCTGGATCCGGGGACCGCAGGGCTGGGCATGCCATGCGCATAGCGAAACGGTGCTGGGCGATGCCCCCAAGGCCTAGGTGCGGCGGAACACCCGGCTGGCGAGATAGCCCATGCCGCCGGCCAGCAGCACGCACAGGATTCCGTAGCTCCACGGTCGCCGGTGCGCGAACTCGTAGACGTCGCGTTCGAACCCGACCTTCTCGACGGTCAGGGTCAGGTTCGACACGCCAGCGGGCTCCCCGTCGCGGAACAGCCAGACCTCGGCATGGTACTCGCCAGTCGGTGCGGTGGCGGGCAGTTCGACCTGGGCGCGGAACAGGCCTCGGTCGACGAAGGATACCCCCGCCGGGTCGGTGTCATACAACTGCGCCGCTTCGCGCAGGCGGATCACGGCGCGGCGCCAGTCGAGATAGTCCTCGCCCAACCTTGAGATGACCACGTCGCGCACGCCGTACCTGGTGACGGTGCGGCTCTCCTCGGGCGCGTCGATACGCAGGTGATCGACGCCGACGCCTAGCCGTCTTAGCTGGCCGAAGCCGGCGATGTCCGACAGCGGCCGGGTCGAGGCGGTCATGTAGAATCCGGGCGCGCCCTCGAACAGGACCGGGCGGCTGTTCAGCCAGACGCCCATGTTGCGGGTCTTCTTCACCAGGCGAATGGGAGCGTCGGGCCCGCGCACGACGACGACGACATCGGTCGGATCGTCGGTCGGATTGAACACCGCGCCGTAAAGCACAATCGAGGCGCCGCGGAAGCTGGAATCGACCTGGACCCGCGCGTCGGTCAGGGCGGCGGCGACGCGCAGCTCGCCTTGCGTGGCGACTGACATTTCCGGAGCTGGCGCCTCGATGGCGGGCGGAGGGGGTGGCAGCTGGATCATCCGTCGGAGATCCCGGGCGCCAACAGGAAGATGTCGGAAGGCCGCACGAACAGATCGAGCCCCATCTGTATGCCGACGAACAGGATCAGCAGACCCAGCACGGCCCGAAGCTCGTCGGCGCGGAATTTCCCGGCGTATTTGGCTCCAAGCTGAGCCCCCACGACGCCGCCGATCAGCAGCAGGGACGACAGGACGACGTCCACCGTCTGGTTGCGGCCCGCCTGGAGGATAGTGGTGATCGCCGTGGTGATGATGATCTGGAACAGGCTGGTCCCGACGACGACGCCCGCCTTCATCCGCAGCGCATAGAGCATGGCCGGGACCAGGATGAACCCGCCGCCGACCCCCATGATGGCCGACAGGATGCCGGCGAAGACGCCCAGGGCCAGGGGCGGAATGGCCGAGATGTAGAGGCCGGATTTCGGAAACCGCATCTTCCAAGGCAGGCCGTAGAGCCACAGCGGACGCCGCCGTTCCTTGTGAGGCGCGATCTCGCCGCGACGCCGACGCAGGATCTCGGTACCGCTCTCGTAGAGCATCAGCAGGCCGATGGCGCCGAGGAAAATCAGATAGGATAGGGCGACGACCAGGTCCGCCTGGCCCAGAAGGCGCAGGTAGCGGAACAGCTCGACGCCCCCGAAGGCGCCCAGCGCACCACCGACGGCCATGACCCCGCCCATGCGGAAATCGACGGCACCCTGGCCCGAGTAGCGGATGACGCCGGAGGTGGAAGAAGCGACGACATGGCTGGCCTGGCTGGCGACGGCCACGGTCGGAGGAATGCCCAGGAAGATCAGCACCGGGGCCATCAGGAAGCCGCCGCCGATGCCGAACAGGCCGGACACGAATCCGACCAGCGCGCCCAGCATGACCAGGAGCGGCCAGTTCACCGAAACCTCGGCGATCGGCAGGTAGATCTCCAAAGGGCCGGCCTTCGGCTGGAAAGTTACGCTAGGCGCCGGAAGGCGAGCGCGGGTGTCTTAACCGGGCCGTCCACGAAGGGCCACCCGTGAAACCGATCAGGCGAGCGGTTCCAGGGCGAAGGCTTCGGCCTGGGCGCGGGCGGTCTGGCGCTGGGCGGCGGGAATGGTCGGAGCCAGCCGGTCGACGGCGGCCTGGGCCTGGGGGTCGCCGGCGCGCGAGGCGATCAGGTACCAGCGATAGGCCTGGGTCGGATTGGGGGCGATGCCTTCGTCGCCGTTCTCGTAGACGCGGGCGACGTTGTACTGGCTGTCGACCAGACCGCGATCGGCGGCCTTCTTCAGCCACTCCAGCGCCTCGGGCCGGTTGCGCGCGCCGCCGACGCCATCGAACAGATACATGCCGAAGGCGTGCATGCCGCGCGGATCGCCGCCTTCGGCCGCGCGGCGCGCCCACAGGCGGCTTTCCTCGGCATTGGCCGTCACGCCATTCTCGCCGGTCTGATACAAGCCCGCCAACTTCAGCTGCGCCTGGGGTTCGCCCAGATTGGCGGCGCGGGTCAGGGTCTCGATCCCGGCGGCGTCGCCCCGGTCCAGCTGTTCCACGGCCTGGGCGAACAGGGTCTGGGCCTCGGTCGCGTCGGCCGGTGCGGCGTCCAGCGGCGCGTCGCTCGGGGTGATCGCCAGGGCGGCGATGGGCGTCGCCTCGGCGGCGTCGGCGGAGCCGTCGAGCATCCGGCCCAGGTCCAGCATGTCATAGCCGGTCAGGCGACCGGTCGCGTAGAGGCCGCCGATCACGGCCATGCCGGTGACCGAAGCCAGAAATGCCTTCTTGACCGTTCCGTTGTCGCGCGACGCCTGTTTGTCGAGCCGCTCCTGAAGCCGCGACTTGCCGCCCTTCTTCAGCCCGCCCAGGCCGAAGGTCGAACGCGGGGCCGGTGTCTCGGCCGCCGGTGCGCTCATGGCCGCGCGGGCCGCGCTGATGGCGTCGTGGGTCGAAGAGGCGCGACCAGCGGCGGCCCCGGCGCTGATGCCGGCCCGCAGGCGACGCGGGTCGACGAACTCGGTCTCGGCGGCGAAATCGTCCATGCCGTCATCGAAAGTGCGGGCCGACGGATTGGCTGCGGCCAGAGCGGCGGCGAAGGGCGCGGGCTCGGGCGATGCATCGGGGGTCGTCTCGACGATCGCGTCCAGCACGTCGGACACGTCCGCCCCGCCGAAGCTGCCGAAGGGCGCGGTGGCGGCGCCGAAAGGCGTGGGCTCTGCGGCAGGCGACGCGACCGGCTCCGCCGGTTCGAACCGGCGCGGCAGGCTGTCGAAACTGGGCTCCGGCTCCGCATCGTCGGCGGGAGCCTCGGGGAAGGGCGCCAGATCGGCGGAGAGCGGATCGATCGACCAGCCGTCGCCGCCCGGCGCGGCGTCGAAGCCGTGATGTTCGTGGGTTTGCGGCTCGAAGCCCTGGGCGTCGAAACTTTCGCCCGGGAAGGCGGCGGCGCGCCAGTCCGGCTGGGCGAACTCGGCCTGTGGCGTCGGCGCGGGTTCGGCGATCTGAGCGGGCGCAGGACGCGCCACAGGCTCGGCCGTCCGTTGGTCCAGGATGTCACGCGCCTCGGCCAGCAGTTTGGCGGTGCGCTCTTCCGACAGACGCATCCGCTCGGCCAGTTCGCCCGAGGCGCGGTCGTAGCGTTGCTCGATCCGCTCGGAGCCCTCGGACATGCGGCGGCCGATGTCCTCCAGCGCCTGAGCGGACTTGCGTTCGGACTGGGCGATGCGGTCGGTCAGGCGGTCCGAGATGCGAGTGATCTCGACGCCCAGTTTTTCCAGCGCGATGGCGTGCTGGTCGTCCGCGCGGTTCAGCCGGTGCTCGATGGCCTGACCGTAGCGACCCATGTCGGCGGCGATCTTGTCGGCGACGGTCTTGGTCAGGGCTTCTTCGAACTTGCCCAGGCGCGTGTCGCCGATCGTCTCCATGCGATCGACGCGGGTGTCCAGGTTCTGGGCGATACGCAGAACCTCGCGGCCCATGGCGTCGATGCCCTGTGCGGCGCGTTGCTCGGACGCCCGCGCCTGTTCGCCCAGCGACTGGATCGTCGCCTCGATGCGGACCAGGCGGCCCTCGCTCTCGGCGGTCTCGAGCCGACGCATCATTTCGGTGCGGTTGGCGTCGACCTGTCGCGACAGGGTCTCGGCCAGTTTCTCGAAGCGGGCGGCCTCGCGCGAGCCTTCTGGCTCGACGCGGGTTTCGGCGGCGCGCAGCCGCTGGTCCAGCCCGGCGAAAGAGCGCTCCAGACTGCGCAGCGCCTCGCTCGTCGCACCCTGCGCCGCATCCAGACGCTGACCGACCTGGGCGAGCATATCCGTGCCGGCGCCCGGTCCTGCCGCCTTCTCGATCGCGTCCAGACGCGCCAGCAGCGTCTGGCTGTGAGCGCGATTGCGCTCTTCCAGATCGTAGAGACGGCTGGTCAGGGCGGCGACAGCGGTGTCGGTCTTGCCCCAGGCGTCTGTTTTCTCGACGCCATCCAGTCGCTGGCGGACCTCGTTCAGGCCCGTGCGCTGGCGGTCCTCGATGTCATAGAGCCGCCCGGCGAGACCACCCAGCGTCTGCTCGATCTTGGTCAGGTTCTCGGCGGTCTTGGGCCCGGCGTCCTGTTCGAACCGGCGGAGGCGCTTGTGGCCCTCCTTCAGCTCGTCGGAGATGTCGTCGATGCGACGGCCATAGGTCCCGGTCTGCTGGTCCTGCGCCTCCATCTTGCGCACCAGACCGGCGACGGCCTGATCCACGCCCTGGATGGCGACGGTCGAGCGGCGCTCGGCGGCTTCCAGACGGGCGGCGATGGCGTCGACCGAGGCGGCGACCCGGTGCAGCGTCTCGTCGTCGCGGCCGAAGTCACGCCCGTAGCTGCGGTCAGGCAGATCGTAGGCGTCGTCGACGCGGCGCGAACGGCCCCGACGATCAATGCTCTCGGCGGCGTGCGGACGGCGCGGCAAAGGCGACACGCCGTCGTCCTCGTCGTCCATGATCATGGTGTTGAGCCATTCGCCCAGCGTCATGCCCGAACGGCGCGCCAGATCCTTGGCCACCTCGCGCGCCTTGGGATCGATCCCCTTGACGCTCCAAGGCGCTGCGGCTGCGCTCACTGATTCGGCTCCCGACCCATACGCCGCACGCTAATCGCCCATATCCGGGGTGTAAACGTGTGGTTAACCCCAACATCTTGAGGCGACGCCAATCTCCTGTGGACAGCGCGCGCCTCGCTCTCCGGTGTCGCTCGAACATGGTTAACGCGCGGTGAAGATTAACGACTTGGAAAGGTCGCCTTGCACGTCCGGCGGGTTGGCGGCATAGGGCGCCGATGTCCCTGACCTTGACCCTGATCCTGCTTGCGGGATCCCTGATCGTGGCCGTCTTCGCCGGCTGGCGTGGGACAAAACCGGGCGACCCCCTGCGGCCTCGCATGGTCCCCTGGCGTTTTCTCATGCTGTTGGCCTTTGCGCTGGCCTTCCTGCTGCTGGTGCACGTGGGAACACTTCTGAAGCCCTGACGTCGGTCGACAGGCAGGCGGGACGGAACGGGGTTGCAGCTGAGCGGTTTAATCGGCCGACCCCCAACCACAGGAGCCTCCCATGGCCGACGAAAGCCTTTCCGCCGCCGACGCCGAAAAAGAGTTCTGGAAGCATCTGGAGAAGTCGAACACCGGCATGCTCGGCATCGACACCCCAGGCTATCATTCCCAGCCGATGACCGCCTATCGCGAAGAAGAAACCGGCACGATCTGGTTCTTCACCCGCACCGACACCGATCTGGCCAAGGATGCGGGCGTGCCGGATCAGGCAGCCATGTTCACCTATGGCTCCAAGGACCAGGAAGTCTGGGCCTGCATTCACGGGACCCTGTCGGTCCACGGCCCCGATCGCGAGATCATCGAGCGCCACTGGAACCCGATCCTCGCGGCCTGGTATCCCGACGGCAAGGACGATCCCCACCTGACCATCCTCCGTTTCGACGCCGACGACGGCCGGATCTGGGTGTCCAAGAAGGGGCCGGTGAAGTTCTTCTACGAGATCGCCAAGGCCAATCTGACCAAGACCCTGCCGGACGCCGGCGACGTGGTCGACGTCAACCTTCAGTAGGCATCAGGCCGGCAGGCGCAGCTCGAAGGTCGTGCCTGTCGGACCCGTTTCCACGAGTCTCAACTCGCCGCCATGATTGGCGGCGAGTTCGCGTGAGATGGTCAACCCGAGACCCGTGCCATCCGAGTCGCTGCCGCTGACGAAGGGTTCGAACAGACGCTCGGCCAGACGCGGCGGGATGCCTGGGCCGTCGTCGATGACGCGGATGGCCGTGATGCCATCCGCGCTTTCAGCCTCGACCATCACCGAACCCAGGGCCCCACCCTTTCGACGGGGTATGCGGGTGCCGTCAGCCTCGATGGCCTGACGCGCGTTCCGCATCAGGTTGACCAGAATGCGGTGTAGCTGGTCCGCGTCGGCGTGGGCCGTGAAGCGCGGCGGGATCGATTTCACCAGCCGCACGCCCGTAGTTTCCAGCCCGGCGTCCTCGGCGGCGGCGGTCGCGGCGGCGGCCAGGGCGATGCGGTCCAGCACCGGCGCCGGCTCTTCCGACTTTCCATAGTCCAGCACATTGCGCGCCAGGGCGGCGGCGCGGCCCAAGGCGCGCTCAAGCCGAGGCAGGGTCTTGGCCACGATCGGATCGGGCGACGAAGCCAGCCGCTCGGACGCCATCTGGGCCGAGGTGAGCATGTTGCGCAGATCGTGATTGATCTTGGCCACCGCCTCGCCCAGCGCCACCAGACGGGCGCGGGACTTCAACGAAACGCGCACCTCGTCCTGCATCCGGGCCAGCTCTCGCTCAACCCGGCCGATTTCGTCGTGACGGTCTGATGGATCGGGCGCAGGGGCCTGGGGGTCGGCGGCGAAACTCTCGATCGATCGGGTGACGCGGCGCAGGGGCTGCAGCACGAGGAACGCCAGGCCCGCATAGAGCAGCCCGCCGGCCACGACCGAGATCAACAGGGAGACCAGCAGGCTGTTCAGGAAGAAGGTGCGCAGTTCCAGCTTCAGCGGCTCGGCGGGCGCCACCACGTCGATGAAGTCGCCGGAGCGGTAGCGCGGCGCGGCGCGGACCCGGATCGAACGCTCGGGATGACCGAACAGCGTCCGCATCGGATCGATCAGACGGGCGAAGGCGCTGCGACGACGCAGATCGATGAAGTCGGGCGCGCGGGCCAGGTTCGGGGCCTGGAGCAGTTGGCGCATCACACCCTGGTCGCTGATCGCCACCGCCGATACGCCGCCGATGCGAAGGAGCTGCTCGGCGGTGTCGTCGTCGACGTCGTTATAAGGCAGGGCCTCGACACCGACCGAGGCCAGCTCGGCCGCCTGAAGGCGGTCCAGCAACCATGTCTCCTGGAAGGTCGCCGCATTCGGCAGCAGGATTAGGGCCTCCACCGCCAGGGTGAAGACGACGGTCAGCAGCAGCAGTCGCGACGACAGGCCGTCGGGGGCCTGCAGCCGCAGCCGCTCGCGCCAGTCCGCGGGGGGCCGCAAGCGTTCCAGCCAGGGAGGGACGGAGGCGTTCACCGTGCGGCCGCTCCGGGCAGGCGCGCCTGAACGGTCTTCAGCACCAGCGGCAGCACGACCGCCAGAACAAAGACCCCCGCCATCGGAGCCCAGAACTGGCCGAACAGCGCCTGGATGTCCGGGTCGGGATTGTCGGCCAGCAGTTGGTTCAGCCGGGCGCCGATCCAGCAGTATATGATGTGCGCGGGCAAAAGGCCGATCACAGTGGCGATCGTATAGGGACCCAGGCGGACCGACATGATTCCGGCCGCGATGTTGATCATGTGAAACGGCACCACGACGGCGAGGCGGGATGCCAGCACATACCAGAACGTATCCTTGTCGATCGCGGCGCAGACCTTCTGCAACAGGCCCTTGTCGCGCTCGGCCTTCTTTCGCAGGTCCGCGCCCAAGGCCGACCGAGCGACGGCGTAGACGATCAGGGCGCCGATCGTGGCGGCGATCGAGGTCGAGACGCCTCCGACCCACGGCCCGAACAGATAGCCGGCGGTGATGGTGACGAAAAACACGCCCGGCACGACGCTGGCGGTCAGGATGGCGAAGGCCGCCATCAGGATCAGCAGGGCGAGGACATAGTTCTGGGCGGTGAAGGCGCGCAGCTCGGCGCCGTGGTCGCGCAGCGTCTCCAGAGACAGATAGCGGTTCCAGCCCATACCGAAGATCAGGGCGATGACGCAGGCCAGAACCAGCAGGGGCAGTAACCGTTTGACGCGATCCATAGTCATCCCAACGTCTTCGGCCTGTTCGGGAGCGCCGGATGGACGTCCCGGCGTTGACAGCCGAAGCCTCCCCCCTTATACGCCCGCCCTTCCCGCGGAGGACGCGTTTGTCCCTCGCGCCACTCATAACCCCTGGAGCCGACCGTGAAGCGGACCTATCAGCCGTCGCGACTCGTGCGCAAGCGCCGTCACGGCTTCCGTTCGCGGATGGCCACCAAGAACGGGCAGAAGATCGTTGCGCGGCGTCGCGCCAAGGGCCGCAAGAAGCTGACGGCTTAAGCGGCCTGCCCCCTCTTCACGGAGGGGATCGATGACGATTGCTCCTACAATCCATCGCCTGACCTCGCGGCCCCAGTTTCTGGCGGCCGCGAAAGGCGTTTCAAAAGCCCAGGGCGCGGTGGTCGTTCAGCGGCTTGACCGGGGCGATGGCGAACACAGCGTCGGCATCGGCTTCACCGCCACCCGCAAGGTCGGCGGGGCGGTGGTCCGGAACCGATGCAAGCGGCGACTGCGCGAGGCGGCGCGGGCCATGGTGGCGCAATACGGCGTTTCCGGCAGCGACTACGTCTTCATCGCCCGGCAAGGCACGGCCGACCGGCCCTGGGAGCGTTTGCTTGACGATGTGAAATCGGCGCTTACAAGGCTCGCGACCCCGGCGGGCGGCCCCATATCGGGGCGAGCGCCGACGCTGCCCGACACGGCTGACCCTTCCTCCAAAGATCTGGACCGCGGACCCGCATGAAGACCGAGAACACGCGCAATACGGTGATCTTCATCGTCTGCACGCTGGCGATCCTGATCCTGTACCAGATCTTCGTCATGGGGCCTCAGACCGAGCGCCGCAAAGCCGCCCAGACCGTAGCCGCCGAGCAGACGGCAGAGGCCACCGCTGCGCCGGGGGGCGTACCTCCGTCGAGTGCGGCGCCGATGACCTTCGTGACCGACCGGACCCAGGCCCTGGGCAATGTCGCCCGCGTGCCGGTGTCGACGCCCACGCTGCAGGGCTCGCTGTCGCTGCAGGGCGGGCGGATCGACGACCTGTTCCTGAAAAACTACCGCCAGACCATCGACCCGACCTCGCCCTATGAGGAGCTATTCCGGCCGCAGGGCATGGAGCATGCCTATTTCGCCCAGTTCGGCTGGACCGGTCCCAATGTGGCGGGCGGCGTTCCCGGCCCCAACACCATCTGGCGACTGACGGGCGGCTCGACCCTGACCCAGAACAGCCCCGTCACCCTGACCTGGGACAACGGACAAGGCCTGCGCTTCACGCGCCTGATCGCGGTCGATGCGCAATATATGTTCACCGTCACGGACACGGTCGCCAACCTGGGAACCCAGGCCATCGTCATCGCCCCCTATGGTCGCATCGAGCGCCAAGGCGTGCCGCCCGCACTCGGCAAGACCCAGATCCTGCACGAAGGCGGCATCGGCACCTTCTCAAAGGGCGACGGCTTCGCCACGACGCAACTGAAGTACGGCGACTGGGCCAAGAAGCCGCTCGAGAAGTTCGAGTCGACCGGCGGCTGGCTCGGCATCACCGACAAATACTGGATGGCGGCCCTGATCCCGCCCCAGAGCGAAACCGTGAGCGCCGAGTTCCGGGTGACGGACGCGGCGACCTACAACATCCACGAAGCCCGCATCCTGGGCGAGGCGCGCACCATCCAGCCGGGCCGCCAGATCACCGAGGTCCAGCACCTGTTCGCCGGCGCCAAGCGCAACGAGATCCTGTCGGGATACGAGAAGCAGTACGACCTGCCGCGCTTCATCTACGCGATCGACTGGGGCTTCCTGTTCTTCCTGACGCGGCCGATCTTCCTGCTGGTCGAGTTCTTCTACGGCCTGGTCGGCAACTTCGGCGTCGCCATCCTGCTGCTGACCCTGACGATCAAGCTCGTGATGTTCCCGCTGGCGAACAAATCCTACGAGAGCCTGTCCAAGATGCGGAAGCTTCAGCCGCTGATGGAGAAGATCAAGGCCGACCACAAGGACGACCCGCAGGCCCAGCAGAAGGCCACGATGGAGTTGTACCAGAAGGAGAAGATCAATCCGCTGGCGGGCTGTCTGCCCATTCTGGTCCAGATCCCGGTCTTCTATGCGCTGTACAAGGTGCTCTACGTCACCATCGAGATGCGGCATGCGCCCTTCTTCGGCTGGATTCGCGATTTGTCCGCGCCGGATCCGACCAACATCTGGCAGTTGTTCGGCCTGATCCCCTGGGATCCGTCCACCGTGCCCCTGATCGGCGGCCTGCTGACGCATCATACCGGCAGCGGCTTCACCCTGGCGCTCAGCGTGCTGGCGATCTTCTACGGCTTCACCATGTGGCTGCAGACGGCGATGAACCCGCCCGCGGCCGATCCGGTCCAGCGCCAGATCTTCATGTTCATGCCGCTGATTTTCACCTTCATCATGGCCGGCTTCCCGGCGGGCCTGCTGATCTACTGGGCGTGGAACAACATGCTCTCGATCGCCCAGCAGTATTTCATCATGCACCGGTTCGGCGCCGAGAACCCGATCGATAGCTTCATCGGCCGGTTCAAGAAGGCGCCGGCTTGACGGCGGTCGAGCCCGTCCCGGCGTCCGACTACTCCGCGGAGGAGGTCGAGGCGGCACGCGTGCTGTTCGCCCGTCCCGCGACCTTCGTCATGGGGGCCGCCAAGATCGAGCAACTGCCCGAGCCGGACCTGCCCGAGATCGCCTTCGCGGGCCGCTCCAACGTCGGCAAGTCCAGCCTGATCAACGGCCTGGTGGGCATGCACAAGCTGGCCCGCGCCTCCAACGAGCCGGGGCGGACCCGAGAGGTCAACTTCTTCGATCTGGACGGCAAGCTCCGACTGGTCGACCTGCCCGGCTACGGCTGGGCCAAGGCGTCCAAGACGACCGTGCGCCAGTTCCAGAACCTGGGTCGCGACTATCTGCGCGGGCGGGTGACGCTGAAGCGGGTCTATCTGCTGATCGACGCGCGGCACGGGCTGAAGTCGGTGGATGGCGAGGCGCTGGACGCGCTGGACCTGGCGGCGGTCAGCTATCAGATCGTCCTCACCAAGGCCGACAAGATCAAGGCGCACGAGCGGGTGACCGTGGCGGCCGAGACTCTGAAGGCCATCTCCAAACGACCTGCGGCCTTTCCGGCGGTGGCGGTGACCTCGGCCGAAAAGGGCGCGGGCCTGCCGGAACTCCGCGCCGAGATCATGCGCACCACGGGCGTGGAGATTTAGGCACGATCTTCTCCCTCCCCTTTATGGGGAGGGACCGCGAGGCTTCAGCCGAGCGCGGGTGGGGCAGTGTGAAGGGTGCGTACTCACGACACTTCCCCACCCGGCTTCGCCTGCGGCTCAGCGTCCCTCCCCATAAAGGGGAGGGAGAAAGTCTAGCCTCGCCCACCGTCAGGCCTTAACTGCTCCCCATGCCCCCCGCCGACACCCCCGCCGAGGTTTTCAAGCGCGCGCTCGCCCATGCGGCCCGCGCCCTGGCGGAACAGTCGGAGCTGGAGGTCGTGTTTGGCTCGGACGGCCCCAAGCTGACCGCCGGCGTCCTGACCCTGCCCCATCCCCCACGCACGCCGTCCGACGGCGACAGCGCGACTATCCGGGGTCAGGCCGACCGGCTGGCGCTGCGTCTCGCCAACCACGATGCGGCCGTTCACGCCGCCCACCGCCCCCTCGACAGCCGCGCCGCCGAGGTATTCGAGGCCGTCGAACAGGCGCGGGTGGAGGCGCATGGGTCGACTTCGCTGGCGGGCGTCCGCGCCAACATGAACGCGGCCCTGTTGACCCGTCTGGAGAAGATGGGCGCACTACGGGTCACAGAGGCAGACCGCGTTCCAGTGGCCGAGGCCGTCGCCTTGCTGCTGCGCGAACGCGTCACCGGCCAGCGCAGCCCCGACGGCGCCCGCGCCATGCTCGACCTGGTCCGCACCGAGCTTGAGGCGAAGGCGCACGACCAGCTCGATCGCCTCGCCGAGACCGCCGGTGACCAGGCCGCCTTCGGTAAGGCGCTGAAGGACGTGCTTCGGGCGCTGGACCTCGATCCCGGCGACGGGCGCGGCGACGAGGCCAACGACGAGCCTGGCGAGGACGAACCTCCGCCCCAGGAGCCTGACGCCTCGGAAGACCAGCAGGACGAGGAGGACGAGAGCGGCGGCGAAGGCGGCCAGTCGATGGACGGCGCCTCGGAGGATCCGACATCCGAACAGGACCGCGACGCCCGGCCCGACGGGTCCCCCGCCGAGCGCGATGGCGACAGCGCCGACGACGGTCCCGACGTGGCCGAGGGGGCCCTGCCAAACCGTCAGGACAACGCCGACGACGGCCGGGTCATCGATGCCTACAAGGTGTTCACCACCGCCTATGACGAACAGGTCGACGCCGCCGACCTGTGCGATCCGATGGAGCTGGAACGGCTGCGGTCGCTGCTCGACCAACAGCTGACCATCCTGTCCAGCGTCGTCGCCCGCCTGGCCAACAAGCTCCAGCGCCGGCTGATGGCGCAGCAGAACCGCTCCTGGGCCTTCGACCTTGAGGAGGGCGTGCTCGACACCTCGCGCCTGACCCGGATCATCACCGATCCGACCAGTCCGCTGTCGTTCAAGATGGAGAGCGAAAGCCCGTTCCGGGACACCGTCGTGACGCTCTTGCTCGACAACTCCGGCTCGATGCGCGGGCGACCGATCATGGTGGCGGCGGTTTGCGCCGACATCCTGGCGCGGACGCTGGAGCGATGTGGGGTCAAGGTCGAGATCCTGGGCTTCACCACCCGCGCGTGGAAGGGCGGACAGGCGCGCGAGGCCTGGATCACGGCCGGCAAGCCGTCGATGCCCGGTCGCCTGAACGACCTGCGCCACATCATCTACAAATCTGCCGACGCCCCGTGGCGCCGGGCCAAGAAGAACCTCGGCCTGATGATGCGCGAGGGCCTGTTGAAGGAGAACATCGACGGCGAGGCCCTGACCTGGGCCCACGACCGGCTGAAGGCCCGGCCGGAGGCGCGCCAGATCCTGATGGTCATCTCCGACGGCTCGCCCGTCGACGATTCCACACAGTCGGCCAACGCCGCCCTTTACCTCGACAAGCATCTGCGGGCCGTCATCGAGCGGATCGAGACCCAGTCGCCGGTCGAGCTGATCGCCATCGGCATCGGCCACGACGTGACCCGTTGGTACCGCCGCGCGGTCACCATCGTCGATGTCGAACAGCTGGGCGGGGTCATGATCGAGAAGCTGGCGGAGCTGTTCGAGACCGCGCCGAAGGACACCTCCAAGCGGTCGGCGCGGCGGCTCAAGCGCGCGGCGTGATGCGGATGGCGTTGCGGGCGCTGGGCGCGGCGGCCCTGATGGGAGCGGCGGCCTGCGCGGCCGTCGCGACCTCGACCCCCGGCCCCGTGGCCGGCCCCGACCATGCGATCCGGATCGAGGCGCGCCATGTGCCGCTCGGGATCGGCGGGGCGAGGCTGGCGCCCGGCGTTCGATATGCCGGCGGCCTGATCCTGCGCGGGCCGGAACTGCATGGGCTGTCGGATCTGAAGGTCAGAGGCGACCGGGCCTGGGTCGTCAGCGATTTCGGCGAGCTGGTGCGGTTCACCATCCGACTGGATCGGAACGGACGGCTAGCCGGGGCCGACAACGCGATCAGCCGCCCTCTGACCGGCCCGGACGGTGCGGTTCTGACGCCCAAGGCCAACGCGGACGCGGAGGGATTGGCCCTGCTGCCCGATGGGCGGGTACTGATCAGTTTCGAACGGGACCACCGCATCTGGTCCTATGGGGTTGGCGCCGACGATCGGCCCACGCGGGTCTCAACCCCCAACGCCGCCTTTCCCGACAACGAGGGCATCGAGGGGCTGAGCGCGGCGACGCGCGGCTGGCTGGCGCTCGGCGAAGGCGGCGGGGCCTGGCTGTGCGACGCCGAGGGTTGCGCGCCGCTCGGGCAAGACGTCATGCCCGCCGACGGGTTTCGCTTCACCGGAGCCGACCGCGACCCGGCTGGTGGCTGGTTCGTGGTCGAGCGCTACTACAGCCCGCCCCTGAACATGGCCGTGCGGGTGCGTCGGCTGTCGGAGGGCGGCGTGCTGTCCGCCCCCCTGATCGAGCTGCGACCGCCCGCCTCGACCGACAATTTCGAAGGCATCGCGGCGGTCGAGACGGCGACGGGCACGCGCCTCTATCTGCTCAGCGACGACAACGCCAACCCTCTGCAGAAGACGCTGATGCTGGCGTTCGACCTCGCGCGCTAGCCGCCCGCCGGTCGCGGACCCCCGACCACGCCGTCCACCGATCCCGTCGTCACCGGGTGGTAGCCCGGCCGCGCCTGGGCGTAGATGCGGGTCGCGATCGGACGGCCCCAGTCACCCTCGGCCCACAAGGACGTGTAGAGCGGCAGGACGAATTTGCGGCGACCCTGCGAGGTCAGGAACCGTTCCAGGGTCGGGACGGCGGGCTGATAGCGGTGGGCGACGGCGATCTGGAGCCACTGGAACAGCACCTCGGCATTGCCCTCGGCGCGCAGGTTCAG
>JAZKHL010000171.1:0-2851 GCA_040385365.1 Pseudomonadota bacterium | reverse complement strand
AGGCCATGGGCGGGGCCAAGAACCACGGCATCGTCCTGCCCGACGCCGACATGGACCAGGTGATCAAGGACCTGTCGGGCGCCGCCTACGGCTCGGCCGGCGAGCGCTGCATGGCCCTGCCGGTCGTGGTGCCGGTCGGCAAGAAGACCGCCGACGAACTGCGCGAGCGGATGGTCGCCGAGATCCCGACCATGCGGGTCGGCGTCTCGACCGACGCCGGCGCCCACTACGGCCCCGTCGTCACCGCCCAGCACAAGGCCCGGGTCGAGGGCTGGATCGACCAGGGCGTCAAGGACGGCGCCGAACTGGTCGTCGACGGCCGCGGCTTCTCCCTGCAGGGCCATGAGAAGGGCTATTTCGTCGGCCCGTCGCTGTTCGACCACGTCACGCCCGAGATGGAATCCTACAAGGAGGAGATCTTCGGCCCCGTGCTGCAGATCGTCCGCGCCGCCAGCTTCGAGGAGGCCTTGGCCCTGCCGTCCAAGCACCAGTACGGCAACGGCGTCGCCATCTTCACCCAGAACGGCCGCGCGGCCCGCGACTTCGCCGCCCGCGTCAACGTCGGCATGGTCGGCATCAATGTCCCGATCCCGGTGCCGGTCGCCTATCACACCTTCGGCGGCTGGAAGCGCTCGGCCTTCGGCGACACCAACCAGCACGGCATGGAGGGCGTGAAGTTCTGGACCAAGGTCAAGACCATCACGGCGCGTTGGCCCGACAGCGACCTGGAACACGCGGATTCGAGCTTCGTAATTCCAACTATGGGCTAGCCGTCAAAACTAGGTGACACGTTGAACTTCTCCTTTTGACGATCGGACGAATGTCCGCTCGTGGCGCGTCTCAGACCCTGAGCCGTCCCGGCCGCCATCGTGCTGCCGGCTCGCGCCCGGGCTTCCATCCGATCGGCTCAGTGGCGACTTGCGAATCCAGAATGGCTCCGACACGATGCGATACCCCGGTCAATGACGGTCAAATGACGACGTAGCCGCGCGTGGTTTACGTCAGCGGCTGCATCGTCAAAGAGACTTCGAAATCCGCAATAGACTTCGAAAGATGCCAACATCACGGAAATTTTATTGAATAGAATTTAGGCAATGTTTTCAAAACCCCATTATTTGTTCGGCTTGCTGATCGGTCCGGCGTTCTACGAACAACAAAAAACCCAAGACGGTCAGTGTCTTGGGCTGGCTTCTGTAATCGAGTGGGAATAGTCTGAGCCGCCATGCGCGCCCATCCCGTCTTCGCCGACATGCCTGTCACCATCTTCGAGACGATGTCCGGCCTGGCGCGGCAGCACGGCGCGATCAACCTTGGACAGGGATTTCCTGACAGCCAGGGGCCCGAGAGTCTGAGAAGGGCGGCGGCCGAGGCTCTGATGACCGGGTCGAACCAGTACGCGCCGTCGCGCGGACTGCCCGAACTGCGTCACGCGGTGATCGAACATTACGGGCGGCTGCAGGGCGTGGCGCTGGAGATGGCCGGGGTCTTGATCACCTCGGGTGCGACCGAGGCGCTCGCGGCGGCCATTCTGGCCTGGGTCCGGCCCGGCGACGAGGTCATCATCTTCGAGCCGGCCTACGACGCCTATCGACCGTTGATCGAGCGGGCCGGGGGCGTGGCGAAGGCGGTGCGGCTGGAGGCGCCGACCTGGCGGCTGAATGAGGCGGCGATCGAGGCGGCGGTCACGCCCAGGACGCGCATGGTCGTATTCAACAATCCGCACAATCCGACCGCCCGCGCCTTTGACGCAGACGAGGTGGCCGCTCTCGCCAGCGTCTGTATTCGCCACGACCTGATCGCGATCAGCGACGAGGTCTGGGAGCATGTCATCTTTGACGGACGGCGGCATCGGTCGCTGCTCGGCGAACCGGGCATGGAGATGCGGACGATCAAGATCGGGTCGGCGGGCAAGATGTTCGGCATGACGGGCTGGAAGATCGGCTTCGTCTGCGGCGCGCCGGCGCTGATCGATCCGGTCGCAAAGGCCCACCAGTTCCTGACCTTCGCCACGCCGCCGAACCTGCAGAGCGCGGTGGCGGTAGGTCTGGGATGGGGCGAGGCCGCGTTTCAGGCCATGCGTACTGATCTGCAGAAATCTCGTGATCGGCTGGCGGACGGACTGAAAGGGCACGGGTTGGTTCTGACGCCCAGCGAGGGCACCTACTTCCTGGGGATTGATCTGGCGGCGTCCGGGATCGCGACGGGCGACGAGGCTTTCTGTCATCAGATCGTGGCCGGCTTCGGCGTGGCGGCCATTCCGATGTCGGCGTTCGTGACAGGGCAGGGTGGAGAGACGATCATCCGCTTGTGCTTCGCCAAGGCGGATGACGTGCTGGACAGCGCGATCGAACGCTTGGGGCGGGCCGCACGCACGATACGAGGGTCGGCCTGACCGATCACCGGGCGCGGTTCGGATAATGCTTCGTCAGGCAATGCTCCTGATTGGGCGGCTGCCCCTCGCTGGGCTAGGGTCACTCGGGAATCAGCGAGACCCGCATGGCCCGAACGCCGACGCAGACCCCCTCAAAACCCCGACGCCCGCGCGCCGTGAAGGTCGCGCCAGGCGTCGCCGCGCCCGAAGCTGCACCAGTTGCTGCGCTGGCGGTGAAGAAGCCGATCTGGACGCATCTGTATTTTCAAGTGCTGGTCGCCATCGGGCTGGGCGCGCTGATCGGGCATTTCTTCCCGACATTCGGCGAGAGCCTGAAGCCGCTGGGGGACGCCTTCATCAAGCTGGTGAAGATGATCATCGCGCCGGTGATCTTCCTGACCGTGGCGACCGGGATCGCGCACCTCAGGGACCTCGGCCGGCTGGGCAAGGTGGTGGGCAAGGCCTTCGCCTATTTCCTGA
>JAZKHL010000170.1:0-6752 GCA_040385365.1 Pseudomonadota bacterium | reverse complement strand
CGCACCGCCTCCTCCAGCGACCGGTTCCAGCCCCGGTCGTCGGCGAACATCCGATAGGTTTCCAGCACCTCGTAGGACTGGCCCGCCAGCTTGCCCTGACCGCCGTCCAGCAGGGCGTCGATCGATGATTTCAGGACCGTCAGCCCTTCGCGCAGGCGGATTTCCTCGACCTGCTGGTTGTCGGCCAACAGCCGTTCGGGGGCCAGCGGCGCCTCGTGCAGGATGACGTGTCCGAACGCCAACCCCTCGGCGAACCTCTGGCCCTTGATGCGTTCGGGGCGGTGGGGCGCGACCTCGATGTCGCGCAGCTCCTCCTGGGCCAGCAGCTCGCCAGACGCCACGGTCTCGGCCAGGACCATGGCGATGGTCTGGATGTCCTCGACCTCGTCATCGTCATAGCGACGCTCGGCCCGGTTCTGGACGACCAGCACCCCGATGGCCCGTCCCCCGCGCAACAGGGGCGCGCCCAGAAAGGCGTGATAGGGATCTTCGCCCGTCTCCGGCCGGTAGGAAAAGCTGGGGTGCAGGGGCGCGTCCGACAGGCTGATCGGCTGAGCCATCCGGGCCACCTCGCCCACCAGCCCCTCGCCGGCCTTCAGGCGCGTGGCGTGGACGGCGTCGCGGTTCAGGCCGTGGGTGGCGAACAGCTCCAGCTCGCCCGAGGCTCGCCGCAGATAGATGGAACAGACCTCGGCCACCATCGACTGGGCGATGGTGGTGACGACGACGTCCAGCCTCCCTTGCGCCGGGCCGCCGTCGGCCATCGCCTCGCGGATCTGGCGCAGGAGAACACGCGGCCCCCTCGTCATCGCTCCGCCCGCTACCGGCATCCAGTCTCCTCGTTGCCCGCCCCACATAGGACGCGCGCGTGACCATACCTATAGCGACCTGTCCGGCGGAAGCCGAAAGGAGGCGAGATCAGACCGGGACGTAGGTCAGCCGGATCACGCCATCGGCGATCGGCTCGTTGAGGGTCAGGCGCAGTGGCGGTCGCGCTCCGGCGAAGAAAGGCTTTCCAGCGCCCAGCACGACCGGGTGGAGATAGATCTGGAATTGGTCAATCAGCCCCATCCGACCCACGCTATCGGCCAGCAGGGTCCCAGCGACCAGCACCTCGCCCTCGATCCGCGCCTTCAGGTCGCGCACGAAGGCCTCCAGATCGCCCTCGATCAGGGTCGCGTTCGGCCCGACCGAGGTCAGGGTGGAGGACACGACCCATTTCGGCTGCTTGCGCCAGGCGACGGCGTATTCCCGCTCGTCCGGACCCCAGCCGTCCTGGTCGTCGTCCCAGTAGCGCATGATCTCGTACATACGACGGCCATAGACGCTGCCCGCCAGCCCGGCGGTCTGGCCGATGAAGTGCCGGAACAGGTTCGGGCCGGGCGCGAAGCCGTCGTGGTCGACATAGCCGTCCAGGGATTGGTTCATCGCAAAGACGAGCGTCGCCATGGTTCGGTGTCCCTGAACGAAGCCCAGCCGACAGGCCAAATGCGGGGCGGGCGGAAGATAGGCCCGGTGGCGGACACAGGCCATAGCCCACCCGGCATCGGGTCGATTGAAGCGGACAAGACCGACCGGCAGCCCATATCCGACCAGACCTAGCGAGGCGTCGGCAGGATCCCGAGTCCCTGTAGCCAGGTCTCCGCAAGGGCCGGCCATGCGCCGACCGGCTCGTTCGGATGCCTCAGACCCCAGTTGTGACCGCCCTTGGCGAAGAGATGGACCTCGGTGGGAACCTCTGCGGCGTTCAGGGCGGCGGCGTAGACGAGGCTGTTGCAGACTGGATCGACCGGATCATCCCAGGCCTGGGCGATGAAGGTCGGCGGCGTGCGGCGGGTGACCCGGATGCCGGGGTCCAGCGCGCCGCCGGCCCGACACAGATGGCCGGGGTAGAGAGAGAGGGCAAAGTCGGGGCGGCTGCTGATCGCGTCGACGGCGTCGATTGGCGCGTAGGTGGACGCGAAAATGTTACTGGTCTGCGCCACCAGATAGCCTCCGGCGGAAAATCCCATCACGCCGATCTTGTCCGGATCGATGTTGAGCTCGCTCGCCCTGGACCGGACCAGCCGGATGGTTCGTTGCGCGTCCTGCAGGGAGCGTAGAACGTCGGGCGTGATCACGCAGTCGCAGTCCAGGTCGTGGTAGTGATTGCTCCCGGGGACGCGGTATTTCGACAGGATGCAGGTGATGCCCCTCGCCGTCAGCCATGCGCAGATTTCGGTCCCGCCCACTGTCAGCACGACGGCTCGGAACCCTCCGCCGGGAAAGACGACGATCGCCGCTCCGGTGTTGGCGCCTTGCGGCGGGAAAACCGTCATGGTGGGCACGCTGACGTCGAACACAGCTTCGGAGTAGCGACCGCCAATCGCCTCGGGCGTTTCCGCGACCAGCACGCTTTCAGCGATCGGGTTCAGGCCATCCATGTCGGGCGCTGCGCCGGGCCAGATCGAAATCTGCTCGAGTCCCGAGGGCGGCTGCCAGACGCGCGTCGTTCTGCCGACCGCTCGCTGTTCCGGTAGGCTGGACTCCGCCTCTGACACCGACCGGGCCGGTGGCGACGCCTGATGGTCGGACCTCGCGTCGCACCCCATGGAACTCAAGCTGAGGATTGCGACGATCAGAACGCGGTGTTTACGCAAGATCACGCCTCCACACTGTCCGAGACCCGACCCAGAGAGCGAGATCGGCGGGGACGATCCTAGACCGCTTCCAGCCCATACGCCGCATGCAGCGCCCGCACGGCAAGTTCCGCATAGGCGTCCTCGATCAGGACGCTGGTCTTGATCTCGGAGGTGGAGATGGCCTGGAACTTGACGCCCTTGTTGGCCAGGGCGCGGAACATGGTCTGGGCGACGCCGGCGTGGCTGCGCATGCCGACGCCGATGACCGAGACCTTGGCCACGTCGGCGTCGACGCGGATCTCCTCGAACTTGAGCTGGTCCTGGCCTTCGCGCATCAGTTCGGCGGCGCGGACCGCGTCGCGCCTGCCCGTCGTGAAGGTCAGGTTGACCGAGCCCTCTGTCCTGGCCTGGGACTGGACGATCATATCGACGTTGATGCTGGCCTCGGCCAGGCGCGTGAAGACATCCGCGGTCGCCTCGGCGCTGTCGATCAGGCCCAGCAGGGTGATGCGGGCCTCGTCGCGGCTCAGGGTCACGCCGGATACGATGCGTTTTTCCACGATTTCCTCCTCGTCGCAGATCAGGGTGCCGGACTTGGCGGGCAGCGCGCCGTTTTCGTCGGGTTCGATGAAGCTGGACAGGACCCGGACCGGGACCTGTCGCGCCATGGCCAGTTCGACCGAGCGGGTTTGGAGCACCTTGGCCCCCAGGGACGCCATCTCCAGCATCTCTTCATACGAGACCTTGTCCAGCCGCCGAGCCTTGGACTCGATCCGGGGGTCGGTGGTGTAGACGCCGTCCACGTCGGTGTAGATGTCGCAGGGGCACTCCAGCGCCGCCGCCACGGCCACGGCCGAGGTGTCGGACCCCCCCCGCCCCAGGGTGGTGATCCGGCCGGTCGGCGACACGCCCTGGAAGCCCGGGACGATGGCGATCTCGCCGCCGTCGATGGCGGCGCCCAGGACGTCGCCGGGCACGTCGATGATGCGGGCGCGGGCGTGGGCCTCGTCGGTCAGGATCGGCACCTGCCAGCCCATCCAGCTGCGGGCGTTGAAGCCCATGTTACGCAAGGTCAGGGCCAGCAGCCCCGAGGTCACCTGCTCGCCCGAGGCGACGACGACATCGTATTCGTCGTCGGACATCGGCAAGCCGGCGGCCGCCGCGCCGGCGCCGTCGGTCCAGGCCACCAGTTCGTTGGTCTTGCCCGCCATGGCCGAAACGACGACGGCGACGGAGCGGCCGGCCTTGACCTCTGCCGCCACGATGCGCGCCGCGCGACGGATTCGCTCGAGGTCGCCCATCGAGGTGCCGCCGAACTTCATTACAAGTCTGGTCATGCGGGTCTTGTCATCCTGGCCGCGTCATTCGGCGTCAGTTCCCAACCGTCTGTTGTCTTGCATGGAGGGCGCAAAAGGGGTTCACCCTTGCGCCCATGGCCGCTTCTAACCACCCCTCGCCGATGACGGAACCCCAAACGGGGCATGGATTTGCCGATCGAGCCCAAGGCAGCAGCATCGACCCCGACGACGTCGCCCGCTTCTCGGCCCAGGCGGCGGAATGGTGGGATGCCAAGGGGCCATTTGCCCCCCTGCACAAGTTCAATCCCGCCCGTCTGGCCTTCATCCGCGATCAGGTGGCGGCGCGGTTCGGACGCGATGCGAAGACGCGGGAGGCCTTTGCGGGCCTGTCGCTGATCGACATCGGCTGTGGCGGCGGCCTGATCGCCGAGCCGATGCGCAGGCTGGGGTTCGCGGTCACGGCCGTCGACGCCTCGTCCGAGAACATCGGCACGGCGCGGGCGCATGCGGCCGAGCAGGGTCTGGACATCGCCTATCGCGCGGCGACGGTGGAGCAGATGGAGGCGCAAGGCGCAGGGCCCTTCGACGTCGTCCTCGTGCTGGAGATCATCGAACATGTGGCCGACCCGGAAAGCTTCCTGCGCGCCTGTTCGCGGCTGATCGCGCCGGGCGGCGTCATGATCGTCGCCAGCCTGAACCGGACGCTGAAGTCCCTGGCGCTGGGCAAGATCGCGGCGGAATACATCCTGCGCTGGGTGCCGGCGGGCACGCATGACTGGCGACAGTTCCCCAAGCCCGACGAGATCCGGCTGATGCTGTCGGTCGAGCCCGTCGCGGTGACCGGCCCGTTCGGCCTGGCCTACGATCCGTTGAACGACCGGTGGAGCGAGAGCACGGATACCGACATCAACTTCATGATGGTCGCCACACGGGGCTAGATCCGCCGCGTCATGTAGCGCGCGTCGGAGCCGTAGCTGGCCAGTTTGGCCGCCATCTCCGGCGTGTCCCGAACCTCGAAGCCATGACCACGCCAGAAGGCGACTGCGTCGTTGACGGCGACCAGGGCGACCGTCGGCCATCCACCGGCCCGCGCGAGATCGACCACTGCCTGAACCCCCGGCTTCGACCACCCTTCACCCCGCACCGCCGGGGTCAGCACCAGGTCGTGCAGATACATGACCGAGGCGTCGCCGGGGATCGCCGCGAAGAGGGTGTTCAGCGTCGGGGCGCCATCCGGCGTCCACGGATAGGCGACCAGATAGCCGCATAGGTCGGCGTCGTCCGCCAGCACGAAACATCCGGCCGGATGCAGGGCCAGCCGGTTCTCGAAACAGTCCCGCCCCTCGAAATGGTTGGGAAAACCGATGACGGCGATCTGGGCGACGCGGTCCAGATCGTCCGGCGTCATCGCCCGCCAGGCCAGCGACATCAGTTGAGCTTGTCCGGCGCCGGCGGGGCGGGAGGCAGGGCGGCGCAGGGCACGCCGTCGGCTTTCAGCGCCTTGACCTCCGCCGCCGTGGCCTCGCCGTAGATTTCGCGTTTTTCCGTCGCGCCTTCGTGGATGGCGCGCGCCTCGCGGGCGAAGGTATCGCCGACGTAGTCGAAATTCTTCTCGACGTGGCTGCGCACCTCGCGGGCGGCCTGCATCATCATGGTCTGCACCTTGGTCATGTCGGGGGCCGCATCGCGTCGCTTCGTGCCCGCGACGGCGGGGGCCATGATCTGCTTGGCCACCGCGTGCGAGCCGCAGAACGGACATTCGACGAGGCCGCGCGCCGCCTGATCGTCGAAATCGGACGAGGAGCCGAACCAGGCCTCGAACGGGTGCTCGTGGTCGCAGCGCAGGGCGTAGCGGATCATGGAGCCGAAAACTCTCGGTCGTGACGCAGGGCGGGCACGGCGCTGCGGGCCTTTTCGACCTCGGCGAAGTCGAGCGTGGCGTGCAGCACACCGGGCGCGTCGTGATCCAGCTTGGCGACGATCTCGCCCCAGGGCCCGACGACGGTCGAGCGGCCCCAGGTCTTGCGCCCATCCTCGTGCGTCCCGCCCTGGGCCGGAGCGAGGATGAAGGCCCCGGTCTCGATGGCGCGGGCGCGAAGCAGGGTCTCCCAGTGCGCCTCGCCGGTCGGCACGGTGAAGGCGGCGGGCACGGCGATCATGCAGGCCCCGGCCTTGGCGATCTGGCGAAACAGGTGCGGGAAGCGGATGTCGTAGCAGACGGTCAGGCCCAGCTTGCCCCACGGCGTCTCGCCGACAGCCGCGCCGTCTCCGGGACGGATCGTGGCGCTCTCGCGGTAGGTCTCGCCGTTGGCGAGATCGACGTCGAAGACGTGGAGCTTGTCGTAACGGGCGACGATGCCGCCATTCGCATCGACCAGCAGGGAACGATTGGCGGCGCGATCGTCGCCAGTATGGCCCGATCTGACAATGGCCGAGCCGATCAGGAGCCAGACGCCCAACTCGGCCGCCAGATGGCGCAGGCCGACGACCGCGGCATCCTGCTCCTCATCGGTGATGGCTAGGCCCCGCCGATCCTTGCGCTGTTCCAGCAGGTTGGAGCCCTCTGGTGTCAGGATGAACTTCGCACCCTCGGCCGCCGCCTGGCGGATCAGCGGCTCCAGGTGCGCCAGCGCGTCGGCCTGGGTCGCCGGCGTGCGGGTCTGGATCAAGGCGATGTGCAAGCCACGCTTAAGAGGGCCCGCACTCATGGTTCAGGCCGCCAGCAGGGCGTCGAGGCCGCCGCGACGGTCCAACGCGCTCATGTCGTCGGCCCCGCCGATGTGTTTTCCGTCGATGAAGATCTGGGGGAAGGTGGCCTTGCCGCCCGACTTCT
>JAZKHL010000169.1:0-18557 GCA_040385365.1 Pseudomonadota bacterium | reverse complement strand
CCCGGCGCGGCGTGCTGAAGGGCGGCGGCGTCGTCGCCACCGTCATGTCCAACCTGGGCCTTGAACGGGCCCTGACCGGCGACGGCCTGACGCTGGAGCGAACCCAGGTCGGCGATCGCTACGTGATGGAGCGGATGCGCTCGGGCGGCTTCAACCTGGGCGGCGAACAGTCCGGCCACCTGATCCTGCACGACCACGCCACCACCGGCGACGGCCTGATGGCGGCGCTGCAGGTCCTGGCCGTGATGGTCGAGAGCGGCAGGCCGATGAGCGAGCTGGCCCGTCAGTTCGACCCGGTCCCCCAGCTGCTCCAGAACGTCCGCTTCACCGGCGGCAAGCCCCTGGATGACGCCAAGGTCATCGCCGCCATCGCCGAGGGGCACGCCGCCCTCAACGGCTCCGGCCGCCTGCTGGTCCGCCCGTCCGGCACCGAGAAACTGATCCGGGTCATGGCCGAGGGCGACGACGACGCCCTGGTCAAACGGGTCGTCGCCGACGTGTCGGCCGCGGTAAAGGCGGCGGGCTAGAGCACCGCCTCGACCAATCCCAACTCCCTCGCCTCGTTCGCCTCGATATACCAGTTCGACGGCGCGCGCTTCAGCAGATCGTCCATCGTCACCGACGATCCGGCGATCAGGCTTTCGAAGCCCTCGTTCTGGATCAGGATCGAATGCTCGATCTCGTGGACCAGGGCCTTGGCCGACGCCAGAGTCGTGGTCAGGGGTCCGTTGATCTCCAGCGTCTTCTCAAGCTTGCGCTCGTGGATCATCAACCGCGTGCCGCGCGTCAGATAGCGGTTCTCGCGGGCGAAAAACCCCATGAAGGTCGCCCCGGCCGAATAGACCGCCGCCTTGCCGAGAAAGACGAAGCGTCGCTCGGGCTCGACCTGGGAATGGAAACGGACGTCTTCGCCCATCATCCGGGCGACCTCCGGATCGCCGCCCAATGTGGTCATCTCGACCACGACCACGCCGCTCTTGGGCGCCGTCGTCAGCTTCTCGCGGAAGCTGTCGTACATCTCGTAGCCGACCTCGCCGCACAGCAGGATCGCGGGGTTGTTGAAGGCGATGGCGGGCAGGGCGGTCATGACGGGCTTTCTGTCTGGACCGTCACAGCGCGTGATGGCGTCGCACGGTTCCAGCCACGCTTGCAGATCATCGGGCGGCTCGGATATCTCGGCGATTCCATGATCGACAATGACCGCAAACAGGCCATCCTGGACGCCGAGCAGGAGTTCGAGCGGAAGGAGAACCTGTCGCGCGCCTTGGCTGACAAGGGCGTGACGCTGATCGGCAAGATCACCAGCCCGGCGCCGGTCGAAGCCCCGCCCACCGACGACACCGCGCCCTAGGTTTCGACCCGCTCTTTCAGGTCGGCCAGCATCGCCACCGCGCCCCGCGTATAGGGGGCCAGCCACCGGTCGTGCACCGCCTTGATCGGCATGGCGTTCAGATGGTTCCGGCGTTCTCGCCCCTCGCGCCGCACGATGATCAGGTCGGCAGCTTCCAGCACCTTCAGATGCTGCATGACCGTGCAGCGATCCAGCGACGGCTCGGCTTCACACAGCTGGCCCGTCGTACGGGGTCCGTCCTTCATCGCATCCAGCAGACGCCGACGAACCGGGTTGGCCAGGGCCTTGAACACGGCGTCCAGATCGTCGTCGTTTGACATGTTATATTCTTATAACATATAAGCCGTGCCATCAACCGTGGAGAGGGACGATGGACCTGAAATTCGAAGTGAGCACCCGCGTGGGTCGGCCGGTGCACGAGGTGTTCGAGGCGGTCGCCGATCCGGCCAGCCTGTCGAAATATTTCACCACCGGCGGGGCAGTCGGGCGGCTGGAGACCGGCGCGACGGTGCAGTGGGACTTCGCCGATTTCCCGGGCGCCTTCCCGGTCGAGGTCGTCGAGGTGATCCAGGACGAGAAGATCGTCCTGCGCTGGGACGGCAAGGGCGCCGTGGACGGCCGCACCACCGTCACCATGACCTTCAAGTCGTTGGAAGACGACCGCCGGACCCTGGTCACGATCGCCGAGGAACGCTGGGAAGACACGCCCGAGGGCCTCAAGGCGTCCTACGGCAACTGCATGGGCTGGTCGCAGATGCTGTCGGCCCTGAAGGCCAGCGTCGAATACGACATCAACCTGCGCAACGGCGCGTACCGCTAGGCGCTCAGCACCGCGACGACATCCTCGATCCGCTTCCTGATATCCGGCGCCGCGATCGTCTCCCAGAAGGCGGCGCGGGCCGGGGGGCCGAGGACGAACAGGGTCGGATCGGCCCGTCCATCCCGGTCGAGCACGCGGCCCATCCCGTCCAGATCGAGGCCCAGCCGCAGCGGGTCGAGCCGAGCCCGGCCGCTGATCAGCAACGGACCGGTCAGGGGATCGGCCTCGGGCGCATGGCCGGGGCCGGTGCAGTCGATCAGCCAGCGGCCGGTCAGCCCTGGCTGGGCGGGGCCCTTGCGCGGACGCCAGTCCACGTTCACGCCGTCCGGGGAGGGGGTCACGGATCGCACCCGGCCCGTCCGCACGGTCAGGCGTCCCTCTGCGATCAGGCCGGCGATCGTCGCGCCGATGGCTGGGGCCAGACGATGCCGATGCACGTCCCACCACGGTCGCAGATGACGTACGATCCGGCTTCGCGTCGCCGGATCGGCCTCGCGCCACAGGTCGGCGGTGATCGGCCGCAATCCCTCCATCACCTCGCGCCAGCCCAGGGTGCTCGACAGCCGTCGCGCCTCGGCCAGACGCCCCGACAGAGGCCCGGTCAGCAGCTCGGGCGTCGGCGGCCGCACCGGATCGGGCCTCTCGCCGTGGGCGCGGGGCAGGAGGCCGCGTCGCGACAGGGCCGTCGCCTTGCCACGCCAGCCGCGCGCCTCCAGCATCAGCAGCATGTCCACCATGGTCAGGCCGGTGCCGATGATGACCACGTCGTCGTCCAGGCTGATCGGGTCCAGCGCGCCCGGCGCCCAGGGGTCGCCGATGACCCGTTCGGCGCCGTCGTCAGAGGCGATGCGAGGCGCGGGGTTGCCGGTGGCCAGGACGACGACCTGCGCCAAAATGCGGCGACCGTCGCTCAGAAGAACGCCGTCCGACTCGATCGTCGCGACCTCGCCCGCCACGCGGGTGATCAGACCGGGATACGCGGCCTCGACCTGTGCCAATCTCGCCTGCACATAACGCCCGAAGATCCGGCGCGGCGCGAAGCCGTCCGGGTCGGCGAGGTCGGGATGGATCGCCTCCAGCCAACGGACGAAATGATCGGGCTGGTCAGCCAGGGCGCTCATCCGCGCCGAGCGGACGTTCAGCAGATGGCCGTCGAACGGCGTCGAATAGGCGACGCCCAGGCCGAAATCGGCGGTGCGGTTGATCAGGGTCGAGGCGACGCCTCGTTCCGCTAGCCGCGCCGCCAGCATGGAGCCGGAAAAGCCCCCGCCGACGATGGCCACCCTGTCGATCCGTTCGGCCACGCCTACTCCCACGCTCAGTCCGCTTGATGGACCGTGCCGGGCCGGTCGGTCAAACCGGCCTCAGATTTCCTGGTTATAGGCGCCGACCTCGGGGTGGAGCGCCAGCCGGGGCTTCACCTCCTTGTGGAACAGGTCGCGCATGTCGTCCGCCGAGCGCATGGACTCGACCACCACGACCAGCTCCGGCTTGTTCGACGACGCCCGGACCAGCACCCAGGACCCGTCTTCCAGATGCACCCGCGCGCCATTGACGGTGATGACCTCGACGATCCTGCGACCCAGGATCGAACCGCCCTCGGCCCCCAATTTTTCGTATTCGGCGACGATCTTGGCCAGGACGTCGTATTTGATCTCGTCGTCGCAGTGGGGCGACATGGTCAGGCTGGTCCAGGCGTCCGGCAGGGAGGCCTTCAGCTCCGACAGCCGCTTGCCGGGATTGCGATCCATCATCTGCAGCACGGCCGCCGCCGCCACGATCCCGTCGTCGTATCCGCGCCCGATGGGGCTCGCCAGGAAGAAGTGCCCCGATTTCTCGAACCCGGCCAGGGCGCCCAGTTCGGCGGTCTTGCGCTTGATGTAGGAGTGCCCCGTCTTCCAGTAGACGGTCGTCGCGCCGTTGGCCTTCAGCACCTCATCGGTCTTGTAGAGGCCGGTCGATTTCACATCGACGACGAAGGTCGCGTTCTCGTGCAGGGCCGACAGGTCGCGGGCCAGCAACAGTCCGATCTTGTCGGCGAAGATCTCCTCGCCGGTGTCGTCCACCACCCCGCAGCGATCGCCGTCGCCGTCGAAGCCCAGGGCCAGATCGGCGCCCGTCTCGCGCACTCGCTGGGCCATCTGCATCAGCATGGCGTGGTCTTCGGGGTTCGGGTTGTATTTCGGGAAGGTATAGTCGAGCTCGACGTCCATCTCGATGACCTCGGCGCCCATGCGGCGCAGGGCCTCGGGGGCGAAGGCGCCGGCGGTGCCGTTCCCGGTGGCGCAGACGACCTTCAGCGGGCGGCTCAGCTTGATCGAGCCGACCACCTCATCCCAGTACTGGTCGCGGAAGCCCTCGACCCGTTCCAGACGACCGCCGGGACGGGCCACGCCCTGGCCCTCCAGCACGATCTCCTTCAGCCGGCCGATCTCCTCGGGGCCGAAGGTGACGGGCGGGTTCGTCCCCATCTTCACCCCGGTCCAGCCGTTCTCGTTGTGCGAGGCGGTGACCATGGCCACGCACGGCGCCTCCAGCGCGAACTGTCCGAAATAGGCCATGGGCGACAGGGCCAGACCGATGTCCAGCACCTCCATCCCGCCTTCCAGCAGGCCCAGGATCAGCGCCTGTTTCACCGTGATCGAATAAGACCGGAAATCGTGGCCGACGACGATGCGCGGCTGAATATCATTCTCGTGGACGTAGGTGGCCAGGGCCAGACCCAGAGCCTGGATGCCCAGCAGGTTGATCTCCTTCTCCAGGATCCAGCGGGCGTCGTATTCGCGGAACCCTGTCGGCTTCACCAGCGCGATGGTCTCGTACTCGAACGTGTTCGGGACCAGGTCCTGGCGGGGCTTTTGCATGCGGATATCCTTGAGACGAAAGCGGTCCTGACGGCCGGGCGGTATAGCCGCAGGGACGACAGCGGACAACAACGCGCCACCGGTGGTATCGCTGCCTGGCAAGTTCGGCGGTTCACGGGGATGGGACGATGAAGCGGTTATCTGCGGCGACCATGGCTGCCGCCGTTCTGGGTGTCGCGTCGCCTTCCGCCGCCCAGACCGCCGCCGATGGCCTGGCGGCCATGCAGACGCGGCTGGCGGCGTCCGAAGGCTATAGCGGCGTCTTCGGCGTCTCGCGGGCCGGCGATTTCGTCGTTGGGACGGCCGGAGACCACCGGGCGGGCGAGACCTGGCGCTGGGCCTCGGTCACCAAGATGATCACCGCCATCCTGGCGCTCCAGCAGGTCGATGACGGCCGGCTGGCGCTGGATGCACCGCTCGCGACCTACCTGCCGGACTTTCCCGTCAACCCTGACCGGATCACGATCCGCCAGTTGCTGACCCATACCTCCGGCCTGGCCAACCCTGACGCGACGCCCGATGCGGACGGGGACGGCATGATCGACGTCTATCAGCGCGCAGGCGACTGGCGCGCCGTCTGCCAGGGCGCGCCGGCGGCCGAGCCCGGGGCGGGCTTCTCCTACAACAACTGCGACTACCTCGTGCTGGGCGACGTGCTCGAAGCCGTCAGCGGCCAGAGCTACGACCAGCTGATCCAGACCCGGCTGGTCGAACCGCTGGGTCTGTCACCTGTCGCCATCCCCGCCGGTCCACGCTCCGAGGCGATGGCCGACGGCAGGCCCGAACCGGCGATCGATCCGGCCGCCTTCGGCCCGGGCGGCGGCCTCTACGGCACGACCGAAGACCTCCTCAAGATCGACGCGGCCCTGATGGAGGGCGCGCTGATGTCGGACGCCTCACGGACCGAGATGTGGAAGGGCGACCCGGCGTCGGGTTTCGCGGCGCTCAGCGTCTGGTCCTATTCACCGAACCTGGGCGGCTGCATCGGTCAGACCCGGCTGGTCGAACGCTATGGCGAGATCGGCGGGGTTCAGGTCAGGAATTTCCTGCTGCCGGACCTCGGCGTCGCCCTCAGCGTCTACTCCAATGACGGCGTCACCACTTTCGGCGAGGTCTGGCAGGGCCAGGGCCTGTCGATCGACCTGATCCGCGCCGCCGCCTGTGGCGCGCCTGCCGGCTGACCCTCCGGCGCTTGACCCTGCCGAGGCCGCGCCCTACCCCGGAAAGCCAAGATTTCCGGAGACCCCATGCCTCGACTGATCCTGCTGCGTCACGGCCAGAGCCAGTGGAACCTCGAGAACCGCTTTACCGGCTGGGTCGACGTCGACCTGACCGCCGAGGGCGAGTCCCAGGCCCGTCGCGGCGGAGAGCTGATCGCACAGGCCGGGTTCAAGCCCGCCGTCATGTTCACCTCTGTCCTGACCCGCGCCAAGCGCACCGGAGCCCTCGCCCTGTCGTCGGCGGGCCTGGGCGACGTGCCCGTGATCGAGGACTGGCGGCTCAACGAGCGCCATTACGGCGGCCTGACCGGGCTGGACAAGGCCGAGACGGCGCTGAAGCACGGCGAGGATCAAGTGAAGGTCTGGCGCCGCAGCTACGACATCCCCCCGCCGCCTCTGGAGGCCGGCAGCGAGTGGGATTTCGACGCCGATCCCCGCTACGCCGGACAGACCATCCCCAACACCGAGAGCCTGAAGACCACGCTGGACCGCGTCCTGCCCTACTGGAACGCGGCCATCGCACCACGCCTGAAAGCCGGAGAGGACGTGCTGATCGCCGCTCACGGCAACTCCCTCCGCGCCATCGTCAAACACCTGTTCTCCGTGCCCGACGACCAGATCGTCGGCGTCGAGATCCCGACCGGCAACCCGCTGGAGATCGACCTCGACGCGGACCTGAAACCCACCGCCGCCCGCTATCTAGACACCGCACGCGCGACGCCTCTGCCGGTCATCGGATGAGCGACGACGCCACCTACATGCGCCGGGCGATCGACCTGGCGCTGGCGCGCATGGGCGAGACCTGGCCCAACCCGGCCGTGGGCTGCGTCATCGTCAAGGACGGGGTGGTCATCTCCGAGGCCGCCACGGCCCCCGGCGGTCGCCCCCATGCCGAGGAACAGGCCGTGCCTGCCGCAGGTCCCGACGTGGTCGGCGCCACCGCCTATGTGACGCTGGAGCCCTGCGGCGCGCGGTCGTCGGGCCGCGCCTCCTGCGCCCAGTTCCTCGCCGAGGCCGGCATCGCCCGCGTCGTCATGGCGGCGCTGGACCCCTCGCCCTTCGCCTCGGGTCGCGGCACGGAGCGCCTGCGACAGGCCGGTCTGACCGTCGAGACCGGATTGATGGGTGATGAGGCTGCAGTCCTGTCGGAGGGTTTCCTTCATCGGCTGGAAACCGGCCGGCCGATGGTGCGGATCAGCGCTGACGGCCAAGGCTTCGACGCCCGCTTCGCCGCCTCGGCGCGCGCCGATCTGGTCACCGAGCTGAAGCGGCTGGGAGAGGCCGGCTACACCCGGTTGTGGACCTCGCCCGGCGAACTGGCCGACGCCCTGTCGGCGCAGAGCCTGCTGACGGAGTGAGATGCGAGGCATTAGGCGGTAGGCGGTAGGCGGTAGGCGGTAGGCAGTAGGCAGTAGGCAGTAGGCAGTAGGCAGTAGGCAGTAGGCAGTAGATTCAACGCCGACTGCCTCGGCCAGCGCATTGGCGGGTGTGGCGAGACCGCCCGAGCCAACACCATCCCCTACTGCCTACTGCCTAATGCCTACTGCCTCGCTTCCCCCGGAAATCCACGTTTTCGCAAGGCTTCCTAAACCCCGGCACGGCAAGATGCCCCCCATGTCAGGGGTTCAGGACGGCGTCTTTCGCCGCCGCATCAGCCAGCAGGAGATCGACGCCATCTGCGCGCGTCACGATCGCCTGTGGCAGGCGCGTCCCGGCGGCGCCCGCGCGGTCTTCGCCTGGATGGACCTGTCGGGCCTCAGCTTGAAGGGTCGGAACCTCGCCGACGCAGACTTCGCCGCGGCCTGTATGATCGGCTGCGACCTGACCGGCGCGATCCTGGACAACGGAACCTTCTTCGGGTCGGACATGCAGGACGCGATCCTGATCGACGCCTCCCTGCGCCGGGCCGACCTGCGCGGCGCCTGCCTGCGCGGCGCTGACCTTTCGGGCGCCGACCTGTTCGAGGCCGACCTGCGCGAGGGCACGATCGCCGCGGCGCACCGGTCATCCGGCTATCGCGTCGTCGAAGCCCAGTCGCGCGGCGCCACCCAGGCCACGGGGGCCAGCCTGGTCGGGGCCAATCTGCAGCGGTCGCGGCTGTCGGGCATCGTGGCCCAGTCGGCCGACTTCTCAGACGCCATCATGAAGGACTGCAAGCTGGTCCGCGCCAACCTGAAACAGGCGAACTTTCGCGGCGCCGACTTGGCGGGGGCCGACATGTCAGGCTGCGACCTGACCGGCGCCGATCTGCGCGACGCCGTCCTGGTGGGCGTCAGTTCCTCGATGTGGCGCACGGACGGGGCCAATATGGACGGAGCCCTGACCGACAACCGCTCCAGCGGCGCGCCCGTCTCGGAAATGCCGGCCGCCGACATGCTGCATGAGCATGCCGTCTGGTGTGAAAGCGGCGGGGCGGACGGCCGCCCCTCAGTCTTCGACAAGGTCGACCTGCGCGGCCTGAAATCGATCACGGGCCTGAACCTGACGGCCCTGTCGGCGCGCGGGGCGGTCTTCTACGGTCTCAACATGGAGAGCGTGCAGCTCCAGGGCGCTCATCTGGAGGGCGCCGACCTGCGCTCCACCAATCTGCGCCGCGCCGACCTGCGCGGGGCGCGCCTGACGGGTGCGCGACTGAACGGCGCCGATCTGCGCGAGGCCCAGTTGGGGCCCCTGCTGATCGGACCGGAGCGGCTGCTGCCCGCCGACCTGAGCGGGGCGGTTCTTCGCTCCGCCGATCTGTCCGGGTCGGACCTGCGCCGGGCCATTCTGGCCGGAGCCGACCTGACCCGAGCCAGCCTGCACGGCGTCCAGATGCGCCACGCTGATTTCACCGACGCGATCCTGACGGGCGTTCGCGGTTTCGAACGCCTGGGGGAACCGGCATGAGCATGATCCGACGCCGGCTGGGACAGGGCGACTTCGACATGTTCGCCGCCGCCCACGAGCGGTTTGTCGCCGGCAAGCCCGGCGGCCGCAAGCTGTCGCTGAAATTCGTCGATCTGACCGGTATCTCGATGGCCGGACGGGTGCTGGACGACGCCGACTTCTCGGGCTCGATCCTGGAGAACGCCAACCTGTCGGGCGCTCGACTGGAGCGGGCGGTGCTGTTCGGTTGCGATCTGCGCGGAGCCGATCTCAGCCGCGCCTGCCTGAAGCGGGCCGACATCCGAGGAACCTGTCTGCAGGGCGCCGACCTGTCCGAAGCCGACCTGACCCAGGCCGATTTCCGCGAGGGGGTCATCGCCGTCCCGCACGAGACCAAGGGTCTGGCCTCGGCGCGTCACGAGACCCGTGTCGGCTTGGCCGACGGGGCCCGGTTCGCCGGAGCCACGCTCGACGGCTCGCGTTTCGACGGGGTCAGCGCCTGCAAGGCCGACTTCACCGACTGTTCCATGCGCGGCGCGCGTCTGACGGGGGCCAATCTGAAGGATGCGGACCTGTCGGGCGCCCTGCTTGAAGGGGCGGACGTGGGCGGGGCCAATCTGGCGGGCGCCCGCCTTTGCGGCGCCATCCTGACCGGCGTGGCTATGGACCGGGCCAAGCTGGACCGGACCGACACCACGGGATCGTTGCGCGAACCGAACGCCATCACCATCGCGCGGGCCGAGGTTCTGTATCAGATGGCCCTGGACGCGAACGCCTGGGTCGAGAGCGGGGGGGTTCTGGGCGAACCCGCCGTGTTCGATGGCGAGGATCTGAGGCCTCTAGGTGATCGCCTGAAAGGGCTGAAACTCTCGGCGACCAGCGCCAAGGGGGCCTGTCTGGCGGGTCTGGATCTGCGCGGCGGCGAGTTCCAGGGCGCGTCCTTCGAGAAGGCCGATCTGCGCGGCGCCCTGCTGAGCCAGGCGGACCTGCGCGGCGCCCGGTTCGGCGGCGCCCTGATGACCAAGATCGATCTGACGGGGGCGGATCTCGGCCCCCTGCCCCTGGGTCCAACCCGCAGCGTTCCCGCCAATCTGTCCGGCGCCCGGATGCGTTACGCCTGCCTGGCCCGCGCCAACCTGACCAAGGCGAACCTGTCCGGCGCCGACTTGTCGGGGGCCGATCTGACTCGCGCCAATCTGATCGACGTCGATCTGACAGGCGCCTGCCTGGACCGGACTGCCGGTCTGATCGTCCCGGCCGTGGCGGCCTGACACGAAAAGGGCGGCGCGAACGCCGCCCTTCCCAGTCGTTGCGAAGACGAGAAGCCTTAAGCCGCCTTGCCTTCGATCAGAGCCGCCGAGCCTGTGGCGATCTCGATGCGGCGAGGCTTCAGCGCCTCGGGCAACTCACGCTTCAGGCTGATGGTCAGCAGGCCGTTGTCGAGGCCGGCCTCGGTCACCACCACATAGTCGGCCAGCTGGAAGCGGCGCTCGAAGTCGCGCTCGGCCAGGCCGCGATGCAGATAGGTCCGCTCGGCGCCCGCGTCGTCGTTGGCGGTCTTGCGCCCGTTGACGGTCAGCAGGTTTTCCTTGACCTCGATGTTCAGCTCGTCGGGCTTGAAGCCGGCGACGGCGATCTCGATCCGATAGGCGTTCTCGCCTGTCGTCTCGATGTTGTAGGGCGGCCAGCCGTTCTCCTGGCTGGTGCGCGCGGCGCTTTCCAGCTGCCGGGCCAGGCGGTCGAAGCCCACGGCGGAACGATAGAGGGGGGTGAAGTCGATGGTACGCATGTCGATCTCCTGATCATCAGCAAGATTGAGCCGGCCCGCGTTTGCCCGGGACAGCGTGGGGATCGGATCGTTCGGTCCTGCAAAGAGGCCCCGCGCGGTCCGCGAGAGCCCGGTATCGGCGCTCTCGGATGAGAAGATGGGAGGGCGTGAGACGACGTCAAGGGCCATTCCTGCCACGATCAACGGAGCTCAAAACTTGTCATCCCGGAAATCGCGCCAGCGATTATCCGGGACGGAAGGAACGCTCTTGGCCCCCCGGAAGGCGCGAAGCGACTGTCCGGGGGACGGTTTGGGCATTCCTGCTGTCTCCCGGACAATCGCAGACGCGATTTCCGGGAGATCGGCTCGCTGCGATGGACATCCCGGCTCTGCGCTTCGCTGCGGCCGGGATGACAAGGCTCAACGCAATAAGATGTTGCCTAGCCGCGCTTGGACGCCTTGCGGAAGGCGGGCTTGGCCAGGGCGGCGCTCTTGGCGGCCACGGCGCGCTCCTCGGACTTTCCGCCGTTCATGCCGGCGTGGGCGGGTGCGTTGGCCTTCTTGGCGGCCAGAACGCGTTTCAGGGCTTGGGCGGCGGTCTCGGTCTTGTCGGTCATCGCGGACCCATAGCACGCCAGAGCCGTCAGACGCGCATCAACCGCCGGCACAGGTCGTCCAGCTGTTCCAGGCTGGCGTAGGACAGGCT
The DNA here is from genome assembly GCA_040385365.1 of Pseudomonadota bacterium. Taxonomy (GTDB): domain Bacteria; phylum Pseudomonadota; class Alphaproteobacteria; order Caulobacterales; family Caulobacteraceae; genus Brevundimonas. Next base: position 6,963 of record JAZKHL010000169.1, on the reverse strand, counting down.
CAGCTCGCCCTTCCCGCCACGGTCGGCCAGCGCCACCTTGAGCCCCAGCGCATCCGCCAGATCCTGTTCCAGGGCGGCGATATCGGGCGACAGGGCCGCCTGGGCCCCCGAGGTCTTGCCGCCCTTGCGCCCCGCGCCGACGTCCTGGGACTTTCGGGCCAAGGCCTCCGTCTGGCGGACGTTCAATCCTTGCGCCACCACCTGATCGGCCAGAGCGTCGGGGTTCTTCGCCGTGAGCAGGGCGCGGGCATGGCCCGCCGTCAGACGGCCGTCCAGAACGTGATCGCGAGCGCCGGGCGTCAGGGCGATCAGGCGCAGCGTATTGGCCACATGGCTGCGCGACTTGCCGACGATGCCGGCCACCGCGTCCTGGGTCCGGCCGAACCGTTCCATCAGCGTGCCGTAGGCGGTCGCCTCTTCGAGCGGATTGAGGTCGGCGCGCTGGACGTTCTCGATGATCGCGACCTCCAGCACCTCCAGATCGTCCATCTCTCGGACGATGATCGGCACCTGCGTCAGGCGAGCCCCCTGGGCGGCGCGCCAGCGGCGTTCGCCGGCGATGATTTGCCACATGCCATCCTCGCCCGGCTGCTGACGCACCAGAATCGGCTGCAGCACGCCCTTGTCGCGGATAGACTGGGTCAGCTCGTCGTGGTCGGCCTTGGTGAACAGCTTTCTCGGCTGCTCGGGATTGGGCTTCAGGCTCTCTATCGGGACCGACAGCACGCCGGTGGGCAGATCGACGCCCGCGCCGACCGGCACGGCCTCGTTCACGGGTTCGCCCAACAGGGCCGACAGACCGCGACCCAGACCTCTTTGACGTTCAGACAAGCGCTTGTTTCCGTTCGATGATTCAGGCCGCCAGCCGGCGGCGTTCGCGGCCGACCACTTCCTTGGCCAGACGCAGATAGGCCTGGCTGCCGGTGCATTTCAGATCGTAGATCAGGACGGGCTTGCCGAACGATGGCGCCTCGGACACCCGCACGTTGCGGGGAATCACGGCCTCATAGACCTTGTCGCCGAAGTGGCTTCGGACGTCGGCGGCCACCTGTCCGGAAAGGGCGTTCCGCCGATCGTACATGGTCAGGACCAGACCCTGGATCTCCAGCGTCGGATTCAATGATTGACGGACCATCTCGATGGTCTTCATCAACTGTGTCAGGCCCTCGAGCGCGAAGAACTCGCACTGCAGCGGCACCAGAACGCCGTCGGCCGCCGCCATCGCGTTGAGCGTCAACAGGTTCAGCGAAGGCGGGCAGTCGATCAGCACATAGTCATACGCGGTATGGCCGTCCGCCCCCTGCGCGGCCAGGGCATCCCGCAGGCGGTAGGAGCGGCGGTCAGCCTGGCTCAGTTCGATCTCCACCCCCGACATGTCGGCGTCGGCCGGAATGATGTGGAGCCCCGGAACGGCCGTCGGGACCGCCGCGTCGTGGACCGATCGACCGTCCACGATCACGTCATAGATGGTGATCCTGCGTGTTTCACGTGGAACACCCAGGCCCGTGGAGGCATTGCCTTGCGGGTCCATGTCGACGATCAGCACCTTCTCGCCGATCGCAGCGAGGGCGGTTCCAAGGTTGATCGCGGTCGTCGTCTTGCCGACCCCGCCCTTTTGATTGGACACGGCCAACACGCGGGGAGCCTTCGATCGTCCGGTCGGGGATGACTGGGTCATGCTAACCACGTTGCTGATTCCCACGGGGTCTGAGGCTCCGTACGGTGACGATGCGACCGCGCGGATCGCTGCGCGACACCGACAGATCGGCTTCGACATGCCAGAGCTTCTGCGCCTCTAGCAACTCGGCCTCCGCCTTCTCTCCCTTGAGAAACAGACCTTGTGCACCGCGAGCGAGGTAGGGCTGTGCATAACCCAGAAGCTTGTCCAGCGGCGCGACGGCGCGGGCGGTCACGACATCGACCTTCAATGCCTGCTCCTCGGCCCGGCCCCAGACCACAGTGGCCGGAAGAGCCAGGTCATCCACGATCGTTTGCAGGAACCGGCACCGCTTCTGCAGCGAGTCGACCAACCAGACGTGCGCCTCGGGCCGACCCTTGAGCAAGATCGCCAAGACGACACCCGGAAAGCCGGCCCCGGCGCCCAGGTCGGCCCAGGTCCGGGCGAAACCGGCGCGGTCCATCAACTGGGCCGAATCCCAGGCATGGCGGTTCCAGAAATCGGGCAGGCTGTCGGGGCCCACCAGGTTCATAACCGCGTTGGTCTCGGTCAGCAGGTCGCGAAACCGTTCGAGGTCGGCCATCCGCTCCGGCCAGGCTCCGGTCAGTTTCTGGAACTCATCGGCCGTCATCAGGCCGCGACCGCCGCCCGTTTCACGTGAGACAGCAGGGCGGTCAGGGCGCCGGGCGTCACCCCTTCGATCCGTCCGGCCTGGCCCAGCGTCCGAGGCTGGACCAGAGACAGCTTCTCACGCACCTCGTTCGACAGGCCGCCGATGGCCGCATAGTCGAGGGTCGCGGGCAGGCTCAAGGCCTCCTCACGCCGCAGGGCTTGGGCGTCGGCCGTCTGGCGGTCCAGATAGCCGGCATAGCCCGCATCGATCTCGACCTGCTCGCGGATCGTCGCGGTCCAACTCCCGATGATCGGATAGGCCGCTTCGAACGACGTCAGGTCGACGCCAGGATAGGCCAGAAGATCCCGCATCGACCGTCGCTGGCCGTCGGCGTTGACGGCGATGCCGAGCGCCTGTGCCTCGTTCGGGGTGAAGCGCGTGTCGCGGACCAGGGCGGTCGCCATAGCCAGCGCCTCAGCCTTGGTCTCGAACGCATTCTGACGCTTCGCCGACACGAGCCCGGCCGCGACTCCGACCGGCGTCAACCGTTGATCGGCGTTGTCGGCCCGCAGCGTCAATCGATACTCGGCGCGGCTCGTGAACATCCGGTAGGGCTCGGTCACGCCACGGGTGACCAGATCGTCGATCATGACGCCGATATAGGCCTGGTCCCGCCCCAGAACGATTTCAGCCGATCCGGAGGCGGCGCGAGCGGCGTTGAGGCCGGCGATCAACCCTTGAGCGCCGGCTTCTTCATACCCGGTCGTACCATTGATCTGACCCGCCAGATAAAGACCCGGTCGACGCTTGACCTCAAGCGCCGCCGTCAGCTCGCGCGGATCGACGTAGTCGTATTCGATCGCATAGCCGAACCGGAACACCTCGACCTTTTCTAGCCCCGGCATGGTCCGCAGGAAGGCGCTCTGCGTCTCAAGCGAGACCGAGGTGGAGATGCCGTTCGGATAGACGGTCGGATCATCCAGACCCTCGGGCTCCAGGAAGACCTGATGCGAGGTCTTGTCGGCGAAGCGGACGACCTTGTCCTCGATCGACGGGCAGTAACGCGGGCCGACCCCGGTCGCCTTGCCGCCGTAGACGGCGCTTTCGCCCAGGTTCGCGGCGATGATGGCGTGGGTCGCTTCGGTCGTGTGGGTGATGCCGCAGGCGATCTGGGGGACGTCGATCCGGTCGGTCAGGAAGCTGAACGGCACGGGTTCGGCGTCGGCCGCCTGCATCTCCAACTGATCCCACGCGATGGTGCGGCCATCGAGGCGCGCGGGCGTGCCGGTCTTGAGGCGACCCATCAGCATGCCGGAGCTGTAGAGATCGGCGGCGAGCCCGGTCGACGGCGCTTCGCCGTGGCGTCCGGCGGGGATCCGCTCATCACCGCGGTGGATCACGCCGTTCAGGAAGGTGCCGGTCGTGAGCACGACCGCGCCAGCGCTGAGCGACACCCCCTCACCCGTCGTGACGCCGACCACCCGTTCGTTGTCCAGAATCAGAGCCTCTGCCGTGCCTGCCATCAGGGACAGATTGGGATAGTCCGCCAGTTCGGCCTGCATCGCTTCGCGGTACAGGCGGCGGTCGATCTGGCTGCGCGGTCCCCTGACGGCGGCGCCTTTCGAGCGGTTCAGCAGACGAAACTGGATGCCCGACACGTCGGCGAGCCGGCCCATCAACCCGTCCAGGGCGTCGATCTCGCGCACCAGATGGCCCTTGCCCAGCCCGCCGATGGCCGGGTTGCACGACATCTCGCCTATGGTCTCGAGCTTCTGGGTCAGCAGCAGGGTGCGCGCACCGGATCGCGCGGATGCCGCCGCAGCCTCGCAGCCGGCATGGCCGCCGCCGATCACGATGACGTCGAAGGTGGAAGGGGATCGCATGGCCGGGGACATAGGCGAAATGGCTCCGGAACGCCACAGCACCTCGGTCGGGCCGTGTGTTTCACGTGAAACAGCCAGAGGTCCGGCCAGCCTACTTGCCGATGCAGAAGGTCGAAAACACCTCGCCGAGCACATCTTCGACGCCGATCGCACCGGTTACCCGGCCGAGCGCATCGGCGGCACGGCGCAGATCCTCGCCGGCAAGCTCCGGGGCGTCGATCAAGCGCGCCCGCCCCGTCTCCACCGCCGCCAGCGCCTCGGTCAAACGACGACGGTGCCGTTCCCGCGTCACGGCTGGGAAGTCCGCGCCCGACAGGTCAGCCGCCAACCGGGCCGCGAGCGCATCGTGCAGGGCGACGAGGCCATGGCCCGTCAGACTGCTGACCGAATATCCCGGCGACGGCGCCTCGCCGAGATCGGCCTTGGTCCAGACGACGAAATCATCTTGCCGGGCGAACGCCGCGGCAGCGCCCTCGGGATCGTCGGGTGCGCGGACCCAGAGCCTCAGGTCGGCGGCCCCGGCACGCGCATGAGCCCTGCGGACCCCCTCGGCCTCGATCGGATCGTCGCTTTCCCTCAGCCCAGCCGTATCGGACAGGGTGACGGCATAGCCGCCGATGATCAGGTCCGCATCCAGCACATCACGCGTTGTCCCTGCGATCGGGGTGACGATGGCCGCCTCGCGCTGCACCAGGGCGTTGAACAGCGCCGATTTGCCGGCATTGGTCTCGCCGATCAGGACGATACGATAGCCCTCCCTCACCCGGCGGCCCCGGTCGGCATCGGCGAGCGCCCCGGTCAGATCGGCGATCAGCCCGTCCAGCACCGGGCCGGCGGTTCTGGCCAGATGGTCGGGAATGTCTTCGTCGGGGAAATCGATCTCCGCCTCGACCAGGGCGAGGGCCTTGAGCAGATCGCGGCGGAAGCCCGCATAGGTCTGGCTGAGGGCGCCGTCGAGCTGGCCCAGGGCCTGGGACGCCTGAGCCTGGGTTTCCGCATCGATCAAGTCGGCCACCGCCTCGGCCTGGGCCAGGTCCATCCGGCCGTTCTCGAATGCGCGCCGAGTGAACTCGCCCGGCTCGGCGGGACGCAGGCCCAAGGCCATCAGGGCGGCGCTCGCCGCCTCGACCACAGCCCGTCCACCGTGTAGATGCAGTTCGGCGCAGTCTTCGCCGGTGTAGCTCTTTGGACCAGGGAAACGCAGCGCCAGCGCCTGATCGATGACGTCGCCCGCATGTCGGAGGGTCCGTAGCGACGCCAGCCGGGGCTTCAGTCCCTGAGCGCCGAGAGACGCGAGCGCGGCGTCCGTCCCCGGTCCCGACAGCCGCAGGATCGCGATCGCACCCCGGCCGGGCGGCGTGGCGAGGGCGAAGATGGTGTCGTTCACAGAGGAGCCCGCGTCAGACCTTGGGCGTCTGGGTGACGACGGCCATCATCTGGCGGAACTGGTCCTGGGCCTGCATGCCGAAGCTGGTCCAGGTCTTCATCAGCTCTTCGGGCTGCATCGCGGTGATGTTGGCGTCCATCCGGGCCTTCATCTCGGCGACCAGCTGTTCGTTCAGCACGGTGACGTCCGGCAGGCCCAGAAAGGCCCGCGCTTCCTGCGGCGTGCACTCGCCCTCGATCTTGACTTTCATCCCAAGGCTCCAACCTGTCAGAGACACCCGTCTTAGGCCGATCCGGCCTCGAAAAGGAACCCGCCATGACCTCCACGATGCGCGCCGTCAGGCTCACGGGGGCCGGCGGGCCCGAGGTCATGCAGGTGGTCGAGGTTGAGGTTCCGACGCCCGGGCCAGGCCAGATCTTAATCCGGCACGAGGCGGTCGGCCTCAACTTCATCGACATATACCAGCGCAGCGGTCTCTATCCGCTGACCTATCCGTCGGGTCTGGGACTAGAAGGCGCCGGCATCGTCGAGGCGGTCGGCGAAGGCGTGACACGGTTCAAGGTTGGCGACCGGGCCGCCTATGGCACCGGCGCCATCGGCGCCTACTCGGAAGCGCACGTCGTGGACGCCGGACGCGCCGTGCCCGTGCCGGACCCCGTGCCGCTGAAGATCGCAGCGGCGGTCATGCTGAAGGGTATGACGGCCGAGTTCCTGGCCAGACGCGTGTTTCACGTGAAACAGGGCGACTTCGTCCTGGTTCATGCGGCCGCCGGCGGGGTCGGGCTGATCCTGTGTCAGTGGCTCAAGACGCTTGGCGCGATCGTCATCGGCACGGTCGGCGACGAGGCCAAGGCAGAGCTCGCGCGGGCCCATGGGTGCGACGAGATCATTCTCTACAAGACCGAGGACATCGCCGAACGCGTCAAGGCGATCACGAGCGGCCTCGGTTGCGCGGTAATCTACGATTCCGTGGGCAAGGACACGCTGGACGCCTCGCTCGCCAGCCTGCGGCGGCGCGGGATGCTGGTCAGCTTCGGCAACGCGTCCGGGCCGGTCCCGCCGGTGGAACCGCTGCGCCTGTCACGGGGCGGCTCGCTGTTCCTGACCCGGCCCACCCTGTTCGACTATGTGGCGACGACCGAGGAACTCGACGACAGCGCGGGGGCCCTGTTCGGCCTGATCGCGTCGGGGGCCATCAAGGTCGAGATCGGCCAGACGTTTCCGCTGGATCAGGTCCGCGAGGCCCACGAAGCCCTGGCGGGACGGCAGACGACGGGATCGACGCTGCTGATTCCGTAGCCAAACCGCGTCACCCTCGGGCAAAGCCCGAGGGTGACGGGAGATCAGGTATTCATCGACTGGAAGAAGTCGGCGTTGTTCTTGGACTGGCGCAGCTTGTCGA
>JAZKHL010000168.1:0-2985 GCA_040385365.1 Pseudomonadota bacterium | reverse complement strand
GACATCGAGAACAAGCTGGCCGCCGCCCGCCGCTTCTTCAACAACGCCGTGGCCGAGTTCAACGCCGTGCGGGCCCAGTTCCCGACCGTGCTGTTCGCCGGCCTGTTCGGCTTCGGGACCGAGAAGCCCTTCTTCGAGGTGGACGCCGCCGATCGCGCGGCCATGACCGCCGCGCCGCCGTCGGTGAAGTTCTAGGGCTCACATGACCGCCGTCGGTCTTCAGACCCACATCTGGGCGAACAACACCCGTTCGACCCTGCTACTGATCGGGTTTCCGGTCATGCTGACCCTCGTCCTGTTCGGGCTGGAGCTGGTGCTGATGGGGTTTGGCGTCCTGCCCAACTCGGGCGGGACGCTCGGCGACGACATCGGTTATGCGGTCGCCATGCTCGGGGCGACGATCCCGCTGGCCGTCGTCGGCGCCGGCGTCTGGTTCGCCATCGCCTGGTTCGGCAATCAGACTCTGATCGACATGATGACCGGGGCCCGCCCAGTTCAGAGGCAAGATGAGCCTCAGCTCTACAACCTGCTGGAAAACCTGGCCATCTCTCGCGGGCTGCGCACGCCGACCCTGCGCATCGTGGAGGACGCCAGCCTGAACGCCTTCGCGTCCGGCATCCGCGAGGGCCATTACAGCGTCACCGTCACCCGGGGCCTGATCGGAGCCCTGGACCGCGACGAGATGGAGGCCGTGCTGGCTCATGAACTGACCCACGTCATCAACAAGGACGTGCGGACGATGGTCATCGCCTCGATCTTCGCAGGCATCATCAGCGTGGTGTGCCAGCTGGTGCTTAGGGGGATGTTCTATGTCCGCGGCGGCGGTCGGAAAAACAAGAACGGAGGGCCGCTGATCCTGATCGGGGTGGCCATCGCGGGGATCGGCTATCTGTTCGCCATCGTCATCCGGATGATGCTGTCGCGGACCCGCGAATATGTCGCCGACGCCGGATCGGTCGAGCTGACCAAGAACCCCGACGCCATGATCTCGGCGCTGCGGAAGGTGTCGGGACGATCGAAGCTCCAGGCCCCGGACGACGTCCAAGGCATGTTCCTGGACAACGACAAGGAGGGGTTCATTGACGCCCTGTTCGCCACCCACCCCTCGATCGACAAGCGGATCGCGGCCCTGATCAGGTTCGCCGGCGGGCGTGATCCGGGGCCGTGGGATGGGCTGGAGGTGTCGCCTGGAATGGCTGTGCCGCAGACGGCCTCGACCGCCGTGCCCTACGCCTGATCGACCCGAGACCAGCCCAGGGGCTTCAGCACTTCCATCGGCCGGAACTGGGCCTTGTAGTCCATCTTCGGAGAGCCCTCGACCCAGTAGCCCAGATAGACATAGGGCAGCTTCACCGTCTGGGCCTGACGGACATGGTCCAGAATCGCGAACACGCCCAGCGACCGCTTCACCAGCGCCGGGTCGAAGAAGGAATAGACCATCGATAGCCCGTCGGAGAGGAGGTCCGCCAGGGTCACCGCCACTAGGTCGCCGGGGCCTTCGTCGGTCGAGGGCAGGCGGTATTCGATCAGATGGGTGCGGACGGCCGTATCCTCGACCATGGCCATATAGTCCTGCCAGGTCATGTCGGTCATGCCGCCGCCCGGGTGGCGGGTCGACAGGTAACGTTTCAGCAGGGCGAACTGCTCCTGCGTCGCCTCCGCCTCGACCAGGTCGCGCGACAGGTCGTCGTTGCGGGCCAGAATCCTGCGGTGCGTTCGCGACAGACGGAACTCCGGCACCGGCAGCCGCACCGAGACGCAGGCGTCGCAGCCCTCGCAGGCAGGGCGATAGGCGATGTTCTGGCTGCGGCGGAAACCCGCGTGGGTCAGCTCGTCGTTGACGTGGGCGCCGTCCGAGAAAGGCAGGTTGGCGAAGACCTTCCGCTCGGTCATGCCGGGCAAGTAGGGGCAGGGGGCCACCGCCGTCATGAAGAAGCGAAGCTGGCGTGTCGGGACATGCTGCGTCACGTCAGACCGCCCGCGTCCGAAGTCGTCGCCCATCTGGCCGCCGGTTATTCATGCCCTGATTTGCCGTCATTCCATGCCGCGCCGCAAGGGCGTTCGCGCGGCGGGGGGGGCTCAAAGGCTGGTGTCCGTCGGCAGGACCGGCGCCTCGCGTAGCAGGACGATCGCGATCCGACGGTTGCCCGCCAGCGACGGGTCATCGGGATAGAGGGGATCGGACCCGGCCTTGCCCGCGACCGAATAGACCCGGTCGGCGTCGACTCCGGCGCCTTGCAGAATCTGGCGTGACGCATCGGCGCGGCCCGCGGAAAGCGGCCAGTCGCTCGCTGTCGAGGCGCGGCCCGACCCGGCGACGGCCGAGGTATGGCCCGAGATCGAGATGCGGTTCGGCAGTCGGTTGATTACGCCGGCGATCGCCCTGAGCAGCACTTGGGCGCGGGCGTTGGGACGAGCCGAGTTCTGTTCGAACATCGAGCGACCCTCCTGATCCACCAGCTGGATGCGCAGGCCTTCGGGCGTCTGGTCGATGATCAGCTGTTTGGACAGCTCAGCCAGCTCCGGCATCCGCTGCATAGCCTGACGCAGGGACTCAGCGGCGGACTGGAACTCCGCAGCCTCGCGGGCGGCGATCTCCTCGCGAAGTTCGGCCTCCGAGGCGGCGGCGAGGTTGGCGTTGGCGCCGGCCTCTTCCGGCGCATCCTGGGGAGCTTCGGGGGCCTGCTGTTCCAGCACCGACATGGAGCCGGAAGACTTTGAGCCGTCTTCGCCGAGTGACGTGCCGCCCAGGATGCCGCCGGATCCGGAGGTGGTCTGCGACACGCTGGCCGGGGCGAAATACTCGGCGATGCCGCGCTTCTGCTCCGGGTCGGTCGTATTGATCAGCCACATCAGCAGGAAGAAGGCCATCATCGCCGTCACGAAGTCGGCATAGGCCACCTTCCACGCGCCACCATGATGGCCGCCGGCGACGACCTTCTTCACCTTCTTGATGATGATGGGACGATCGCTGGCGTTCATCGA
>JAZKHL010000167.1:0-26198 GCA_040385365.1 Pseudomonadota bacterium | reverse complement strand
TATTTCTCGCGCAGCAGGGCCTCGCGGACCATGACCGGATCCCAGGGCGCGACATAGGTCCGCACGGCCAGACGATCGACCGGCGGGGTGGCGATGATCGACATCTCGCGGATGCCGGACAGGGCCATCTGCAGCGTGCGCGGGATCGGCGTGGCGGTCAGGGTCAGCAGGTGGACGTCGGCGCGCAGGCTCTTGAGCTTCTCCTTATGCTTGACGCCGAAATGCTGCTCCTCGTCGACGATGACGAGACCCAGGTCCTTGAAGCCGACCTGTTCGGCCAACACCGCATGGGTGCCGACGACGATCTCGAAACTGCCGTCCTTCAGACCCGCGCGGGTTTCGGCCGCATCCTTGGCCGTGACCATGCGCGACAGGTGGCGGACCTTGATCGGCCAGCCGGCGAAGCGTTCGCTGAAGGTCTTGAAATGCTGCCGGGCCAGGAGGGTCGTCGGACAAACGATGGCGACCTGTTGGCCGCTCATCGCCACGACGAAGGCGGCGCGGATCGCGACTTCGGTCTTGCCGAAGCCTACGTCGCCGCAGATCAGCCGATCCATCGGCACGCCCTTGCCGAGATCTTCCAGCACGTCGCCGATGGCGTTCAGCTGGTCGTCCGTCTCCTCATAGGGGAAGCGGGCGCAGAATTCGTCGAACAGGCCGTGCGGCGGGGTGATGGCTTCGCCGACCCGTAGGGCGCGCTTGGCCGCCAGCGCGATGAGCCCTTCGGCCATGTCACGCAGGCGGGCCTTGGCCTTGGCCTTGCGGCCCTGCCAGGCCGCGCCGCCGAGACGGTCGAGCTGAACACCGTCGGACTCGGAGCCGTAGCGGGTCAGCAGGTCAATGTTTTCAACGGGGAGGTAGAGTTTGCTCTCTCCGGCATAGAGCAGCTCGAGGCAGTCGTGCGGGGCCTCCTGGATCTCGAGCGTCTTGAGGCCTTCGTAGCGGCCGATGCCGTGGTCGAGGTGGACGACGAGGTCGCCGGTCGTCAGGGCGGATGCTTCGGCGAGGAAGTTCGACGCGCGGCGCTTGCGCTTGGGTCGCGCCAGCCGGTCGCCCAGGATGTCGGTCTCGGAGATGACGGCGATGTCGTCGGTCTGGAAGCCGTGCTCGACCGGCAGGACGGCCCGCAGATAGAGGTCCTTGGACGCCTTCTGCACGTCGACCCAGTCGCGCACCGCGACGACGTGATCCAGTCCGTGGTCGGCCAGCATGACGCCGAGACGGTCGGACGAGCCCTCGCTCCATGAGGCGAACAGCACGCGTTTGCCGGCGGCCTTCAGGGCAGCGGCGTGGGCAGCGACGGCCTCGAACAGGTTGACGCTGTCCTGAGCCCGCTCTGCCGCGAAGGTCCGGCCCAGCCGGCCGCCGGCGTCCTCGGCCGGGCTGTCGAAGGGGGACAGCCGGCGCACGGCGCGACCTGCAAGCGCCGAGTTCCAGTCGGCGTCGGGCATGTAGAGTCGCTCGGGCGGCAGGGCGCGGTTGGCGGCGCCGCCCTTGGCCTTTGACGCCTCCTGGCGCGCCTCATAGGCGTCCTTTGTCAGGGTCCAACGTTCGGCCCGCGCCGCCTCGGCCTGATGGTCGAGGAATATCGTCGCGCGTTCGGGCAGATAGTCGAACAGGGTCTCAAGCCGGTCGTAGAGCAGCGGCAGCCAGTGCTCCATGCCCTGCCGCCGCGCGCCCTCGCTGATGGCGGCGTAGAGGGGATCCTCCCCCGGGGCGCCGAACAGGTTCAGATATCCGGTGCGGAAACGGCTGATGGTGTCGGGGTTGAGCAGGGCCTCGGACACCGGCGAAAGCGAGATGTCCCGACGCTGGCCGGTCGAGCGCTGGGTCGCCGGATCGAAGGTGCGGATCGATTCCAGTTCCGACCCGAACATGTCGAGGCGGACGGGTTCTTCGAAGCCCGGCGGGAAGACATCGATGACCCCGCCCCGGATGGCGTATTCGCCGCGTTCGTTGACGGTCGAGGCGCGCATGTAGCCGTTGGTGGTGAAATAGGTTTCCAGCGCCGCGGTATCGAGCTCCAGTCCGACGACGGCGTCGAACCCGGCCGACGCCGTGACCTCGCGCGGCGGCGTCCGCTGCATGGCCGAAGCGACGGTGGCGATGACCAGCAGGGGCGTCTTGTCGTCGGCCTTGCGGCGGGCCAGGGCCGTCAGCGCCGCCATGCGTTCGGCGGAGACGCCGGACGTCGGGCTCAGCCGGTCGTAGGGAAGGCAATCCCAGGCCGGAAACTCAAGGATTTCGATGTCCTTGGCGAAGAAGCGGAATGCCTGGACGAAGGCGCTGGACCGCGAGTAATCCCGCGCCACGAAGACGCCGACGCCGCCCGAGGCCTTCAGCCGCTCGGCGACGACCAAGGCGTCCATGCCCTCTGGGGCGCCGCCGAGCTCCAGATCGACCCGCCGCTCCATGGTGACGCCATCCATCAGCCCGCTCCCTCGGCGACGGCGGCCGCCACGTGGGCGCGCATGAAGACGCGGAGTTGCTGCATCAGGGGCGTGTCGTGCTCCTGCGGGGTCGGCGTGGTCTGGATGATCCAGGCGTAAAGGTCGTGATCGTTGTCTTCGGCCAACAGGGCCTCTAGCTGGTCGAGGTCGGCGTCGGTCAGGCGCGCGCCTTCCCGCTCCATGAACGGGCCCAGCACCAGGTCGGCCTCGCGAAAGCCGCGCCGCCAGGCGCGGAAGGTGATCCGGCCCAGCCGCTGCTTGCGCTCAAGGTCATCCATGCCGGCTTCGGCACACGCATCGTTATCGGCCACAAGAATCCTTGCCCGGTCCAGTCGTTCAACAGTGGCGTCCAGATAGCGTTCCGTAGAGCGTTTCGCCAGCGGCGCCGCACCGTCTAATGTCATCAGTGATGCGGCCCCAGATTCTCTTTCCCCTGTTCGCCGAGGTCACGACGCTGAAGGGCGTCGGGGCCAAGATCGCGCCGTTGGTGCAGAAGCTGGCCGGGCCGCTGGTGCGCGACATGCTGTTCCTGGCCCCCGCCGGGGTCATCACGCGCCGCCGCACCAATGCCGCCGAGGCGATCGAGGGCGAGGTCGGGGTGTTCGACGTGGTCGTCGACCGGATGATCCCGCCCGGCAGGCCCGGCACGCCGTTGAAGGTCCGAGCCAGCGACGACACCGGCTTCGTCCATCTGATCTGGTTCGGGGGCAGCCCTCAGCACATCGATCGGCAACTGCCGCGCGGCGAGCGGCGGCTGGTCTCCGGCAAGGTCGAGCGGTTCAACGGGGAGGTGCAGATCGTGCACCCCGACTGGATCGTGCCGCTAGACAAAGGCGAGGAGATCCCGGCGGTGGAGCCGGTCTATCCCGCCACCGCTGGTGTGACCTCGCGGATCGTGAGGAAGCTGGCTTTGGGCGCGCTGGCGGCGGCGCCCGAGCTGCCGGAGTGGCAGGACGCCGCCTGGCTGGCGAAGCAACGGTGGCCTGAGTGGCATGATGCGGTGGAGGCTTTGCATGCGCCGACCGGCGAGGCCGACCTGTCGCCCGACGCCGCGCCGCGTCAGAGGCTGGCCTATGACGAACTGTTCGCGCATCAACTGGCGCTGGCCCGTCGTCGGCGCGCGCGACAGATCACGCCGGGACCGGTGATTAAGTCCGGACCGATCGCAGCCGACTTGCTGGCCGCCCTGCCCTTCACCCTGACCAGTGCTCAGGCTCAGGCCCTGTCCGAGATCCGGCGCGATCTGGCCTCGGGCGAGCAGATGGGACGGCTGCTGCAGGGCGACGTCGGCTCCGGCAAGACCGCCGTCGCCGCCCTGGCCCTGGCCGACGCGGCCGACGCGGGGTTTCAGGCCGCCCTGATGGCGCCGACGGAAATCCTGGCGCGTCAGCATTATCAGCGGCTGGCGCCGATGCTGGCGGCGGCGGGCGCGCCGACGATCCTGTTGACCGGGCGCGACACGCCGGCGGAGAGGCGTGACCGACTGGCGGCGCTTGCTTCAGGTGAGGCGAAGGTCGCCATCGGCACCCACGCCCTGTTCCAGGACGCCGTCCGGTTCGACCGGCTGGCGCTGGCTGTCATCGATGAGCAGCACCGGTTCGGGGTGAACGAGCGCGCGCGGCTTCAGGCCAAGGGTGATCCGCGAACGGGCGGCGTCCATCTTCTGACCATGTCGGCGACGCCCATTCCGCGCACGCTGGAACTGACGCAATACGGCGAGTTGGAGGTCAGCCGCTTGATGGAGAAGCCGCCGGGCCGCACGCCCATCTCCACCGCTGTCCTGCCGCTGGTTCGCATCGGCGAGGTGGCGCAGCGCCTGAAGGCGGCGGTCGAGAGCGGGGCGCAGGCCTATTGGATCTGTCCGCTGGTGGCGGAGTCCGAAGCGATCGATCTGGCCGCCGCCGAGGATCGTGCGCGCGATCTGGCCCGCATTCTCAATATCGAGGTCGGCTTGGCCCACGGCCAGATGCCGGGCGCCCAGCGCGAGGCGGTCATGGCCGATTTCGCCGACGGCCGGCTGCCGGTGCTGGTCGCCACCACCGTCGTCGAGGTCGGCGTGGATGTGCCCAACGCCACGATCATGGTCATCGAGCACGCCGACCGGTTCGGCCTGGCCCAGTTGCACCAGCTCAGGGGTCGGGTCGGACGGGGGGCCAAGTCGAGCGCCTGCATCCTGCTGTATGGCGGTGCGGACGGCGGACTGGGCGAGACGGCGCGCGAGCGGCTGGAAACCCTGCGCCGCACCGAGGACGGGTTCGAGATCGCCGAGGAGGACTTCCGCCTGCGCGGCGGCGGCGATCCTTTGGGGCTGAAGCAGAGCGGCTTTCCGGCCTATCGGTTCGCCGATCCGATGCGACATCGATCGTTGCTGCTGGCGGCCGTCGATGACGCCCGGCTGGTGTTCGGGCGTGATCCCGATCTGACCAGTCCGCGCGGCGAGGCGATCCGCGTTCTGGAAGCGCTGTTCGACTGGAAGACGGACCGCGCCAACCTGGATTAACCCGCGTTCGAGGCCTCCCAGACATGCAGGCGACGTTGAACGTCAGCCTCGATATCGGCGTAGAACAGGTTGTAAGGGCGCGCCTTTCGACGATCCGCCCAGCTCCCGGTTTCGCGGAAGGATTCGGTTTTCAACTCCGTGTATCGCAGGATCCCGTTGCGACACTGGGCGGCCACGGCGCGATCGATGAAGGCGGGTCGAACGCCCCATTCAAGGCCCGTGGCGTTCGCGGCCCCGCGATGAAGGCGCGCAGGCACCGGCTGTCCGTCCGCTGCGCCGCTGATTGGATTGACGCACAAAGCCGGCCGGCCGTTCAGATCGACCAGACGACCCTCGGCATCCCAGACCAGGGCGCGACGCAGACGCCGCCACGCCGCCCCCTCGTTATCTTCTCCCACCTGTGACCAGCCGACGATGCAGGCGGTGCTGGTCGCCGTCGCACAGGCCGGGATGGCGGACGTGAGACTGTCGGCCGCAACCAATGTGTCAATAAGATAGACCGCGACCACGCGCGTGCGCAGCGCGGCGTCGCCCGCAATCCGTTCCTTTACCAGCCGGTCGATCAACTCCCCGCCCTGCTCGACCCCGGCGAGGACCAGCGGGCCCGTGGGGTGATCGCCCAGCCACGTCTCGAAGGCGGCGGCGGCATCGCGATAGGCGAAGGCCCGGGCGTCGCGGGCGTCGTCGCGTAGCGTCAGGCGGGTATAGAGCGAGGCCTGGCGATACCGGGGCACGCTGATCGCGCCCACGCGGGCGAAGGGGCCGGCGTAGTTGGGGATCACGACCCGATCCAGATAGGCATCGGCCCGGTCATCGCCGATCGGCCCGTTCCAGTCCGCGCCGCCGTCGAAGGTGGTCGAATGCAGAAAGAAGACGGCCGCCGATTCGGCTTGCGGCAGGCGGACGTCTCGCATGACCCAGGCGGCCTCGGTCGCATAGTCGGGCGCCGGCGGCGGACGGTAGGTCTGGAAGGGGATTTGCGGGTCTAGCCCGGCGCGCAGGATATCGCCGCGCCACACCGCTACGGCCGTCGCGATCAGGAACACCAGAGCGAACCCAACAATGCCGATCCACTGACGGAACGTGAAGCGGGGCAACCTCACCGTTAGGGGTCCGCCTGGGACAGATAGTCCTGAACGTAGCGCCGGACGCCCTCCTCCAGCGGCGTCGACTGGCCGCCGAAGCCCAGCGCGCGGACCCGATCCATCGAGGCCTGGGTGAAGTATTGGTATCGATCGCGGATCGCTTCGGGCATGTCGATATAGGCGACGGAGGCGGGCTTTCCGGCTGCGGCGAAGGTGGCGGTGGCCAGGTCGAGGAAGGATCGCGCCTGACCCGATCCGGCGTTAAGGACGCCGCTGACCGCTGGCGCGCCCAAGAGCCAGTCGACGATATCGACCACATCGTCGACGAAGACGAAATCCCGCAACTGACCGCCGTCGGCGTAGTCGGGATGGTGCGAGCGGAACAGGCTGACGGGTTCGCCGGCCGCGACCTGGGGCCAGATCTGGGCGATCACGGACTTCATCCCACCCTTGTGACCCTCGTTCGGGCCATAGACGTTGAAGAACTTCAACCCGGCCCACTGGCGCGGCCTGTGACCGCGAGAGGCTTCGCGGATCGCGTACTGGTCGAACAGTTTCTTCGAGTAACCGTAAGCGTTTAGCGGTTGAAGCCGAGAGATGGACGCAAGATCGTCCGCGTCGTCGAACCCGGCGCCGCCGTCGCCATAGGTGGCGGCCGAGGAGGCGTAGATCAGTCGCGCGTCGTTCTGGACGCACCAGTCCCATAGATCGCGCGACAGAGTGAAGTTGGTGCGCAGGATCAGGTCGGCGTCCGTCTCGGTCGTGGAGGAAATGGCCCCCATGTGGACCACAGCCTCTATGCGGTCGGCGTGCCGCTCGAGCTGGGCGAACAGTTCCTCGGGCTGCCAGAAATCGGTGATGGCGGACTTGGCGATGTTGCGCCATTTGCCGAGGTTGGCGTCCTCCAGCCGGTCGCAGACGATCACGTCCCAACGATCCTCGGCGCAGAGGCGCGAGACGATGTTGGAGCCGATGAAGCCGGCCCCGCCAGTGACGACGATCGCCTTGCGCATCAGCCGGCCTCTCCCATCGCCGCAGCCGGCGTCGCGCCTTCGACCATCTTCTCGATCGTGCGCGTCGTGGAATAGCCGTCGGCGAAGGTCGCCAGCCGAACCTCGCCGCCCCAACTCTCGACCAGATCGCCGCCGACGACGCCTTCGCGGGTGTAGTCGGCCCCCTTGATCAGGACGTCGGGGCGCAGTCTCTCGATCAGCGCCAGCGGTGTCGGATCGTCGAAGGCGGTCACGCGATCGACGCTGGCCAGACCGCCGATGACCACGGCCCGGCTGTCCAGATCGTTGACCGGTCGGCCCTCGCCCTTCAGGCGGCGGACGGAAGCGTCGGTGTTCAGCGCGACCACCAGCCGGTCGCACCAGGAACGCGCCTGGGCCAGATAGGCGACGTGACCGCGGTGCAGGATGTCGAAACAGCCGTTGGTGAAGCCGACCTTCAGACCCTGACGACGCCAGGCTTCGACCTCGTCGGCGAGATCGTCCAGCGCCGACACCTTGGCGAGCGCGGCGCCCGCATGCTGCGTCAGTTCGGCCTCGATCAGTTCGGCGGGCGAGACCACAGCCGTGCCGCTCTTTCCGACCACGACGCCCGACGCCAGGATCGCGAGCTGAACGGCCTGCTCGAGCGACGCGTCTGCGCCCAGCGCGAGGCCCAGGGCGGCGAGGCCGGTATCGCCGGCGCCCGAGACGTCGAACACCTCGCGGGCGCGGCCGGGGAAATGCTTTGCGGGGTCTCCGCGTCGCATCAGGCTCATGCCCTTTCCCGCGCGGGTGACGACGATGGCCTTGGCGGTCGTGGCGGCCATCAAGGCTTCCAAGGCGGCCTCGATTTCGGCGTCCGTCTCGACCGGCAGACCTGTGGCGCCGGCCAGTTCGGAGGCGTTAGGCTTGATCACATCGACCGCGCCGTATTTGGCGAAATCGCGCCCCTTGGGATCGACGATGACGGTGACGCCGGCGTTCGACGCCTGCCACAGAGCCGAGCGGATCAGGCGTTCGGTGACCACGCCCTTCGCGTAGTCTGAAAGAAGGATAGCGGAAGCCCCTGAAAACACATCGTCACGATCATAGACCCCGGTCGCAGGCTCCTCTTCGTCCAGGCGCATCAGCTGCTGCCCGGCGGAGACGTAGCGGGTTTTGACGATGGTGCGGGCGGTCTCAGGACGGTCGATGAAATCGACCACGCGGTCTTCGGCCTCGATCAGCGAGGCCAGTTCGGTGCCGGCCGCGTCCTGACCCGTGACGCCGCCCAGACGCGCCAGACCGCCCAGCGCCGCGACGTTGCGCGCGACATTGCCGACGCCGCCCGGCATGGCCGTGGCGCGCCGCGCTCTGAGGACGGGGATCGGCGCCTCGGGCGAGATCCGACTGACCTCGCCGTAGACGTAGCGGTCCAGCATCAGGTCGCCGACGCACGCGATGGTCAGGCCATGGGCGCGCTGCAGCAGGCTCTGCAGCGTGTTTAGGTCTAGGGTCGCGTTGAGGTCGGCGGTCGGCATCGAGGCGTTCGGGCTCCCTGGTTCGCGGAGGATTTCACCGCGTCATCATGTCTTCCGCCGCCGCTGCGACGTCTGCAACCGTGATCTTATCCAGACTCTCCAGATTGTGGAGGATGCGGACCCGTGGACCGACCGGGTGCCACTGCCTGGGGCGGGTTCGGGGGCCGAACATGCCAAGGGTCGGAGCGCCGCCGATGGCCGCGAGATGGAGCGGTCCCGAATCGTGGCCGATGAACAGGCAAGCCCGCTCCAGGACGGCGGCGCTCTCGCGGGGCGTGAGGCGTCCGCAGATATCCAGCGCAGGCCCCTCCCATGCCGCGGCGAGGGTCTGGGCGCGGGGTCTATCGGATGCCGCGCCCAGGATGACCAGGGCGGTGTCCGACCGTTGCGCCGAAAGGGAACGGGCCAGCGCCGTCCAGTTCGCCTCGCCCCAGTCCTTGCCCGGTCCCTTGCCGCCCATGTGGACCGCGACGAAGCGGCGTTGGCTTAACGGATCGAGGATCGTGGTTGCGACGGCGCGTTCGAGCTTCGTCAGGCCGAGATCCCAGTTCGCGGGCGCGTCCAGGTCGATGGCGCCGGTGGCGGGATGCAGCGTTCGGATCAGGCGCGAAGCTTCCCGCTCGACCTCGCCCGTCCCGGCGTCGATGCGGCAGCGGGCGAGGTCAGAGCCCCGGGGCAGACCGAGGATGCGGGCAAATCCGCAGGCCTTGAAGAACAGCCAGTCCCGTTCGAGCGATCCGGGACCTCGGGGCGGCGAGAGGTAGATCAGGTCGGTTGCGTTCAGGCTTCGCAGGCGGCGGGCCAAGTCGAAGAGGTCGCCCGGACGCCGCAGTCCTGCCGGATAGGCGATGGCGCCGTGGACCAGACCATGGTCACCCAACACGGCGAGCAACGGCGGCGCTTCCTCAGCGACCGGGGCGTTGGTCAGCACCACTCGCCGATGGTCGGGATAACGGCGAGCGACGGCGTGGAAACAGGGCAGAGCGACGACGGTATCGCCCAGACTGCCCAGGCGAAAAATGACGACCGTCGGCGGCACGGGCACGCCGGCGTTCGGGTCAGGCGGCCTTGGCCATCCGGGCCTTGCTGAGGTCGTCGTAGGCGATCAGCTCGGCGGCGAGCGCCTCGAACTCCGACAGGGGGACCATGTTGGGGCCGTCCGACGGCGCGTGGTCGGGATCCTGGTGCGTCTCCATGAAGACGGCGTCCACGCCGACGGCGACGGCGGCACGGGCCAGAACCGGCACGAACTCGCGCTGGCCGCCCGAGGATGTCCCCTGCCCGCCCGGCTGCTGGACGGAATGGGTCGCGTCGAACACGACCGGGCAGCCGATGTCGCGCAGCACCGGCAGCGCGCGCATGTCGCTGACCAGGGTGTTGTAGCCGAAGCTGGCGCCGCGCTCGCAGGCCATGACGTTGGGATTGCCCGCGCCGGTGACCTTGGCGATGACGTTCTTCATGTCCCACGGGGCCAGGAACTGGCCCTTCTTGATGTTGATGGTCTTGCCCGTCGCGGCGGCGGCCAACAGCAGGTCGGTCTGGCGGCTGAGGAAGGCGGGGATCTGGAGCACGTCCACGGCCTGGGCGGCGATGCGGCAGTGTTCCTCGGAATGGACGTCGGTCAGGACCGGCAGGCCGGTGACCTCGCGGATCTCGGCGAAGATCGGCAGGGAGCCTTCGAGACCGAAGCCGCGCGCGGCGCCGGCGCTGGTGCGGTTCGCCTTGTCGAAGCTGGTCTTGTAGATGATGCCGACGTTCAGCCGCTGGCCGATTTCCTTCAGTGCATGGGCCATCTCCAGGGCGTGCTGACGGCTTTCCAGCTGGCAGGGGCCGGCGATGAAGGCGATGCGCGCGCCGCCGCCGATCACGACCGGGGTCGCGATGCCATTGCCGGACAGGGTGATGACGGAGTTCGGTGCGGTCACGGGGCGTTCCTGTAGCGACGGTTTGGCGGCTGGCGCGTTGCTGACGCCGCGCCTATGGGGCGATCAGGTGGGTCCGCCCGCCGCCATTCGCAACCTATCACGGAGCCGGAACGCGTGGCCACAACGGACGAGACCCCCATCATCCTGTGGTTTCGCCGCGACCTGCGTCTGGCCGACAATCCCGCCCTGAACCATGCTCACGCCAGCGGGCGGCCGATCGTGCCGGTCTACATTTTCGATGATGGGCCGGCCGTGCGCCCCATCGGGGGCGCGTCGCGTTGGTGGCTGGACAAGTCGTTACGCGCGCTTGCGGCGTCGATCGCCGAGCGCGGGGGTCGGCTGATCCTGCGGAGGGGCGATTCGGAAGGTGAACTGCGGCGGCTGATCGAGCAGACCGGCGCAACCTGCGTCCTGATGAACCGGCTGTTCGAGCCGGACGCGTGGACCCGCGACGCCGACATCGCCCATGCGCTCCAGGCCGAGGCGGTGGAGGTCAAGGGGTTCAACGGCGCCCTGCTGGCCAAACCCGGATCGGTGTTGAACGGCACGGGCGGTCCCTACAAGGTTTTCACGCCTTTCATGAAGGCGCTGAGGGCGCTGGTCGAACCGCCGCCGCATACCCTGGGTCCGCGTGATCTGTCAGGGGCTCCGAAACTCAGCAGCGACGACATCGACGAGTGGGGCCTGCATCCGACCCGGCCTGACTGGTCGACTGGCTTCGTTGGAGCACCCGGCGAGGCGGGGGCGAACGCGACTTTGGCCCGCTTTGTGGCCCGCGGCCTGAAATCCTACGCCGTCGATCGGGATCGTCCGGATCGCGACGGAACCAGCCGTCTGTCCGCACCTCTGCATTTCGGAGAGATCAGCCCCTGGCGCGTCTGGACCGCCGCCTATGACGCTGCTGCCGCTGGCAAGGCGCCGACGGCGCAGGCCGAGAAGCTGACGAGTGAACTGATCTGGCGCGATTTCTCGGCCCACCTGCTGCACCATTTCCCCACCCTGCCGGACAGGGCGTTCCGGCCCGAATACGACGCCATGGCCTGGCGCGACGACGAAGCGGCCTTCAGGGCCTGGACGAAGGGGCAGACCGGCTACCCCATCGTCGATGCGGGGATGCGGGAGCTTTGGACGACCGGGATCATGCACAACCGGGTGCGGATGATCGTCGCCTCCTTTCTGATCAAGCACCTGCTGATCGATTGGCGAAAAGGCGAGGCCTGGTTCTGGGACACGCTGCTGGACGCCGATCTGGGCCAGAACAGCCAGAACTGGCAGTGGGTCGCCGGATCCGGTGCGGACGCCTCGCCCTGGTTCCGCATCTTCAACCCGATCACCCAAGGCCAGAAGTTCGATCCGGACGGTCGATATGTGAAGCGATGGGCGCCGGAGCTGGCCAGACTGTCACCCGCCTTCGTCCACTCGCCCTGGACCGCGCCGTCGGAAGTGCTGCGGGACGCGGGCGTGACCCTGGGTCGCACCTACCCGCGCCCACTCGTCGATCACGCGGAGGCGCGCGCGCGGGCGCTGGCGGCTTTGAAAGCGATCAAGTCGGACGGTGAAGCCTATCCGGACGATTGACCGTAGCTCTGGGCTGAAGAAGGGTGAGCCCATGACCGTTTCGACCGCCGATCTCGCACAGACCGCCCAGCGGACGCCGCAGGTGTTTTCGCTGCTGGTAAAACTGCTGTCGTCGAACTGGACCTATGGCCGGCTGACCCTGACTCTGCCGAATGGCGAAGTTCACCGTTTGGAGGGGGACATTCCCGGGCCCAGCGCGATCATGAACGTGCTGGATTACCGCTTCGCCGGCCGCGTCCTGGCCAACGGCGATATCGGCTACGCCGAGGGCTATATGGCCGGCGAGTGGGACAGCCCGCATCTGGCCGTTCTGCTGGAGACGCTGGCGTCGAACTACGATCACATCCGACGGCTGTTCGACGGCAATGTCGTCATGCTCGCCGTCAACTGGATCGGCCACAAGCTGAACCGCAACAGCCGGCGAGGATCGAAGAAGAACATCACCGCCCACTACGACCTGGGCAATGCCTTCTACGCCGAGTGGCTGGACCGCTCGATGACCTATTCGTCGGCGAAATTCCTCAATCCGTCAGAACCGCTGGAGGTCGCCCAGACCCGTAAATACGCAGCCCTGGCCCAGGCCATGGACCTGAGGCGCGGCATGAGCGTGCTGGAAATCGGCTGCGGCTGGGGCGGGTTCGCGGAATATGCGGCCAAGGAGATCGGCGCGACCGTCACCGGCGTCACCATCTCGCAGGAACAGCACGACCTGGCCCGCGAGCGGCTGTTCAACGCCGGCCTGTCGGATCGGACCAAGATCGAGCTGATGGACTATCGCGACATCAGCGGGACGTTCGACCGGGTCGCGTCGATCGAGATGTTCGAGGCGGTCGGCAAGGAATACTGGGGGGCCTATTTCGACAAGGTCCGCGACGTTCTGAAGCCCGGCGGCCGTGCTGGACTGCAGATCATCACCATCCAGGACGAGCTGTTCGAGGAGTACAACGCCCGCACCGACTTCATCCAGAAATACGTCTTCCCCGGCGGGATGCTGCCCAGTGAGGCGCGGCTGCAACCGGTCGTGGAGGCTGCGGGCCTTAGCTGGGACAGCGTCGATCGGTTCGGCATCGACTACGCCGACACGCTGAATCGCTGGGACAAGCGGTTCCAGGCGGCCTGGGACGACATCCGCAAGATGGGCGGGTTCGACGAACGGTTCCGGCGGTTGTGGCGGTTCTATCTGGGATACTGCGAGGCCGGATTCCGCTCGCGGCGGACGGATGTGATCCAGTTGGCGCTCACTCGGACATAAGCCCTTCCCCCGCCCTTTGCGGGGGAAAGCCGTCCGTCTTCGAGCGAAGCTCGAACAGGACGGATGGGGGAACTTTACGCGGCACCAAAGCAAGACAAGACTCCCCCCATCGGCCCTGGATCGCTGCGCGATCGACGGGCCGCTTTCCCCCATGAAGAATGGGGGAAGGGCTTAGAGCCTGGCCCGTATGGTCGCCCCCAGCATCGGCCGCGTCGCCTCCGCTTCCGCCAGCAACTCGGCGCGGCGGTCGGGGCCGAAGTTTTCGAGGGTGCGATAGGGCATGGCGAGACGGTGGTTGTCGTGCAGCCGCTTCTGATTCCGCTCCAGAAAACCCCAGTACAAGCGATTGAACGGGCAGGCATTCTCCCCCGCCTTTGCCTTCACGTCATAACGGCACCCGCCGCAATAATCGCTCATACGGTCGATGTAGGCGCCGGACGCCGCATAGGGCTTCGACCCCATGACGCCGCCGTCGGCGAAGGTCGCCATGCCCCGGGCGTTGGGCATCTCCACCCATTCGTAGGCGTCGGCGTAGACGACCATGTACCAGTCATCGACCTCGTCCGGATGGACACCCAGCAGCATGGCCAGGTTGCCGGTCACCATCAGCCGCTGGATGTGGTGGGCATAGGCGTGGGCGCGGGTCATGGCGACGACATCGGCGACGCAGGCCATGTCCGTCTCGCCCGACCAGTAGAACCACGGCAGAGTCCGGTCGGCGTCGAGGAAGTTGCGCTGGCGGTACTCCGGCACCTTTAGCCAGTAGATGCCGCGCACGAACTCGCGCCAGCCCAGGATCTGGCGGATGAAGCCCTCGACGGCGTTCAGTGGCGCCCGACCCTCGCGATAGACCACCTCGGCGCGACGGCAGACGTCCAGCGGATCGAGCAGACCGAGATTGATCGAGGTCGAGATCAGCCCATGCCACATCCAGGGCTCTCCCAGCGCCATCGCGTCCTGCCAGTCGCCGAAGTTCGGCAGGATGTGCGCCAGGAAGTCGGCGAGGACCGACTCGGCCTGCTCCGCCGTCGTGGGCCAGCCGAATTGGTCGAGGTCGCCGAAGTGATCGGGGAACAGGCGCGTCACGTCGGCGATGGCCTCGCGGGCGATCTCGTCGGGCAGCGTCCGCAGCCGCGCCGGCGGTCGTAGGCCCTTGCTCAGGCCCTTGCGGTTCTCGGCGTCGTAATTCCATTTGCCGCCCACCGGCTTGCCATCGTCGAGGAGGAGGCCCGTCTCGCGCCGCATCTCGCGATAGAAGAACTCCATCCGCAGTTCGGACTTGCCCGATGCCCAGCGTCGGAACCGGTCGTGCGCGCAGATGAAGCGGCGGTCTTCACGGATATCGACCGGCTCGCGGGCGACACCGGCGAAGGCGGCCAGCGCTTCAGCCAACCGCCACTCGCCGCATTCGGTGATGACGACGTCGCTGAACGGCTGATCGTCCAGTGCGCGGTGCAGTTCGCCGACGATGGAATGGGTGTTCGCCGGGTCGTCGATGCGGACGTAGCGGACGGTCACGCCCCGCGCTTCCAGCCTCACGGCAAAGCTGCGCATGGCGGCGAAGATCAGGGCGATCTTCTGCTTGTGGTGTTTGACGTAGGTGGCCTCGTCGTTGACCTCCGCCATCAGGACGACGTCACGTTGGGGATCGAGCCCCTCCAGCGCCGACAGGGTGTCCGACAGCTGGTCGCCGAGGACCAAGCGCAACGTCCCTGCCCCGTTCAGGCCCGGCCTATCCGTGCTAGTCTCGGCCATGGCCTTGCAATCTCCCCTCATCTCCGCAACCGAACTGTCGGCGGCGCTCGGCGATCCCGACCTGCGCATCCTGGACGCTAGCTGGCATCTGGACGGTACGCCGGCCCGACCGATCTTCGAGGCCGGACACATCCCCGGCGCGGTCTTCTTCGACCTGGAAGCCATCGCCGATCAAGACAGCGACATGCCGCACATGATGCCGCCGGCCGAACAGTTCGGCCGCCAGCTGGGCGAACTGGGCGTCGCGGATACCGATCGTATCGTCGTCTACGACACTTTCGGCCTGTTCACGGCGGGCCGGGCCTGGTGGATGCTTCGCGCCATGGGGGCTGACCGGGTTCAGGTGCTGGACGGCGGCTTGCCGGCCTGGATCGCGACGGGCGGCGAGGTGGAGACGGGCCCGGCGTCGCCGACGGCGGCCGTCTTCACGCCGCGCCCGCATCCCGAGATGATTGTGGATCGGCACGCGGTCCGCGCCGCGCTGGACGCCGACGAAACCGTTCTGGATGCCAGAGGCTCGCCGCGCTTCACCGGATCGGCGCCAGAGCCGCGCGCCGGGATGCGGGCCGGTCACATGCCGGGAGCGAAGAACCTGCCGTTCGCGGACTTGCTGCTGTCCGACGGCCGCATGAAGCCGCTGAACGCGTTGCAGGCCGCCTTCGAGGGACGCGGCATCGCACTCGACAGCCGTCCGATCGCTAGCTGCGGGTCAGGTGTCACGGCGACGATCCCGCTCCTGGCCCTGGCCCTGCTGGGCCATGACGGGGTGCTCTATGACGGCTCGTGGGCCGAATGGGGCGGCCGGTCCGACACCGAGGTCGTGACCGGCCCCTGAGCGATCAGGCGACGGCCGCGACCGTCGGCGGCGTTTCGGGCGCCGGCGAGACCGGGTCATCCTTCTCGCCGCGTGACACGACGGTGGCCAGCACCAGGTCGCCCGTCACGTTCAGCACGGTGCGGCACATGTCCAGGAACCTGTCGACGCCCAGGATCAGGCCGATGCCCTCGGCCGGCACGCCGACCATGACCAGGATCATGGCGATGACCGGCAGCGATCCGGCCGGCACGCCTGCCGTGCCCACGCCGCCCAGGATGCAGACCAGCATGACCACGATCTGCTGCGTCAGCGACAGATCGACCTGGAAAAACTGGGCCAGGAACAGCACGGTCACGCCTTCGAACAGGGCCGTGCCGTTCTGGTTGGCGGTCGCGCCGACCGTCAGCACGAAGCGCGCGATCTTCCTCGGCAGCTTCAGCTCCTCCTCGGCCGCCTTAAGCGACACCGGCAAGGAGGCGTTGGACGAAGCTGTGGAAAAGGCCACGATCATCGGGCGCTGGACGCCCTTGAAGAAGGTGATCGGGTTCATGCCGCCGCCGATCCACACGACCAGCGGATAGACGATGAACATGTGGATCGCCATCGCCCCCACGGCCACGCCGACGTATGCCGCGAGCCGCACCAGCAGATCCCAGCCGAACAGCGCCGCCAGGTTGAACATCAGGCAGGCAATGGCGATCGGGGCCAGTTTGATGACCAGATTGATCAGCTTCATCGTCACCTCGAGGATGCCCTCAATGACGTTCTGGAGCTTGTCGGTGTTGGGGCTGCGCGCCATGACCAGGCCGATGCCGAACAGCAGGGCGAAGATCATGATCGGCAGGATCTGGTTCTCCGACGCCGCCGTGAAGACGTTCGACGGGATCAGGTCCAGAAAGAAGGTGCCGAACTGAACGCTCTCGGGGGCCTTTTCGACGATGGCGGCCGCTCCCTCGGCGCCCTGCGCCAGCAGCTGTTGCGCCAAGGCAGGATCGACGCCGTCGCCGGGGCGGAAATAGTTGACCATCCCCAGGCCGATCAGCACGGCGATGCCCGACACCACGATGGTCAGCAGCAGGGTCTTGATCCCCGCCCGACCCAACGACTTCAGATCGCCCATCTCGGCCACGCCGACGACGAGGGCCGAGAACAGCAGCGGGATCACCAGCATGAACAGCAGGCGCAGGAAGATCTGACCCGCCGGCCCGGTCACGTTGGACGTCAGCCACACCACCCAGGGCGTTTCGGGGCCGATGTACTGATTGACATACAGCCCCGCGCCCAGGCCGATCACGAACCCGATCAGCATCAGCCAGTGGAGCGGAATCCCGCCCTTTTTCGTCGTGTCCATTCGTCCCCCGAAAGGCGCCGCGCCCCTGTTCGAGGGCGGCTGAAACATCACCGGATCGGCAGGCCGTAGATCAGGCCCGACGGTCGTCCGTTCCATTGTGCATTCAACCCGCGCGCCAGGTCGAGGGGCGATTGCGAACCGACGTTCCGCTCGAAGATCTCGCCGTAGTTTCCGACCCCCTCGACGACGTCGGCGGCCCAGGTTTTCGACAGCCCCAGACGGGGCCCGAAGTCGCCCTCGGCGCCCAGCAGGCGACGGATGCGCGGATCGGCGGCCTCGTCCGCCTGCGCCTCCACATTGGCCTGGGTGACGCCCAGTTCTTCGGCCAGGATCAGGGCGTTCAGCGTCCAGCGCACGACCGCCGTCCACTGTTCGTCGCCGCGACGGGTGACGGGGCCGAGAGGCTCCTTGGAGATCACATCGGACAGGATGACGTGGTTCTGGGGGTCGCCCAGAGTCGTGCGCGCCGCCGCCAGAGCCGAGACGTCGGCGCTGAAGGCGTCGCAGTCTTCGCGGCCATAGGCCTGACGCGCAGCCTCCTCGGTCGGCAGGATTACGGCACGGTATTCGATGCCTCGGCTGCGGAAATAGTCGTCGGCGTTCAGGGCGCTGGTCGATCCGGCCTGGACGCAGACGCGGGCGCCGGTCAGTTCGGAGGCGCTGTTCAGGTTCAGCGACCGACGCACCAGAAAACCCTGGCCGTCGTAATAGTTGATGCCGGGAAAGCTGAGATCGCCTCCGGTATCGCGCTCCATCGTCCAGGACGTGTTGCGCCACAACACATCGATCCGTCCGTCGGCGAGGGCGTCGAATCGGTTCTCGGCCGTCAGCGGCACGAAGCGGACCGCGTCCGGGTCGCCGAAGATCGCCGCCGCCAGACCGCGGCAGAAATCCACGTCGAACCCGCGCCATTCGCCCCGGTTGTCGGTGTAGGCAAAGCCGACCAGACCCTGATTGACGCCGCAGGACAACTTTCCGCGCCGTTTGATGGCGACCAGGGTCGGGCTTTCGACAGCGGTCGTCGCCGCGCGGGTCGTTCCGGCGGGTTGTTCCGCCGGCGCATCGGATTTGTCCCGGTCACCGCCGCAAGCGGCCAGAGCCGCAAGCCCGGCGAGGCCCGCCAGTCGCATCCAGAAAGCCGTGGCTCGCTCGCCCATGCTCGGTCCCGCGTCACGCTTATGGCCGCGACTCGCCCGCCGCCGCCTCTTGCGCCCCCGCCGCTTTAGAGGCCTTTGAGCCCTGGACCGCAACCCGTGGAGCGACCATGGCCCCCCTTTCCGACCGCACCAGGCTGATCGCCGCCGCCACGCGTCGCGGTGACGGCCGGCGTCCGGTCAACCCACCGATCGAGCGGGCCTCTACGATGCTGTCCGATGACGCAGCCGACATGCGCGACGGGTCCCTGGGTCCGCTCTACGGCATCGAGGGGACGGCGTCGCAGGCCGCCTTGCGCCGGGCCGTCGCCGACCTGGAGGGGGCCGCCGAGGCGTGGCTGGTCCCGTCCGGCCTGACGGCGGTGACCCTGCCCCTGCTGGCGCTGACGCGACCGGGCGACGAGATCGTCACGACCGACGCGGTCTATGGGCCTGTCCGGCGCTTCCTGACCCGTCACATGGCCGAGCGGGGCGTCACCGCGCGCTTTCACCCCGCCGAGGCGACGGCCGAATCGATCGCGCCCACGCTGTCGGACCGCACACGCGTGGTGCTGATCGAATCGCCCGCCTCCCTGACGTTCGAGATGGTCGATGTTCCCGCCTTGGCGGCCGAGGCCAGGGCGCGCGGCGTGCTGACGGTGATGGACAACACCTGGGCCGCCGCTCTGAGCTTCAAGCCTTTGGCGCACGGGGTTGATGTCAGCGTGCAGGCCCTGACCAAATATGCGGGCGGCCATTCCGACCTGATGCTGGGCTCCATCTGCGCGAGCGATCCTGAAGTCCGCCGGTCGATCGCTGACGCCAACGAGGATCTGGGATTGGCGGTCTCGCCTGACGACGCGTGGCTGGCCCTGCGCGGCCTGCGAACGCTTTCGGTCCGCTACGCTGAACAGGCCCGATCCGCGCGGATCGTCGCCGATTGGCTGTTGGCGCGTCCGGAAGTGTCACGCGTTCTGTGGCCGGCTCTGCCCGGCGATCCGGGCCACGTGTTGTGGGCGCGGGACTATTCGGGAGCGGCGTCGCTGTTCGGGATCGTGCTGAAGGGCGGCGACGCGGCGTCGGCCCATGCTCTGCTCAACGCCCTGACCCTTTTTGGCCTTGGCTATTCATGGGGCGGGTTCGAGAGCCTGATCACCTATGAGACGCCGCAGATGGCCTGGCGGGATGCCCCGCCGACCCTGGAAGGCCCCCTGCTGCGTATGCATACCGGGCTCGAGGATCCCGCGGACCTGATCGCCGATCTTGAGCAGGCCTTTGCAGCGGCTAGCGGATCGGAGCGACGTCGCTGATCTCGGGCATCATGCCCAGGACGAAGGCGCGCAGATTGCTCTGCGGACGCAGCATCCCGCGCAGCAGGTTCATCGTATTGGCGGCCTCGCCCTCGAACACGAACTGGCTGGCGGTGAATTTGCAGTTCGACAGGTTCGGGTGCGCGCCGCCGCTGTAGACCAACTGGGCGTTCTTGAACTCGCAGTCGAAGAAGCCATTGCCGTCCAGCGTCTGGCGACCCTCGAGGACCTGATTGCGATAGTCGGCCATGACGGCTCCCGTTCGAAAGGTGGCGCGCCCAGCAGGACTCGAACCTGCAACCGCCCGCTTAGAAGGCGGGTGCTCTATCCAGTTGAGCTATGGGCGCGGAAGGCGGATGGGAGGGTTAGTCGCAACCCACCCTCGGCTCAAGTAGAGCCAACAAGATCCGCGGCTCAAGTAGCGGAGCCGCCGCGCGGCGAGCGGTAGCCGCCCTTCAAATCAATGCGTCCAGGGCTGCTTGCGGCTGGTGGCGAAGTTGTCGGCGTAGGCTTTCAGGATCACCGGCGGTTCCTGCGGCTCTTGCAGGCGGAACGGGATGCCGTGGCGCTCGGCATAGGCGACCGCCTCTTCCCGCGTTTCGAACGTCAACCGAACCTGGCCGTTCATGTCGGACGAACTGATCCAGCCCATCAGCGGATCGATGGTCCGCGCCGAGGCCGGTTCGAAGTCCAGCCGCCAGTCCTTGGACTTGGCCTTGCCCGACTGCATGGCCGTCTTTGCGGGGCGATAGATGCGGGCCAGCATGGGCGGTCTCAGCAAAGCGAATGATTGAAAATCGCCAGACTGGGCTCAAGCAGCGAGCGACCGCGTCGCGAGCGGTAGCCCCCTTCAAGAAGGCGATGGTCGGAGTGAGAGGATTCGAACCTCCGACCCTCTGGTCCCAAACCAGATGCGCTACCAGGCTGCGCTACACTCCGGCGGAGGTGTCTGCCAGCATCCGCGCTGCGCTGCAACGCAAAGATGACATTAGGGGCGGAAGAAGGGGTGAACCACCTTGTCGCCCGGTTTGGCGCCGATCTGTTCGGTCAGGCCGGCCCGAACCTCCAGCACGCCGTTGGCCGCGCCGTTCGAGGGCAGCGGGGCCTCCGAATACGGCGTGGCGTGGTGGGCGATGGAGACGATCGAGCCTGTCGGATCAATGTAGATGATGTCCAGGGAACTGGGCGTGTTGCGCATCCAGAACGACCGCTCAGCCGAATCGGGGAACTGAAACAGCATGCCGCGGTCGTCGGCGAGAGGCGGCCGGAACATCAGGCCGCGTTCCCGCTCCGGCTCGTCGTCGGCGATCTCGACCATCAGGTCGTGCTGGCCGCTGGCTGTCACGATCTTGAGCGCTTCCAGCGGACGTCCCGCCTCGTCCACGGGCGCCTGGGACTGGGCGCAGGCCGAGAGCGTGAGGCCGAATGCCAACCCCGCCGCGATGAGAAGACGCCTAGACAACATGACCGCCCTTTCGGGGCGACGTCAGCCGCCCGGCTTGATTTCCGCGACCACCAGGCCCTTCGGCCCATCGGCGAATCGCACCGAGACCGTTTCGCCGGGGACCAGATCGTCCAGTCCGCAGCGACGCAGGGTCTCGATGTGCACGAAGATATCGCCGGGATCGTCGGCGCGCACCACGAAACCGTATCCCTTGGTGCGATTGAACCATTTGACCGTCGCGGCCTCCAGATTGCCGGACGGCGGAGCCCCGTCAGAAACAGTCAGCGTCCGGGGGTCGGCGCGGAGTCCATCGTAGGGCCCGCGTTTGGCCGCCGTTGTCGGAGCGCCCTCGCCCAGTTCATGCACGTGAACGACTTGCCACCCCTTGGCCCGCCGTGCGCAATCACAGCGGATCGGCGCGCCTTCGCCCGCCGAGTCCCAGCCGCCGTCCTTCAGGCTGCTGATATGAAGCAGCACATCCTTGGTGTCCGTCTGGCTGGGGTCGTCCGGCACGATGAAACCGTACCCCTTGCCCACGTCGAACCATTTCACATGGCCTTCCACCCGGACAATGTCCGGCGCATCGAGCCCCTCGAAATCAGACACTTGCAGCCCCCCGTCCGCACGCCTTGCAGACCCGCGATGTTTTAACACGGTTATTTGACGTCGGGAAAACCGAAAAACACCGGTTTCAATCGGCCATCGCGCTGTTGGGGTAATCAACGGCCCGGATGGGGCACAAGACTCGCACATCGTAGGCATGGAAATCGTACATGCCCGAGAGGCAGTGCGAACCGTCATCGATGTGTGGAATGCCCCGCGTGGCAGTCCCTAGGGGAGTCGAACCCCTCTTTTCAGGTTGAAAACCTGACGTCCTAACCGATAGACGAAGGGACCGCTGCGCGGGGAAGCGGCGATATAGCCAACCCTTTCCGGGGGCGCAAGCGTCGTTCTAGACTTATGTGGCCATACGCGGATCGGCGATGTCCTCGATCTCGAACTGCACGCCACGGCGACCGTTCCAGTCGTCCGCCTTCAGACGCCCGACGACGCTCAAGCCCCCCTGCCCCGCCAGCAAAGCCCGGCCGGTCGGCAGGTCGGCGCAACGCCAGGCGATGGCCTTGACCGAAGCGCCGTCGGCGCCGACGAGCCGACAGCGGACATGGCCGCCGTTCATCTGTACCGGCTCGCGAGCCTGGACGCCGTTCAGGGCGAACAGGGCCTCGGGGTTGGCGGGGCCGAACGGGGCCAACCGCTCGAAGTCCTCGAACAGGGCCCGCGTGGCGGCGCCCGGCTCGATCAGGGCGTCGACTTCGACCCAGTCCAGAGCCTCGGCATCCGCCTGTTCACCCGCCAGCGCCGTGTTCAGGAAGTCGCGGAGGGCGTCGATGCCCTCCGGCTTGATCGTCAGGCCGGCCGCCATGGCGTGGCCGCCGCCAGCCAGCAGCAGACCGTCGCGCCAGGCCGCCTGAATGGCGCGCCCCAGGTTCATGCCGGGCTGCGATCGGCCCGAGCCCTTGCCCACGCCGCCGACCGCATCGACGCCGATGACGATGACGGGTTTGCGCCAACGTTCGCGCAGTCGGCCAGCGACGATGCCGACCACGCCGGGGTGCCAATCCTCGCCCGAGACGACGACCACGGCCGACCCGTCGGTGTGGGCCCCCGTCGCCTCGACACGGCGGGTGGCGGTCTCGGTGACCTCGCGCTCGACCTCGCGGCGGGCGATGTTGAGGGCATCCAGCTCCTCGGCCAGAGCCAGTGCTTCGATGGGATCGTCGGTGGACAGCAGACGCGCGCCCAGGTCGGCCCGACCGATGCGCCCGCCGGCGTTGATCCGCGGCCCGAGGATGAAGCCGGCGTGATTCGACTTCGCTGGTCCCGGCTCGGCGCCGGCGACTGCCAGCAGCGCCTTGAGCCCCGGATTGCTCCAGCTGGACATGACGCCCAGGCCCAAACCGGTCAGCGCCCGGTTGAAGCCTGTCAGCGCCGTGACGTCGCAGATCGCGCCCATGGCGGCCAGATCCAGCCACTGGCGGATGTCCGGCTCCTTGCGATCGGCGAACAGACCCCTGCCCCGCGCCTCGCGGTTCAGGGCGGCGAGCAGCACGAACACGACGCCCGCCGCCGCCAGATTGCCCTGGCCTGACGTGTCGCCCGGCCGGTTCGGATTGACGACCGCCAGACACTGGGGCGGCTCCTCGCGCATCATGTGGTGGTCGATGACGACGACCTTAAGGCCGATCGAACAGGCATGGGCGATGGCCTCGTTCGCCGCGGCGCCGCAATCGACGGTGATGACCAGATCGGCGCCAGCCGCCTTCAGGCGGTCGAAAGCCAGCGGGCTCGGCCCGTAACCCTCGGTCAGACGGTCGGGGACGTAGATGGGCAGGTCCGCGTCAAGCGCGCGGAACCAGCGCACCAAAAGCGCCGCGCTGGACGCCCCATCGACGTCGTAATCGGCGAAGACCTGGATGTTCTCGCCGGCCTGCATGGCCGAGACGATCGCCTCGGCCGCCGCATCCATGTCCATGAAGGAGGACGGGTTCGGGAACAGCCGCTTCAGCGTCGGCTCCAGGAAGTCCGCGCCCTGGTCGGCCGTCACGCCTCGCGCCGCCAGCGCCCTCGCCAGCGGTTCGGACAGGCCCAGCGTCTGCATATGAGTGCGGATGACCGAGGCCTCGGCCGGTCTCTGGCGCCAGGCGCGGCCTGACAAGGAGCGTGAGACGTCGAGGAACCCCGGCGTCATCGACGATGCCGGAGCTCCGTCCGCCATCAGAGGGGGCGTGTCGTACGGATGCGCCGCACGGTGCGGGTCGAGGAATCCATCACCAGTGTGTGGGTGGTGACGAAGCCCTTGCCCATCTGGACCCCGTCCAGCATGGCGCCCTTGGTCACGCCGGTGGCGGCGAAGACGGCGTCCTTCGAGACCAGCTCATGCAGGTCGTATTTGCGGTCGAAGTCGGTGACGCCGGTGCGCTGGGCGCGGGCGCGCTCGTCGTCGTTGCGGAACAGCAGACGGCCCTGGAAGTGACCGCCGACGCATTTCAGCGCCGAGGCCGCGAGCACGCCCTCCGGCGCCCCGCCGGAACCGAGATACAGGTCGATGCCGGTCTCGGGTTCGGCCGTGTGGATCACCCCGGCGACGTCGCCGTCGGTGATCAGCATGACGCGGGCGCCGACCTCGCGCAGGGCGGCGATCAGGGCTTCGTGCCGCGGACGGTCCATGACGCAGACGGTGATGTCTTCGGGCTTCACGCCCTTGGCGGAGGCCAGCGAGCGGACGTTGTCTTCCGGCTTCATGTCCAGATCGACGGTGCCGGGCGCGTAGCCGGGGCCGATGGCGATCTTGTCCATATAAGTGTCGGGCGCGTGCAGCATGCCGCCGCCGGCCGACATCGACAGCACAGTCAGGGCGTTCGCCATGGCCTTGGCTGTCAGGGTCGTGCCTTCAAGCGGGTCCAGCGCGATGTCGATGGCCGGGCCTTTGCCGGTGCCGACCTTCTCGCCGATGTAGAGCATCGGCGCCTCGTCGCGCTCGCCCTCGCCGATGACGATCTTGCCGTCGATATCCAGGCTGTTCAGCGCGGTGCGCATCGCATCGACCGCCAGCTGGTCCGCGTGTTTCTCGTCCCCACGCCCGATCTGGGCCCAGGAGGCGATGGCGGCCAGTTCCGTGACCATGGCCGCGTCGGCGGCGAGAGTGGATGCGAAGGGGGCGGATTCAGCCATGTGCAGTGCTCCTGAGGAGAGATGATCCCCGGATTCTCTCGACCGGGCGAAGGTATTCGAGAAAGTCAGCGCGGCGGCGGGCCGCGATCGACGGGCGGCGGCGCCGTCCCGCGCTGGCGGGTACGCTGGGCGAAGGCCTCGACCTCGGCCTGGGTCTCTGCGGTGGCCGGCGAGATCTGCTGCTGGTCGATGCGGCTGTTGACCTCAGCGGAGAAGGCCGCCGGATCGGTCATCGTCCATTCGATCCGCGCAGCCTCGGCAGCCAGCGAATCGCTTCCGGAGCGCAGGGCGCCGACCTGGGCCGCGACCTCGACGGGCTGCGGCAGGGGGTCGTTCGAGCGGGGGAAGTCGGCCCAGCGCGGATACTCGCGATTGGCGTCGACCAGCGCCTGGACCCGTGGCGCGACGGGCGAGGTGGCGTCGGTGGGCGGGTCGAAGGCGCCCGCGCAGCCGCCGACGGTCGCGAGCCCCAGCAGGCCCACGATCGAAACGGCTATCTTTTTCGCCTGACGCGCGTTCATCTCGGGGGCGTTCATATGCGATGATCATGACAGGCGGAAGGGCGGAGCACACGCCCTAACGCTCCCCCGGAAGCGCGCGGAGAGTCTTCAGATGGCCCGAACCCCCAAGACCCCGTCCGAACCCGTCCCCGTCGCCAAGGGTCCGCGCAAGGCGGGCCGACCTACCTCGGCCAAGCCCCGTGCGGCGAAGCCGAAGCCGGTCATGGCCGAGATGGCGCCGGAACCCGCACCCTTGCCTTCGCCTGCGCCCGAGCCCGCCGCCGACAATCCTTTCGCCCTGCCAGGGGAGGACCAGCGCCAGATGCTGGAGACCCTGTCGCTGAACCTGGCCCGGGCGGCCATGACGGCCCAGTCCGCCATCGCCGAGGCGGCTCTGTCGCAGGCCGACCGTCCGGCCGCCCTGTCACCCGATCCGTTCAACGTCGGCCCGGCGATGAACTCGGTGATGAACAGCCTGGCCTCGCGCCCGGACAAGCTGTTCGCCGCCCAGGCCGACCTGTTCAATCGCTACATGGACCTGTGGGCGTCATCGACCCGGCGCGCCGCCGGCGAGGAACCGCCGGCGCCGTCAAAAGACAAGCGGTTCAAGGATCCCGCCTGGTCTGAAAACCCCATGTTCGACATGATGCGACAGTCCTATCTCGTCACATCCGACTGGATGAACGGGCTAGTGTCGTCGGTCGAGGACGTCGATCCGCGCACCAAGCGCCGCGCCGAGTTCTTCACCAAGCTGCTGACCGACGCCTTCTCGCCGTCGAACTTCCTCGCCTCGAACCCCGCCGCCCTGAAGGCGATGCAGGAGACGAACGGCGAATCGCTGGTGAAGGGGATGC
>JAZKHL010000166.1:0-10891 GCA_040385365.1 Pseudomonadota bacterium | reverse complement strand
GCTTCTCGATCTCGTCGCTGATCGGGGTGCTGATGCTGATGGGGATCGCGGCCAAAAACTCGATCCTGCTCGTCGATTACATCGTCATCGCCGAGCAGGAAGGGATGCCCCGGCTGGAAGCGATCATGGACGCGGCGCACAAGCGCGCGCGCCCGATCCTGATGACCACATTCGCCATGGGGGCCGGCATGCTGCCGGTGGCCGTGGGCTGGGGGGCCGACGTCGAGTTCCGTCAGCCGATGGCCATCGCCGTGGTCGGCGGGCTGATCTCCTCGACCTTCCTGTCCCTGCTGTTCATCCCGCCCATCTTCACCATCGTCGACGACATCTCCCGCTGGGCGCGTCGTCGCATGGGCAAAATGTTCGCCGGGCAGCACGTCTCCCAGTCCGAACCGGCGCAGGCGGAATAGCGGCCTCTAGTTCTGAGCCAGAACCGCTTGGATCATCACCAGACACTGGGCCAACAAAGCAAACATCAGGCTCAGGCCCGTGGCCCCGGCAACGACGGCGGCGATGATGCCCGCCGGGCTCAGGGCATCGGTATAGAATCTCCGCTGCCCCAGCGAGGCTCGGGCGTGTCGATATCGGTTGCCGCCCGCGACAGGGTGAACAGCCAGCGTATCGTCTGCTCCGGTGTTTCGTGGCGTGAAATCTGCGCCGCCTTGCGGATTTCGTAGGCCGGGCCCTGCTGGTCCCAGGGTGCGCAGAGATCCAGAAACTGCCGCTCGATCTCCTCCCAGCTGATGATCAGAACGTCGTTCCGGTCCAGCGGCAACGGCGGAAACCGTTCCTCGAAGGCCTGCCTCAGAGCCTGGATGTGACCTCGCTCCTCCTGCCCCAACGGTTCCAGTTCGAAGGAGGCGATCGGGGCCTTGGTTCGCTTTGGATAGATGGGCTCCAGCGTCGGCTCGTTCGTTTCGACCGCCGCCAGTTTCGTCGTCTTGCTCATGATCAGCACCTCCCTGACCGAGAGGTGGCGCCAGGGCGGGAGAGGGAGCCATACCCAATGCTTGGGCCCCCCAATCCTTGAGTGGGTCCAGACCCGCTTCGAACGCGATCAGCATGCGGCCGGCCTGGGCCCGATCGGTCGCCAGAAGGCGACGCTTCAGAACCTTCAGGCGGTCGTCGACGGTGTGATGGGATCGGTCGACCAAAGGCGCGATCTGCTTGGAACTCAGACCGCTGCCGGCGCCGCGAAGGATCGCACGATCGAGCGGTGACAGCCGGTTGATAACGCCAGCGATGTCGAACGCCTCTTTATCCATCCGATCAGCGTATGAAGATCAGGCGACGTGCTCAATGACGCTCGCTTAACGTGTATTCCTGATTGAAAGAAAACCGGCCGAGGTCGCCCTCGGCCGGTTTCAGGATCCAGGTCTATCGCCTGGTTCTAGTATTTGATCCGCAGGGTGGCGCCGTAGGTGCGCGGGGCGCCAAGGAAGGCGTCGATGGTCTGGGTGTCACCGGCTGGACTGTAGAATGTCCCGTTCGGCTGGACCGTGGTCTGGAAGCCGCTGCCTTGCAGGAAGCCGTTGTAGGCGACCTGGACGTACTCTTCGTCGGTCAGGTTTTGGGCCCAGGCTTCCAGCGTCCAGCGCTCATCTTCCGAGCCGATCGTGATCCGACCGTTCAACGTGCCGAAGCCTTCCTGCGCCTTGTAGGGCAACAGGTCGGAACCGGTATTGTAATCGGTCATGTATTTGCCCTGCAGGCTGAAGCCAGCGGTCAGACCATTGCCGATCGAACGGTTGAAGTTGATCGAGCCGACATAGGACCATTCCGGCGCGAACGACGGGGTGGCGCCCGGCAGCAGCGACAGGCCGGGGAAGTTGGCCGGGTTGGCCAGATCGGCGGCGGTGAAGCTGCCGTATTCAGCCTTGGTGTAGGTGACACCGCCGGCGAGGCTCAGGCCTTCGATCGGAGTGAACCACAGGAAGTCGGCATCGACGCCGCGCGAAGTTAGCTCGGGGATCGATTCCACCACGAAGGCGGTGCCGAGGAAGGTGTTGAGCTGGAAGTTCTCGAACGTCTGGTCGAAGTAGGTCGCGTTCAGCAGCATGGTGCGATCGAACAGCGTCGTCTTCACGCCGATCTCGTAGCTGTCGACGTCTTCCGAGGGGAAGAACAGCGAGGCCTGCGGGGTCGGGGGAACCGTTCCCTGCACGCGATCCTGGTTATAGCCGAAGCTCTTATAGCCGCGAGCGTAGGAAACGTAGCCCAGGATCTGGTCGTTCAGGCGGTAGGCCGCCTTGACCGTGCCCGACAGGGTGCCGTCGTTGGCGGTTTCGTGAATGCCGCGATTGGCGAAGAACGGGTTGGTCCAGGGCAGGCAAAGACGGGCGGTGATGGCGCCGGCTTGGCCAGTGCTCGTTGCCGTCGCAACTCCGCCGCCAAGCAGCGCAGCGAGCGTGTTGAAGTTACCCAGCGCGCCCGAGCAGGTGGCCGACGCCGTACCCACATTGGTCTGCAGGCCGTTGAGCTGCTTCTCGTCGTAGGTGTAGCGAAGGCCTAGCGTCAGGTCGAACTGGTCGGTGACGCTGTAGGTATTGTTGGTGAAGATAGCGATCGAGTCCGAACGCTGTTGATAGCGGTCTTCCAGAGCCTGGCCGGCGACCGGCTGAGGTCCGGTGCCGAACACGGCGCCCGAGGTGCCGAGGCACTGCTGCATCTGCAGTAGGGTCTGACCGGCGCGAGTGAAGCAGCCAATCGACGACGGGCTAGTTGGAACACCAGCTCCGGCGAGCGGGGCCGTGAGCTGAAAGGACAGGACCGGCGCGTAGTCGGCACCCAGGTAAAACTCGTCGCGACGGTTGACTTGCTCGCGTGTGGCGAACACGCCGACCAACCAGTCCAGGCGATCGGTTGCCCCGGCCAGGCGGAACTCCTGAGTGATGTTACGCACGGTCGACGCGAAGTCGCCGTTGTTGACCCGGTAGGCGATGTCCGCGCCGGTGAAGTCGGCGTCCTGACCATTCTGGGTCGTCCAGTTCCGCCACGAAGTGATCGACGTCAGGGTCGAACCGCCGAACAGGCTGGTGTCGATGTTGGCCTCAGCCGACAGACCCATGTCTTCGATCTGCTGCTCGGTGCCGCGGTTCGAGAAGGCGTTGCGCGAGAAGGGCAGGAAGCCGAAGCCGGCGGCCGGCGGGCGCTGACCCGTGCCAACCGACGTGCCGTCGATGAACGGATAGGTCGGGCCGGTGCGAACCTGGACGCCGGCGCAGCAGAACTCGTCGCGCTTGGAATAGTCGGCGATGAGTCGGACCGACGCGCTGTCGTTCGGCAGGATCAGCAGTTGGCCGCGGAGCGTGTAGAAGTCCTGCGTGCCGTCCTCGGTGTTGGTGCGCGGACCATCGCCCAGATCGACGTTGTAGAAACCGTCACGCTCGCGATGGGCGGCGTACAGGCGGAAGGCGACCTCGTCGGTGATCGGGCCGGTGACCGAACCCGACACGCCGTAGTGACCGTAGTTCCCCACCGTGGCTTCGCCATTGTAGCCCGGCGTGAACGAGGGAGCTTCGGTCAGGATGTTGATGACGCCGGCGGAGGTGTTCTTGCCGAACAGGGTGCCCTGCGGCCCCTTCAGGACTTCGATGCGGCTCAACTCGCCCAGGTCGCCGAAGCCGACGCCGTTGCGCGAGCGATAGACGCCGTCGATCACGATGCCGACCGAGCTTTCCAGGCCGGGGTTGTCGCCCACGGTGCCGACGCCGCGGATACGGGCGGTGGTCGAGGCTTCCGAGGTGGTCGAGGTGACCGTCAGGCCCGGCGTCAGGATCTGCAGATCCTTGATGTCGCGGACGCCAGCGTCTTCCAACGCTTCCTGCGACAGGCTGGTGACCACGATCGGCACATCCTGAAGGGACTGCTCGCGCTTCTGGGCGGTGACGATGATGTCGTCGACGGTGTCCTGCTGTCCGTCTTGGGCGGCGGCGGCCCCGGCGAAGCCGAAGGCTACGGCGCCGACGACCGCGGCGGACGCGGTGCAACGGAGAAATTGAGTAAGACGCATGGACGGCTCCCGGCTCATGGCCCGACACGCCCTTGGGGCCCATCGCGGCGTTTCCTGATTCCCAACCCGCGCTCTTCTTCCGGAACGTCGGATTCTCGTAGGTTTGCCGTAGTCCAAGCCGCCTGACCCGACAAGGAGAACGGAGCGTTCACGCCATGTTTCAGCTTCGCCACAGCTCTGTGTGTGACGCAAAAGCGACAGACTGTGATGACCTTAGGTCAATATTCGCGTGTCAGGTTGTTAGTAATCGAGGTTAACCCAGCCTTGTTTCGACGCCGTCGTCTGGCAGCGACCGAGAGGATCGCGGCTCCGGCCAGCCCCGACATCACCGATCCCAGAATGACGCCGAGCTTGACCTCGACCTGCTCTGGTGAGTCCACCGCACCGGGAAACGCCAAGGCGCCGATGAACAGGCTCATGGTGAAGCCGACGCCGCACAACAGGCTGACGCCATAGACCTGCAACGAGTCCGCCTGACTGGGTTTGGCGCCCAGTTTCAGAGCCGAGGCCAGCCACGCCGCGCCGAACACTCCGATCTGCTTGCCGACGAAAAGCCCCGCCGCCACGCCGAGCACCAGCGGCGCCAGCATCTGATCCAGCGACAGGCCCGCAAACGACACGCCCGCCTTGGCGAAGGCGAACAGCGGCAGCACCAGATAGGCGACGTAGGGGTGGAGGTCGTGCATGGCCTCCTTCAACGGGCTTTGGCCGTCATCGGCGCGCGGCTCGACAGGCACGATAGCGGCGAAGGCGACTGCGGCCAGCGAGGTGCTCAGCCCGGCCTTGACGCTCAACCACCAGACTGCCGCGAACCCCAGCACCCAGAAAGGCGCCGCGATGCCTCGCCGCCCGACCACCGCATAGATCGCCAGGATCGCGCCCGCCCAGGCCAGCATTATCCAGTTCACGCCCTCGCTGAACAGGATTGCGATCAGCGCGATGGCCCCGAGGTCATCGACGATTGCGAGCGTCAACAGGAAGACGCGTAGCGACGACGGCAAACCTTTGCCTACGATAGCGAACACGGCGAGCGCAAAGGCGATGTCGGTGGCCAGTGGGATCGGCCAGCCCTGATGCGGCCCGCCCATCAGCCCCGAGAACAACAGATAGACGATCGCCGGCGCGATCATCCCGCCGGCCGCCGCCACCACCGGGGTGACCAGCTTCTTCGGATCGCTGAGTTCGCCCTTCAGAATCTCGTATTTGATCTCCAATCCGACCACGAGGAAGAAGACCGCCATCAAGCCTTCCTTGATCCACTCCGAGACCGACAGCTCCAGCGACAGCGGCCCGGCCTGGAACAAATGCTCGCTCTTCAACCAGGTGAAATAGGCCTCGGACAGGGGCGAGTTGGCGACGACCAGGGCCGCGACGGCGGCGAGGCCCAGCACGGCGCCCGATGCGGCCTCGGTCTTCAGGAAATCGAGCGTCAGTTTGCGCGCCACGGCGGCCTCCGGTTGGAAGGGTTCATTCCGTGACGCCCGGTTATCGACAGGCGTCGGACCGGGTTCGTCGGGTCCTCCGGTCTTCGGGAAGGAGCGACGCCAGCCTGGACCGGCGCGCGGCCGATCCTGATATCTGCCACCACACTAGCCCAATCCTAGGCGGCATCAACGCAAACCAGCGGGTCGATAGTTGCGCCGCGCGGCTCCAGCCCGCATTTGCGGCCCATGCCCGTCAGCCCCGCCTACCGCCCCGAGCCCCGCTTCTTCGACCTGGGTGAGGAATACGGCGACGCCGTCCGTCCGGCGAACTTCCCGCAAACGACCTTGCGCGTCCGCAACGACCGCGCGGCGGCATGCGTCGGGCTGGAGACACTGACCGACGAGGAATGGATCGCTCATTTCGGCCGGTTCGAGCCCCTGTCCGGCCAGCCCGGCCCGATCGCCATGCGCTATCACGGCCACCAATTCCGAAACTACAATCCCGATCTCGGCGACGGGCGAGGCTTTCTGGCGGCGCAGATGCGCGCCGACGATGGCCGGCTGCTGGATTTGGGGACCAAGGGCTCGGGCACGACGCCCTGGTCACGCGCCGGCGACGGGCGCCTGACGTTGAAGGGCGGGATGCGCGAGGTGCTCGCCGCCGCAATGCTGGAGGCACAGGGCGTGCCGACCAGCCGTGCTCTGAGCCTGATCGAGACCGGCGAACAACTTGAACGCGGCGACGAGCCGTCGCCGACCCGATCCGCCGTGCTGGTCCGCCTGCAACACAGCCATGTCCGCTTCGGCACCTTCCAGCGCGCCGCCTTCTTCGGTCATGCCGACCAGGTCGAGATCCTGGTCGAGCATGTCCGCGCTCTGTATCACCCGAGCGTCGCTTCCGGCGATGCGCCAGGCTTGCTGACCGCCATCGTCGATGCCTCGGCGCGCCTGACCGCCCGCTGGATCGCCGCCGGATTCGTTCATGGCGTGCTGAACACCGATAATCTGAACGTCACCGGCGAGAGCTTCGACTATGGCCCCTGGCGGTTCCTGCCGTCTTACGAACCCGGCTTCACCGCCGCCTACTTCGACCACTCGGGCCTCTATGCCTTCGCCCGTCAGCCCGAGGCGGTGTTCTGGAATCTGACGCAACTGGCCGGCTGCCTGAAGCTGATCGCCGACGTCGCGCCCCTGACCGAGGCGCTGAACGGTTTCGGCCCGGCCTATATCCGCGAGCTGCGCATCGCCTTTCTGGACCGGCTGGGCGTCAAGAGCCTGGGAGAAGCCGCCGACCAGCGACTGCTGGACACGACGCTCGCCCTGCTGCGCGAGAAGGGCGAGGCGATCCGCTGGGAACCCCTCTTCCATGACTGGTTCGCCGGCTTCTCCTCCTCGGCCCGAGCGCTTGCAGGCCCTCGGGCGACGGACTGGCAGGGGGAGACCTTCGACGCCTTTCGTTTCGCCCTGTTCGAGCACGAGCCCGATCGGCCGGAACGGTTGGAGCATCCCGCCTTCGCCGCCCCCGAACCGGAGGAGATGCTGATCGACGAAGTCGAAGCGATCTGGAGCAGGATCGATCGCGACGACGATTGGGCTTCGCTGCACGCGAAGATCGCACGACTGGAAGCGGCAAGAGCGGCGCGCGCTTGAACAGTCCTCGCCATCCTCGGC
Source organism: Pseudomonadota bacterium (assembly GCA_040385365.1). Classification (GTDB taxonomy): domain Bacteria; phylum Pseudomonadota; class Alphaproteobacteria; order Caulobacterales; family Caulobacteraceae; genus Brevundimonas. The sequence continues at coordinate 3,784 of JAZKHL010000166.1, read as the reverse complement.
CTGGCTCCGAGGATCGAACGCCGCTCACACCGGAGATGAGGGCGCACCCACGAACCATGCGCCGCTTCACGTTCTCTAACGCGGAGCGTCCGACCCCCGGGTGGAGACAGTGGATGATGGGGCGTGCCGAGATCTGCGGAATAATAAGTCATCAATTGATGTCATCCGCTGATGACAGGCTCCAGAACCTGTGCCATACGGTTTCTGAGGTTGGTTTTTCCACTCGGATCACCAACCTGAATGAATACGGCCACGCTACCGCCCCGTAGCTACGGCACAGCTTCTTCATCACCTTCCGTTACCGTGGTGCTCCCGAGCTCTTGCGGAAACCAAAGACCGATCTGATCTAGTCACTGTTACCAATCCCGTCCTCCTCGACGAAATCGAAAACGCCATGTCCACGACCTTCACCCCCACTCCGGCTTCCCCCCGCGCGCGCCTTTCGGCGGCGCGAGTTCGCACGGTCGCCGCCTATCGCAACCTCGCGCTCTGGACGCTTCAGGGCTGGGCGGCGATGTTCTTCTTCGCCGCCGGCTACGCCAAGCTGACCGAGCCGTTCGCCAATCTGGTCACCCTGATGAAGTGGCCGGCCCTGGTCAGCGAAAACCTTGTGCGCGGCGTCGGCGTGGTCGAGATCGTGCTGGCTCTGGGGCTTCTGGCCCCTCTGCTGTCATGGAGATTGGGTCGCTGGCCTCTCATGGTCTCAGCGACAGGCCTGATCGCCCTGGAAGCGGTCATGCTGATCGTGCACGTCCTCGGCACGGACATTGGTCTCGCCCTGACCAACGTCATTCTTCTGGCGATCACGATCCCGGTCCTGCTGGGCCGTCGCTGACCCCTGCGCGCCGACACCGTTCGGAGCAAAACTTCACCTGATCCCAGTCGCGGGCCCATTTGGCTCGCCAGACGATCGGCCGCCGGCAGGCGACGCAGTCTTTCGCCGGCAGGTCGCTTTTCCTCGGCGCCATGCCCTTGTTGACGTGTTTGCGCGACATCACCCGCCTATCGGCTCAGCCGAAACAGGACGCAATCGCCGCTGCGTCAACCTGAAAGCTTCCCTTTACGTGCGCGTCAAGTTATGAGGCGTTCATGGCGACCGCCGACGACCACCGCACCTATTCTATCCGCCAACTCTGTCGCGAGTTCGGCGCCACGGCGCGTGCGCTTCGCTTCTATGAGGACAAGGGCCTTCTGACCCCCGCCCGCAAGGGCCAGACGCGGGTCTACGACGCCCGCGACCGCGCCCGGCTGAAGCTGATCCTGCGCGGCCGTCGCATCGGCTTCACCCTGACCGAGATCCAGGAGATGCTGGATCTGTATGACCGTAACGACGGCAACACTCATCAAATGGCCATCGCCCTGCGTCGCCACCGCGCGCAGATCGAGGCTCTGAAACAGCAGCGCGAGGATCTCGACGCCGCGATCGAGATGGCCGAGGCGGCCTGCGCGGCCATGGAGGCCCGGCTGACCGAACAGCGGCCCGACCTCCTGCCCGGCGCCGAGGAGTACGCCACGGTGCTGCGCGAACGCCTCGACCATCACCACCATCATCCGTTCAAGCTGAGAGCCTGACCCCATGGCCTACAAGGCGCCCGTCCGCGACCTGACCTTCATCCTGAACGAGGTGCTGGAGATCGACCGCTATACGAACCAGCCCGGCTTCGAGGACATCTCTTCGGACCTGGTCGGCCAGATTCTGGAGGAAGGCGCCAAGTTCGCCGAGGAAGTCATCGCCCCGATCAACCACTCGGGCGATAAGGAAGGCTGCCACTGGGACAATGGCGTCGTCACCGGTCCCAAGGGCTGGAAAGAGGCCTATCAGGCCATGGTCGCGGCCGGATGGCCCGCCCTGTCGGCTGACCCGGCCTATGGCGGCCAGGGCATGCCAGCCGTCGTCGGCATGGCGTTCGGCCAGTTCACCGCCGGGGCCTCGGCCGCCTTCTCGATGTATCCGGGCCTGACGGCGGGGGCCTATGCCGGCATCCACGCCAATGCGTCGGATGAGCTGAAGACCAAATACCTGCCCAAGATGGCCACCGGCGAGTGGGGCGGGACCATGAACCTGACCGAGCCCCAGTGCGGCACCGATCTCGGCATGGTGCGCACCAAGGCCGTGCCGCAGGGCGACGGCACCTACAAGATCACCGGCCAGAAGATCTGGATCTCGGCGGGCGAACACGACTTCACCGACAACATCATCCACACCGTCCTGGCCCGGGTTGAAGGCGCGCCTGCCGGGATCAAGGGCCTGTCGCTGTTCCTGGTGCCCAAGTTCATGGTCGGCGAGGACGGCTCCATCGGCGAGCGCAACGGCGTCCAGTGCGCCGGCCTCGAGCACAAGATGGGCATCCACGGCAATGCGACCTGCGTCATGTCCTATGACGACGCGACCGGCTGGCTGATCGGCGAGGAAGGCCGGGGCATGAACAACATGTTCGTGGTCATGAACGAGGCCCGCCTGGGCACCGGCCTGCAAGGCCTGGCCATCGGCGCCGCCGCCTATCAGGCCGCCGTGGAGTTCGCCCACGACCGCATCCAGGGCCGCAGCCTGACTGGACCCAAGAACCCGGACCAGGCCGCCGACTCGATCATGGTCCACCCAGACGTCCGCCGCATGCTTCTGGAAGCCAAGGCGTTCGTCGAAGGCGGCCAGGCCTTTATCCTGTGGACCGCGCTTCAGGCGGATCTCGAGAAGTCCGCAGACGAAGCCACCGCCCAGAAGGCCAAGGACTACATGGGTCTGCTGACCCCGGTGCTGAAAGCCTATCTGACCGACAAGGGCTTCCACGTCGCCTCGCTGGGCATGCAGGTGCACGGCGGCTCCGGCTACACCGAGCATTTCCAGGCGTCGCAGTATCTGCGCGATGCGCGGATCACCATGATCTACGAGGGCACCAACGGCATCCAGGCGCTGGATCTGGTGGGTCGCAAGCTGCCGTCGCAGGGCGGCCGCGCGATCATGAGCTGGTTCGCCGACATCGACGCCTTCGTTTCCGAGCACGGCGCCGAGGGTCCGGTGAAACCCTTCGTCGACGGCCTGGCCGACGCGAAGAAGAAGCTGCAGGAAGGCACCATGTGGCTGATGCAGAACGGTATGCAGAATCCGGATAACGCAGGCGCGGCATCCACGGACTATCTGAACCTCTTCGGCCTGACCGCCCTGGCCTATCTGTGGGCCCAGATGGCGGTAGTCGCCCAGAAACAGGTGGATGCCGGATCAACCGACCCTTTCTATGTCACCAAACTCCAGACGGGCCGCTACTTCGTCGAGCGCATCCTGCCGGATGCGGCGTCGCATCTGATCAAGATGAAGACCGGCGCCGACGTCCTGATGCAGATGCCAGCAGAGGCGTTTTAACCAGACTCCGTCATCCTCGGGCTTGTCCCGGGGATCCATGGTTCAGCCGCACGAAAGGCTGGGTTTTGGCTGACATTGAGCGCGCAATCCCTTCCGCACGTGCAGCGGAGAAATGGACCCTCGGGACAAGCCCGAGGGTGACGATATTGGAAACGCCATGAACGTCATCGACACCCCCTCCCCCGATTTCATGCTGGAAGAAGACATCGTCATGTTCTCCGACAGCGTCGGCAAATGGATCGACGAGCACGCCCCGCCGGAGGCCGTCCAGTCCTGGATCGCCAACTCCTCGGTCCCGCGCGAACTGTGGAACAGCGCCGGTGACGCAGGCCTGCTGGGCCTGTCGATGCCCGAGGAAGACGGCGGCATGGGCGGCGACTATCGCCACGAGGTCGTGCTGATGCGTCAGCTGGGCTGGAAGGGCGC